>NZ_CBDRIY010000008.1:0-172712 GCF_965344335.1 Nocardiopsis eucommiae
CAAGAAAACAAGAGGGGGGGGGTTCCCCCCCCCCCCCCCCCCCCGGTACCGGTGCGTCTCCTAGACGCCGACGAACGAACGCAGCGCGGCGGCGCGGTCCGTGCGCTCCCAGGTGAACTCCGGCAGCTCACGGCCGAAGTGACCGTAGGCGGCGGTCTTGGAGTAGATCGGACGCAGCAGGTCCAGGTCGCGCACGATGGCGGCCGGACGCAGGTCGAAGACCTCCTTGACGGCCTTCTCGATCAGCTCCGGCGCCACCCGCTCGGTGCCGAAGGTCTCGATGAACACACCCACCGGGTGGGCCTTGCCGATCGCGTAGGCCACCTGGACCTCGGCGCGCTCGGCCAGCTCAGCGGCGACGATGTTCTTCGCGACCCAGCGGGTGGCGTAGGCGGCGGAACGGTCCACCTTCGACGGGTCCTTGCCCGAGAAGGCGCCGCCGCCGTGGCGGGCGTAGCCGCCGTAGGTGTCGACGATGATCTTGCGGCCGGTGAGACCGGCGTCGCCCATCGGGCCACCGATCTCGAAGCGACCGGTCGGGTTGACCAGGAGGCGGTAGTCGTCCGCGTCCAGGCCGTAGGCGGCGACCACGGGCTCGATGACGTGCTCCCGGATGTCCGGGGTCAGCATCTCCTCCAGGTTGATGTCCGCCGAGTGCTGGCTGGAGACCACGACGGTGTCCAGGCGGACCGGGGTCTGGCCCTCGTACTCGACGGTGACCTGGGTCTTGCCGTCGGGGCGCAGGTAGGGGACGGTGCCGTTGCGGCGGACCTCGGACAGGCGCTCGGAGAGCGAGTGGGCCAGCTTGATCGGCAGCGGCATGAGCTCGGGGGTCTCACGGTTGGCGTAGCCGAACATGAGGCCCTGGTCGCCGGCGCCCTGCCGGTTGAGGACGTCGTCCTCGTGCTCGACGCGCGCCTCGTAGGCGGTGTCGACGCCCTGGGCGATGTCCGGGGACTGCGCGTCGATGGAGACGTTGACCCCACAGGAGTCACCGTCGAAACCCTTGGCGGACGAGTCGTAGCCGATCTGGAGGATCTTCTCGCGCACGATCGCGGGGATGTCGACATAGGTCTGGGTGGTGACCTCACCCGCGATGTGGACCTGACCCGTGGTGATCAGCGTCTCGACCGCGACCCGGCTGCCGGGGTCGGTGGCGAGCATCGCGTCGAGGATCGCGTCACTGATCTGGTCGGCCATCTTGTCGGGATGGCCTTCGGTGACCGACTCGGAGGTGAAAAGGCGGCGGGACACGTTGCGTGACTCCTTGCAGCGGCTGCTGGCTGACATGTGTCGGGACGGCAATACCGACCGACGCGGTTGGTTATCGGTCCACTGTAACGGGACTGGTGGGGGCGGGTGCGCGGCGGCGGGCCTCCTCAGCCGTTCGTCGGCACCCGAATGAGTCTGTCGTACTCAGCGGTAGGAATCCAGCGCGCCGAGCGGAAGTTTTGCCGACGGAACGGCGACGGACCCCCGGATCGCGCTGTACGTCGGGAGTTCCCTCCGCGACGGTGACCCTCATCCCGGCAGCCGTTCGACCACCAGGTCCCAGACGCGGTCCGCGAGGTCCTCCTTGGGCCCTGTGGGAATGTCCACGGCGCTCCCGTCGGAACCGAGCACCGTCGCCTGGTTGTCCTCGGTGCCGAAGGCGCGGCCGCCGCCGACCTGGTTGACCACGAGCAGGTCGCACCCCTTGCGGGCCAGCTTGGCGCGGCCGTTGGCGATGACGTCGTCGGTCTCGGCGGCGAACCCGACGATGGTCTGCTCCACGTGCTCCCGCGCCCGCGAGGCCACCAGGCCGGCGAGGATGTCGGGGTTCTCCACCAGTTCGATCGGTGCCGGGGCGTCCCCGGACTTCTTGATCTTGGAGGCGGCGCTGGTCACCGGGCGGAAGTCGGCCACGGCGGCGCTCATCACCACGGCGTCGGCCCCGGCGCGCTCCGTCTCCATGGCCTCGGCCAGCTCCACCGCCGACTCCACCCGCACCAGGCGCACCCCGGCGGGGTCGGGCAGGGAGACGTTGGCCGCCACCAGGGTCACGTCAGCGCCCCGGGCGGCGGCGGTGCGCGCGAGGGCGTACCCCTGACGGCCCGAGGAGTGGTTGCCCAGGAAGCGGACGGGGTCGATGGCCTCGCGGGTGCCGCCCGCGGAGACGACCACGCGTCGGCCCGCGAGGTCGGAGCGGGTGGCGCCCCGACGCAGGACCAGACGGGCGGCCTCGAAGAGTTCGGCGGGGTCGGGCAGGCGTCCACGGCCGGTGTCGGCGCCGGTGAGGCGGCCCACGGCCGGGTCCAGGACGACGGCGCCGCGCGAGCGCAGGGTGGCCACGTTGGCCTGGGTGGCGGGATGCTCCCACATCTCGGTGTGCATCGCGGGGGCGAACACCACCGGGCACCGCGCCGTGAGGAGGGTGTTGGTCAGCAGGTCGTCCGCGAGTCCGGCGGCGGCCTTGGCGAGGAGGTTGGCGGTGGCCGGGGCGACGAGGACCAGGTCGGCCGACTGGCCGATGCGCACGTGCGGGACCTCGTGGACCTCGTCCCACACGCCGGTGGCGACGGGCTGGCCGGACAGGGCGGCCCAGGTGGGCTCACCGACGAAGCGCAGGGCGTCGGCGGTGGGCACGACCCGGACTCGGTGGCCGGACTCGGTCAGCCGGCGCAGCAGCTCGCACACCTTGTAGGCGGCGATGCCCCCGCCGACGCCGAGGACCACCTGGGGAACGGAATCTGTGTCACTCACACATGGAGTTCTACCAGGCCGCGCCCGCCGCACGCCCCGGGCGGGGGTGCGACGGGCGCGGTCGGTGCCCCCGAGGGGGCGTGCCCGTGTGGGGCGCGGCTCAGGTGCCCTCGTACGGCTCGGCGGTGAGCAGGCCGGACCTGACCTCGCGCAGGGCGATGGAGAGGGACTTCTCCTGGACCTGGGTCTCGACCAGCGGGCCGACGTACTCCAGCAGGCCCTCGCCCAGCTGGGCGTAGTAGGCGTTGATCTGGCGGGCCCGCTTGGAGGCCATGGTGACCAGGCTGTACTTGCTGTCGACGCACTCCAGCAGGTCGTCGATCGGCGGGTTGGTGATGCCTTCGGCGACGGGCTCGGTACCAGCCACTTCGTTACCTCCAGGGACGGTCTGCGGCTCCGTCGGAAGCCGTGACACGGGTTGGACAGAAAGGTTCTTGGGGCCCGGAAACGGGGCGGACGCGGCCGCTGCCGGAGTGCGGCGCGGCCCGATACGCACCCGTTATCACACCTTGGGCGCTGTCATCAACGCTAGCAGCTCGTCGCACACTTCCTGCACGGACGTGTTGACGAGCGTGGTGTCGAACTCCTTCTCGGCGGCGAGCTCGACCTTGGCGACCTCCAGGCGGCGCCGGATCACGTCGTCGGACTCGGTTCCGCGGCCGGTCAGCCTGCGGACCAGCTCCTCCCACGAGGGCGGGGCGAGGAAGACGTGCAGGGCGTCGTCCATGGACTCGCGGACCTGGCGCGCTCCCTGGAGTTCGATCTCCAGCAGCACGGGGATCCCCTCGCTGAGGCGCTCCTCGACGGGTCCGCGCGGGGTGCCGTAGCGGTTGCCCGCGAACTGGGCCCACTCCAGGAGCTGGTCCTCGGCGACGAGGCGGTCGAACTCCTCGTCGGTGACGAAGTGGTACTGGACCCCGTCGCGCTCGCCGGGTCGGGGGGCGCGGGTGGTCACCGACACCGAGAGCCACACGTCGGGGTTGACCTGGCGCAGGTGGGCGACGACCGTGCTCTTTCCCACGCCGGAGGGGCCGGACAGGACGGTCAGTCGTTTCTCGGCCGGTCGGGTCTGGTCTGCGGTCTGCGCAGGCATGTGAGTATCAGGCTTCCATTCGGCTCTCCGCCACGCGGTGGGCCGTGGGCCTCGTGAGCGCTGCCGGGGCCGGACCCGGTGGTCCGGCGCGCACCGCGCGGGCGGCTCGTGCTGGCGCGCTGGCGCGCAGCGTACGGTCGCGGGAAGCTCCCTTTATATCACCGAGCCACGGTGGGGCGGACGGGGTGTGACCTGGGGCCCACCCGCCCGCCACACCGTGGCGTCGGGTTGTTGCTCACCGCGTGCCGTGGCCACTGGTGCGGCGGCTCCGCGCGACTGTGGGGGACGCGTCGGGGGCGGTGTTGGCCGGTGTCGCCACCGGACCGGTGTTACTTGGTGAGGTCGCCGAACTCGCTCTCGAGGGCGGCACGCTGGTTGGTGCCGAGGCCTCGGACACGGCGCGACTCAGCGATGTTGAGCCGCTCCATGATCTGCTTGGCACGCACCTTGCCGACACCGGGGAGGGATTCCAGCAGAGCCGAAACCTTCATCTTGCCGATGACGTCGTCCTTGAGGCCGTTGGAGAGGACCTCGGACAGCGAGATGCCGCCGTTCTTGAGCTTGTTCTTGACCTCCGCACGCTCTTTTCTGGCCTTGGCGGCCTTCTCAAGAGCCGCGCTGCGCTGCTCGGGTGTGAGGGGAGGAAGGGCCACGCCGGGTCACCTCGGTTTTCTACTCGTTTGTAGAGGGCGGACGCCTGCGCAAGTTAGTAGGTCTGACCCCTGTTAGGCAACGTAAAGTGCCCTTTCAAGGGCTATTTCATCGAAGGAACTACCCTGAGTGACGATCCAATTGCGGTCGGACACGAAAATCAGGACTTTGGTCCCGATTGCCGAGCTGGGAAAGCGCACCACCTGCGCAGGTCACCCTGCGGTGACTCGGGTCACTCTTCGCCATGGATTCCTAGTTTTGGACACGCCTAATTGGTGACCGTCCGTGATCCACAACTGTGAGTGATGGGACAGATGCGACAAATGGGACTGTCCTGCTCTCACCTGCGCCGTGTCCGGGCAGCCCACGGCCGCCCCGCCCCGGCCCCTCCCTGATTTCAGACACGACCCCCGGCCCTCCGCACGGCCGCCGCGATCGAGGCCGCCGCCGCGCCCGGGTCCGGGGCGCGGGTGATGGGTCGTCCGATGACCAGGAGGTCCGCCCCGGCCTCGATCGCCGCCTCCGGGGTGGCGACCCGCGACTGGTCACCGACGTCCGCCCCGGCCGGGCGGACCCCCGGGGTGATCAGGGTGACGTCCGGCCCCACCTCCGCACGGACCAGCGCCACCTCCTGGGGCGAGCAGACCAGCGCCCGCGCGCCCGCGCCCACCGCGAGCACGGCCAGGCGCCGCACCGCGTCCCGCGACGGACCGAGCAGCCCCACCTGCTCCAGGTCCGCCTCGTTCATGGACGTGAGCACGGTGACCGCGGCGATCCTGGTGTCCGGCGCCGCCTCGACCGCGGCGCGGACCATGTCCGCTCCCCCGGAGGCGTGCACGGTCAGGATCGAGGGACGCAGCCCAGCGACCGAGCGCGCGGCCCCGGCGACCGTGGCCGGGATGTCGTGCAGCTTCAGGTCGAGGAAGACCCCGACACGGTTGGCGCCGCGCACGGCGCTGATCACGTCGGGGCCGTAGCGCAGGTACAGCTCCAGCCCCACCTTCACCGTGCTCACGTGCGGCGCGACCGCGGAGGCCCAGGTGGCCGCCGTCTCGATCTCGTTCGCGTCGATCGCGACGGCGATGGGCGCGGAGTGCGCGGTCATGTCGGTATCTCCAATCGTGTGCCACCGGTGCTGCACCGGTGCCGGAATACTTCCGTTCGTGCCTTACGTCCGTACTTACGCCCGTGCTTACACACGCATCGGCCGATGCACGTTCGCTGTCATGTGCACACCACCAAGGTGTGCGGTTCCCCGGATCGGCCGCTTCATGCGCCCTACCCGCGTCACTTCCCCGTAACGGCCACTCAAGCGGACGTAGGCGCACGTTCTCCGCGAACCCACCCACGTATCCCCGGAGCACGCGTTCGGCCACACAGAGCCATCTCAGGGCCGTTCAGGCCGGTCAGGGCACTGTTGGCGCGTGAACGGGTGGTCACACACCCGTTCCGGCGCGATGGGCGGCCCCCACCACGTCCGAGGCCCTGGAGACCCCGCGCGCCTCCAGCGCCTCCGTGAACTCCCGCAGGATCCGCGTGCACGCCGACGGGTCGGAGAAGTTGACCGTCCCCACCCCCACCGCGCTGGCGCCCGCCGCCATGAACTCCAGGACGTCGGTGCCGGTGCGCACCCCGCCGACGCCGACGATCGGCACCTCCGGGAAGGCCTCGTGCACCCGGTAGACGCACCCCACCGCCAGCGGGCGGATCGCCGGGCCGGACAGCCCACCCATCCCCCCGGCCACCGCCGGGCGCAGCGTCCGCGTGTCCACGCTCATCCCCCGCAGGGTGTTGATCATGGTCAGACCGTCGACGCGGGCCGCCACACAGGCTCCGGCCAGCTCCACCACGTCGGGGACGTCGGCGGAGAGCTTGGCCAGGACCGGAACGTCCGAGCGCGCGTGCGAGCGCACCGTCTGCACGATCACCGCCGCCTGGGCGGCGTCGTCCGCGAAGTGCCGCCCCACGGGGTCGGCGGGGTTCGGGCAGGAGAGGTTGACCTCGATGGCGCCCACCCCCTCCGCCTCGGAGACCCGCCGTGCCAGCTCACCGAACTCGCCCACGCCGGACCCCGCGATGGAGACGATCGCCCGACCTCCTCGCGCCAGCAGCCAGGGCAGGTCCCGCTGGAGGAACACGTCCACCCCCGGGCCCTGCAGGCCCGTGGTGCTGAGCATCCCGCTGGGGGTCTCCGCCATGCGCGGCGCGGGTCTGCCCGCGCGCGGTTCCGACATCAACGACTTCGTGGTGACCGCGCCGATCTCCCCGATGTCGAAGAACTGCGACAGCTCACGCCCCGAGCCCGCGCAACCGGCGGCGGTGACCACCGGGTTCGGGAGTCGGAGGGAGCCGAGCCTGGTCCTGAGGTCTGCGTTCACTGGCCTTCGCTCGCTCGTGGCCCGGCGCCGCTCGGCACCGGGCCTCTCGTGGCTCTGATGTGTCAGGCGATGTCGCGGGCCGACTCCGCCGCGCGGGCCGCGCTGGACCCCTTCCACCCCGGGGCGCCCAGGGCGTCGAAGGGGATGGACCCGACGTCGTCGAAGCGCACCTGCTCGCCTCGGAACACCGGCCCGTCCACGCAGGAACGCACCATGCGCGTGATGCCGTCCTCCCCGACCACCGGGATCACGCAGGTCATGCAGACCCCGATCCCGCACGCCATGGTCTCCTCGACCGCGACCTGCACAGGGAGCCCGTGCTCCCCCGCCACCTGGGTGACGGACCGGAGCATCGGCATGGGGCCGCAGGCGTACACCGCGTCCGATCGGGAGTCCTCGATCACGCGGCCCAGGACGTCGGTGACCCTCCCCCGGGTGCCGAAGGAGCCGTCGTCGGTGGTGAAGGTCGCGGTCTCGGCGACGCGACGGGCGGTGATGGCGCTGAACACGCGGTCGGCGGAGGCCGCGCCCAGCACGAAGTCCACGCGGCAGCCGCGCCTGCGCAGCGACTGCGCGAGCGGGAACAGCGGCGCGCTCCCGGACCCGCCGCCCACGAGGACGCAGTTGACCGGATCGCGCGGCAGTGGGAAGGGCCGCCCGAGCGGACCCACCACGTCGAGCAGGTCGCGTGATCTTCTCTCCGCCAGCCAGGCGGTCCCCGTGCCGCGCACCGCGAACAGGAACTCGACGGTCCCACCGTAGTCGGGCTTGACGTCGTGGATCGCGAAGGGGCGGCGCAACAGCGTGCTGGAGTGGTCCCCGCCGACCGCCACCGACACGAACTGGCCGGAACGGAACCGTTCCGCGATACCCGGCGCGACGACGGTGATGGCGTAGTAGGCGTCCACCCTGCGCACGTTCAGCACGGGGCACCTGGTCTGCACCGGTCCGTGGTCGCTCATGTCTGGTGGTGGCCTCTCTGGAACTGGGCTTCACTGTCCGGGTGCCGCGACGATCCGCGGCACCCGGACTGCGCCTGCTGTGGGCCTCCGCTCCGCTTCAGCCCGTGTCCGGGTACCCGGACAGCCAGGGATTCCTCATCCTCGTCCACGCCTGGCTCGTTCCTCGCCGACGGCTCGACTCGTCTTGCAGAACCCTGGCGGTACCCGGACTGCTACAGCCTAGGAGCTCCGGCGGCTCTCCGTGAGCGACTGGGCGTGCTCCTGGAGGGACCGCACCCCGACGTCGCCGCGCACACGGGCCTCGATCGCCTGGACGGCGGCGGCCAGGCCCTGCACGGTGGTGACGCTGGGGACCGCGCGGGCGATGGCGGCGGTCCGGATCTCGTACCCGTCCAGACGCGGGCCGGACTGGCCCGCGCTGCCGAACGGGGTGTTGACGATCAGGTCGACCTCACCGTCGTGGATGAGCTGCACGATGGTGGGCTCGCCGTTGGGGCCGGTGCCCGTGCTGTGCTTGCGCACCACGGTCGCGAGGACGCCGTTGCGGCGCAGGACCACGGCGGTGCCCTCGGTGGCCAGGATCTCGAAGCCGAGGTCGGCCAGGCGCTTGACCGGGAAGATCATCGAGCGCTTGTCGCGGTTGGCGACCGACACGAACACCTTGCCCTGGGTGGGCACGGTGCCGTTGACCGCCAGCTGGGACTTGGCGTAGGCGGGGCCGAACCCGGTGTCCAGGCCCATGACCTCGCCGGTGGAGCGCATCTCGGGGCCGAGGATGGTGTCGACGCCCTCGCCCTCCTTGTTGATGAACCGGTTGAAGGGCAGCACGGCCTCCTTCACCGACACCGGGGCGTCGGCGGGCAGGTCGCCGCCGTCGCCCTTGGCGGGCAGCATGCCCTCGGCGCGCAGCTCGGCGATGCTGCTCCCCGCCATGACGCGGGCGGCGGCCTTGGCCAGCGGAACCGCGGTGGCCTTGGAGACGAACGGGACCGTGCGGGAGGCGCGCGGGTTGGCCTCCAGGACGTTGAGGACGCCGGAGGCGAGCGCGTACTGGACGTTGAGCAGGCCCCGGACCCCGGTACCGCGCGCGATGGCCTCGGTGGAGTAGCGGATGCGCTCGATGTCCTCGCTGCCCAGGGTGATGGAGGGCAGGGTGCACGCCGAGTCGCCGGAGTGGATGCCGGCCTCCTCGATGTGCTCCATGACGCCGCCCAGGTACAGGTCCTTGCCGTCGTAGAGGGCGTCGACGTCGATCTCGATGGCGTCGTCGAGGAAGCGGTCGATCAGGACCGGGTGTTCGGGGCTGACCTCGGCGTTGCGCTCGATGTAGTCGGCGAGCATCCGCTCGCTGTAGACGATCTCCATGCCCCGGCCGCCCAGCACGTAGGACGGGCGGACCATGACGGGGTAGCCGATCTCGTCGGCGGCGGCCTTGGCCTGCTCGAAGGAGTAGGCCATGCCGTACTTGGGCGCGGGCAGTCCGGCGTCGGCCAGGACCTGGCCGAACTCGCCCCGGTCCTCGGCCAGGTCGATGGCCTCGGGGCTGGTGCCGATGATGGGCACGCCCGCGTCCTTGAGGCGGCGGGCCAGGCCGAGCGGGGTCTGGCCGCCCAGCTGGACGATGACGCCCACGACCGGCCCCGCGGCCTGCTCGGCGCGCACGACCTCCAGGACGTCCTCCAGGGTGAGCGGCTCGAAGTAGAGCCGGTCACTGGTGTCGTAGTCCGTGGAGACGGTCTCCGGGTTGCAGTTGACCATGACGGTCTCGAACCCGGCGTCGGAGAGCGCGAAGGAGGCGTGGACGCAGGAGTAGTCGAACTCCACGCCCTGACCGATCCGGTTGGGTCCCGAGCCCAGGATGATGATCTTGGGCCGGTCTCCGGTGGGGACCTCGGTCTCCTCGTCGTAGCTGGAGTACAGGTACGGCGTGGCGGCCCTGAACTCGGCCGCGCAGGTGTCCACGGTCAGGTAGACGGGGTGGATGCCCAGGGCGTGGCGGAGCTCGCGGACGACGTCCTCGGTCCGTCCGGTGATCTCACCGATCTGGACGTCGGAGAAGCCGAGGCCCTTCGCCTCGCGGAGCAGGGCGGCGTCGAGCTTGGGCGCGGTGGCCAGGACGCGGGCCATCTCCTCCAGGCGCAGCATCTGGTCCAGGAACCACGGGTCGATCTTCGTGGCCTCGTGCAGCTCCTCGACCGTGGCTCCGGCGCGCAGGGCCTGCTGGACCTGGCGCAGGCGGTGCTCGGTGGGCTGGACGGAGCGGCGCAGGAGCTCGTCCTTGTCGCCGGGGTTCCCGGCCCAGGTCAGACCGACCCCGGCCTTCTCCAGGGAGCGCATGGCCTTCTGGAGCGCCTCGGGGAAGGACCGGCCGATGGCCATCGCCTCGCCCACCGACTTCATGGTGGTGGTGAGGGTGGGGTCGGCGCCGGGGAACTTCTCGAAGGCGAAGCGGGGGACCTTGACGACCACGTAGTCGAGCGTGGGCTCGAAACTGGCCGGGGTCTCCTTGGTGATGTCGTTGGGGATCTCGTCCAGCGTGTAGCCGACGGCGAGCTTGGCGGCGATCTTGGCGATCGGGAAGCCGGTGGCCTTGGAGGCCAGCGCCGAGGAGCGGGACACGCGGGGGTTCATCTCGATGACGATGACCCGGCCGGTGGTGGGGTGGACGGCGAACTGGATGTTGCAGCCGCCGGTGTCCACGCCGACCTCGCGGATGACCGCGATACCGATGTCGCGCAGCTTCTGGTACTCGCGGTCGGTGAGGGTCATGGCGGGGGCCACGGTGATGGAGTCACCGGTGTGCACGCCCATGGGGTCGAGGTTCTCGATGGAGCAGACGACCACGACGTTGTCGTTGGTGTCGCGCATCAGCTCCAGCTCGTACTCCTTCCAGCCGAGGATGGACTCCTCCAGGAGCACCTCGGTGGTCGGGGAGAGCGCCAGGCCCTGGCCCGCGATGCGGTGGAGCTCGGTCGCGTCGTGGGCGAAGCCGGAACCGGCGCCGCCCATGGTGAAGGACGGGCGCACGACGACCGGGTAGTCGAGTTCCTCGGCCGCGTCCAGGCACTCCTGGAGGGTGTGGCAGATGCGCGAGCGGGCGGACTCGCCGCCGATGCGCTCGACGATGCCCTTGAAGATCTCGCGGTCCTCGCCGGACTGGATGGCGTCGATGTTGGCGCCGATGAGCTCGACGTCGTACTTGGCCAGGATCCCGGCCTCGTGCAGGTCGACGGCGGCGTTGAGCGCGGTCTGTCCGCCCAGGGTGGGCAGGAGCGCGTCGGGGCGCTCCTTGGCGATGATCTTCTCGATCATCTCGGGGGTGATCGGCTCGACGTACGTGGCGTCGGCGATCTCCGGGTCGGTCATGATCGTGGCCGGGTTGGAGTTGACCAGGATGACCCGCAGGCCCTCGGCCCGCAGGACACGGCAGGCCTGGGTGCCCGAGTAGTCGAACTCGGCCGCCTGCCCGATCACGATCGGGCCGGAGCCGATCACGAGGACGGATGAAAGGTCACTACGGCGCGGCATGCTCTGTTCCTCTACTACTTGGCAGCCGGTGCGGGCTGGGCGGACATCAGGTCGACGAACTCGTCGAAGAGCTCAGCGGCGTCGTGGGGGCCGGCGGCGGCCTCCGGGTGGAACTGGACGCTGAACACGGGTCGGTCCAGCAGCCGCAGGCCCTCGACGACCTGGTCGTTGAGGCCGATGTGGCTGACCTCGGCCCGGCCGTAGGGGGTGTCGAAGGGCGCGTCGAGCGGGGCGTCCACGGCGAAGCCGTGGTTCTGGCTGGTGATCGCCACCTTCTTGGTGCGGGTGTCGATGACCGGCTGGTTGACGCCTCGGTGGCCGAAGGGCAGCTTGTAGGTGCCCAGGCCAAGGGAGCGGCCCAGGATCTGGTTGCCGAAGCAGATGCCGAAGAGCGGCTTCCCCGCGTCCAGCACCCCGCGCATGGCGTCGACGGAGCGGTCGGCGGTGGCGGGGTCGCCGGGGCCGTTGCTGAAGAAGACGCCGTCCGGGTCCAGCGCGAGGATGTCCTCGGCGGTGGCCGTGGCGGGCAGGACGGTGACCCTGCACCCGCGCTCGGCCAGCCGCTGGGGGGTCATGGCCTTGATGCCGAGGTCGACGGCGGCCACGTGGAAGCGGGTCTCGACGCCCTGGGGAGGCAGGATCTCGTAGGCGGCGTCGGTGCTGACCTCGACGGCCAGGTCGGAACCGGCCATGCGGGGCTGCTCCAGGATGCGGGCGTGCAGCGCCTTCGGGTCGGTCTCCACGCTGCTGACCGCCGCGCGCATCGCGCCCCGGTCGCGCAGGTGGCGGGTGAGCGCGCGGGTGCCGGTCAGCGCGATGCCGACCACGCCCTGGCGGCGCAGTTCCTCGTCGAGGGTGCGCTCGGCCCGCCAGTTGGAGGGGATGCGCGCGGGCTCGCGGACGACGTAGCCCGCCACCCAGATCCGGCCGGACTCGGGGTCGTCGTCGTTGACCCCGGTGTTGCCGATGTGCGGGGCGGTCATCACCACGATCTGGCGGTGGTACGAGGGGTCGGTGAGGGTCTCCTGGTAGCCGGTCATACCGGTGTTGAAGACGGCCTCCCCGAAGGTCTCGCCGGTGGCGCCGAAGGAGCGGCCGTGGAACACACGACCGTCCTCAAGCACCAGGATCGCCGGACCGCCGGTCTCCTCGGACACGTTTCCCCCCTCTGTCGCACCAGGCATGACCTGGGCGTTCACTGCGTTCTGTGTGCTCAATTGATCTTCCCCTCCAGGACGGTGGGCACCCCGCGCAGGAACGTGGCGCGGACCCGTCCGGGCAGGGTCATGCCCCGGAAGGGGGTGTTGTCGCTCTTGGTCACCATCGCCGCGCCGTCGACGTCGACCGGCGAGGCGGGGTCGTAGAGGACGACGTTGGCGGGCTCGCCCACGGCGAGCTCACGGCCGTGCCCGCCGACCCGGCCGATGCGGGCGGGCGCGGTGGACATGCGGTCCGCGACCTCGGTCCAGGTGAGCAGGCCGGTGTCGACCATGGTGCGCTGCACGACCGCCAACGCGGTCTCCAGACCGACCATTCCCATGGCGGCGTTGGACCACTCGGTCTCCTTGGCCTCCGCCGGATGGGGGGCGTGGTCGGTGGCGACGATGTCGATCGTTCCGTCGGCCAGTCCCTCGCGCAGGGCCTGGACGTCCTCGGCGGTGCGCAGGGGCGGGTTCACCTTGTAGATCGGGTCGTAGCCCTCCACCAGGTCGTCGGTGAGGAGCAGGTGGTGGGGGGTGACCTCGGCGGTGACGTCGCAGCCGCGCTCCTTGGCCCAGCGGATGATGTCCACCGAGCCCTTGGTGGAGACGTGGCACACGTGCAGGCGCGAGCCGACGTGCTGGGCGAGCAGGCAGTCGCGGGCGATGATCGCCTCCTCCGCGACCGCGGGCCAGCCGGGCAGGCCGAGGCGGTCGGAGACGCAGCCCTCGTTCATCTGGGCGCCCTCGGTCAGACGCGGTTCCTGGGCGTGCTGGGCGATGACGCCGTCGAAGGCCTTGACGTACTCCAGGGCGCGGCGCATGAGCAGGGCGTCCGAGACGCAGATGCCGTCGTCGGAGAAGACCCGGACCTGGGCGGCGGAGTCGGCCATGGCGCCGATCTCGGAGAGCTGCTGACCGGCGAGTCCGACGGTGACGGCGCCGACGGGGCGCACGTCGCAGTACCCGGCCTCGCGGCCCAGGCGCCAGACCTGCTCGACCACACCGGCGGTGTCGGCCACGGGGTCGGTGTTGGCCATGGCGTGCACGGAGGTGTAGCCGCCCATGGCCGCCGAGCGGGAGCCCGAGGCGACGGTCTCGGCGTCCTCCCGGCCGGGTTCGCGCAGGTGGGTGTGGAGGTCCACGAGTCCGGGCAGGGCGACCAGGCCGGTGGCGTCCACGACCCGGGCGTCCTCGGGGGCCTCCAGGTCGGGGCCGATCGCGGCGATCCGGCCGTCGACGAACAGCAGGTCGACGGGGTCTCCGCCGAGCGGGCGGGCTCCCCTGATCAGGTGCGGTCCGGTGTTTTCGGGCATGAAGGTGTCGGCTTTCTCGTGTTTCGTGAAGTTCGTGGGTGGCCCGGGCGGCGTCGCGCCCCACCCCGGGCCCGCCTCGGCGGCGTCCTCGGGCGCTCGGGCGCCGGTGGGGGTCCGTCCTTCCGGACGGTCGGCCCGGGCGCGGAGGCCGGGAGCGGGCGCGGAGCTCCTAGGAGCCGCCGAGCAGCAGGTAGAGCACGGCCATGCGCAGGCTGACACCGTTGGCGACCTGCTCGGTGACGGTGCAGCGCGGGGAGTCCGCGACCTCGGCGGAGATCTCCATGCCCCGGACCATCGGCCCGGGGTGCATGACGATCGCGTCGGAGGGCATCCGGCCCAGGCGCTCTCCGTCGAGCCCGTAGTTGCGGCTGTACTCGCGTACGGAGGGGAAGAAGGAGTCGCGCATGCGCTCCGCCTGGACCCTCAGCATCATGACCACGTCGGACTTGGGCAGGACGTCGTCCAGGTCGTAGGAGACCTCGCACGGCCAGGTGTGCACCGAGACCGGCAGCAGGGTGGGCGGCGCGACCAGGGTGACGTGCGCGCCCAGGGTGGTGAGCAGCAGCACGTTGGAGCGGGCGACCCGGCTGTGCAGGATGTCCCCGACCACGGCCACGCGCAGGCCGTCGAGCCGGCCCAGGCGGTCGCGCATGGTGTAGGCGTCCAGCAGTGCCTGGGTGGGGTGTTCGTGGGTGCCGTCGCCCGCGTTGAGGACGGATCCGTCCACCCAGTGGGCCAGGCGGTGGGCGGCACCGGAGGCTCCGTGCCGGATGACGACGGCGTCGGCGCCCATGGCCTGGAGGGTGAGCGCGGTGTCCTTGAGGCTCTCGCCCTTGGAGACGCTGGAACCCTTGGCCGAGAAGTTGATGACGTCGGCGGACAGGCGCTTGGCGGCCAGTTCGAAGGAGGTGCGGGTGCGGGTGGAGTCCTCGTAGAAGAGGTTGACCACGGTGCGCCCGCGCAGGGTGGGGAGTTTCTTGACGGAGCGGTCCCCGACCTGGGCCAGCTCGGCCGCCGTGTCCAGGATGAGCGTGGCCTCGTCGCGGCTGAGGTCGCCGGTGGAGAGCAGGTGGCGCATCAGGCGTCCCCTTCCTTGGTGTCGGCCGGGGTCTGGGCTCCGGAGCGCGCGGTGGAACCGGGCCGCGGGGTGGAGTGCGACGGCTGGGAGGAACCGGGCCGCAGGCCTCCCTTGAGGGGCGACGGGCGGGCGGGGCCGAGGAGCACGCCGTCCTGGCCGTCGGTCTCGGTCAGCTGGACCGTGACGCTCTCGCGCAGGGAGGTGGGCAGGTTCTTGCCCACGTAGTCGGCACGGATGGGGAGTTCGCGGTGGCCCCGGTCGACGAGGACGGCGAGCTGGACCGCGCGGGGGCGACCGAGGTCTCCGAGGGCGTCGAGGGCGGCCCGGACGGTGCGGCCGGAGAAGAGGACGTCGTCGACGAGGACGACCACGCGGTCGTCCAGGCCCCCGGCGGGGATCGCGGTCCGGCCCAGGGCGCGGGCGGGTGCCAGGTGCAGGTCGTCGCGGTACATCGTGATGTCCAGCGAGCCGTGGGGGACGCTGAGGTCCTCGACCCGCTCGATCCGCCGGGCCAGGCGCTCCGCGAGCGGTACGCCGCGTGAGGGGATGCCCAGGAGGGTGACGTGTTCGCCGCCCTTGGTGCGTTCGAGCACCTCGTGGGCGATGCGGGTCAGTGCCCGGTTGATCTCGTTGCCGTCGAGGACGGCTCTGGTGCCTTCGGGTACGTCGGGTGTCTCCGGTACCTCGGGTGAGGGCGAGGGGACACCAGTACCCTCACCGCTGGTTGGTTTTCGCGCACGCAAAGTAGTGACCCCTTCCCTGCCTCACAGAACAGGTCGTTAAAGGATGTCGATCGGGGCCACGCTACCAGCGCGGACGGCGGGACCCCCGGGCACGTTCCACGCTCCGAGACCAGCGATGTGATGCTGATCACAAAGACTCTCGAAGATTGCCCAGCTAAGAGTATCCGTATCATGACACTCCGGATTTGCACACCATTCGGGCGAAACGCGAAATTCCCTGTAGGAGCGGGCTTTCCGCCCCCGGAAGACGCACCACTCACCCCCACTCCTCCCAAAATGAGAGGCGTCTCACCTACGCACGGTTTGGCCACTGATTAGTCGCGTTTCACACCAACGGCTTGACCTGGACACCAGCACCCCTCTACCGTCACTGTCTGTAACCACTACCGGGTGGGGTTGCACCCCGTGACCATCCGCTGGACCGCCCAGGCGGCCCGCCGAGTACGAGCGGACGTCTCCCCACTCACGCCAGCCACCGTCACGGCCGGGAGCGACAAGAAGATGCCATCCGAATACGCCAAGTCCCTCGGCGCGCGACTGCGTGCCATCCGCACCCAGCAGGGCCTGTCCCTGCACGGGGTGGAGGAGAAGTCCCACGGACGCTGGAAGGCCGTCGTGGTGGGCTCCTACGAGCGCGGTGACCGTGCGGTCACCGTGCAGAAGCTGGCCGAACTGGCCGACTTCTACGGGGTGCCGATGTCGGAGCTGCTGCCCGGCGGCGCCGCCCCCACCCCGCTGGGTCCCACACCCAAGCTGGTGATCGACCTGGAGCGCATGCAGCAGCTCCCGCAGGAGAAGGCCGGTCCGCTCTCCCGCTACGTCGCCACCATCCAGAGCCAGCGGGGCGACTACAACGGGCGGGTGCTGTCCATCCGCCAGGAGGACCTGCGCTCACTCGCGGTCATCTACGACAAGTCGCCTGGCGACCTGACCGAGGAGCTCATCAACTGGGGCGTCCTCGACCCCGAGGCCCGTCGCGCCGTCGACGCCTTCTAGGAGTCTCCGGTTCCGGGACCTCCCGGAACGGGAGAAGGCCGGGCGTTCCCCCAGGGGAACACCCGGCCTTCCGTGTGTCCGGACCCGGGAGGGCCGGACACACGTGGGAGTGCGGGCGCGGCCGGGCAGGGGCTTCCCCTCCCCGACCCGGCCGCGCCGTGCCCCACCGGACCAGCCGGCGGAGCCAGTCGAACTCGTGTTCGACAGAGGACAGTTAACACTCCCTCCGGGGGACTCGTCAAGGAGCGGCGCGCACGGCGGCACGGCGAGGACCAGCGGTGACCGACGCGCACGGCCTAGTGTGGGGGCGTGTCAGCCCACACCGAGTTACGCGCACTCGCTCCCCCCGCGTTCACGCACGCCGTACCCGCCCTGCTGGAGGTCTACGAGGCGGCCATGCGGCCCCCGCCGGACCAGCTCCCCGGACGGGCCGCCGTGATGACCTCCCACGCCGGTTACCCCGGGTTCGGATCGGTGGTGGCCCTGGAGGGCGATCGGCCCCTCGGCTTCGCCTACGCCTTCCACGGCCACGAGGGCCAGTGGTGGCACGACGTCGTCATCGAGGCGCTGCGCCTGCACGGACGGTCACGACACGTGCGCCGGTACCTGGCCGACCCGTTGGAGATCGCGGAGGTCCACGTGCTCCCGGACGCGCAGAACCGGGGCGTGGGCCGCTCCCTCCTGCACGCCCTGTGCGCGGGCAGGCCGGAGCGGACCGCGGTGCTGTCCACGCGCACGGGACCCACCGCGGCGCGCCACCTCTACCGTTCGTGCGGGTTCGTCGAGGTGCTGGAGTCCTTCTCGTTCCCCGGCTCCCCCGACCAGCCCTTCTCGATCATGGCCGCGCGGCTTCCGCTCCTCGGACCCGGTTCCCGGCGACCTCGCGGTAGATCTCCCTGGTGGCCGTGGACTGGTTGAACGTGATGAAGTGGATGCCCGGCGCGCCCTCGGAGAGCAGACGTTCGCACATGCGCTGGGCGTGTTCGATCCCGAAGGCGCGCACCGCCTCCTCGTCGTCACCGAACCGCCGGAAGCGCTCGGCCAGCGCGGCCGGGAACGGGGCACCGGAGAGCTTCTCCGAACGCGGGATGGAGGCGAGCTTCACCACCGGGAAGACCTCGGGGATGATCGGCACCTCGCAGCCGCGCGCGGCCACCCGGTCGCGCAGGCGCAGGTAGTCCTCGGCGTCGAAGAACATCTGGGTGATCGCGTAGTCGGCCCCGGCCTCGCACTTGCGCACGAAGTGGTCGGTGTCGGTCTCCACGTCGGCCGAGCGCGGGTGCTTGTAGGGGAAGGCCGCCACGCCGACGCAGAAGTCGCCGCTCTCCTTGAGGAGCCGGACCAGTTCCTCGGCGTAGGTGAGCCCGGCGGGGTGCTGGACCCAGTCGCCGTCGGGGTCACCGGGCGGGTCGCCACGCACCGCGAGCATGTTGGACACGCCCGCGTCGGCCAGACGGCCGATGAGGTGGCGCAGCTCCGCGACGGAGTGGTCCACCAGGGTCATGTGGGCGACCGGCATCAGCGTGGTGTCGGTGGCGATGCGCTCGGTGGTCTCCACCGTGAGGTCGCGGGTGCCGCCTCCGGCACCGTAGGTGACCGAGACGAAGGACGGGCCGAGGGCCTCGATCTCACGGATCGCGCGCCAGAGCCGCTCCTGGGCCCTGGCGTTGCGGGGCGGGAAGAACTCGAAGGAGAACATCGGCTCGCCCGAGTCGAGGAGGTCGCGGATATGACGCGGCCTGGAAGCCGGGGTTCGGGGCGCCACGGGGCGGGTCGGTGCAGCCAACATGACTCCAACCTTAGGCGAGACCCCCTCGAGACCGGACACCCCGTCCCACTTTCTGAGACCGAAAGTGAAACTCTCCTCCATTTCCCAGAATGTGAGACAACAATTGGCACACGAGTACACACTGTCTCTCATTTTGGGAACAAGGGGTCTCATTCGGCCTCTCCCCCGGAACCTGATCCCCATCCCCCGATCCGGGGCAACCGCACGCGGACCAGCCGCTAATGTGCAGGGTATGGCCGTCTCCACATCTTCCTCAGCCTCCTCAGCCGTGTCCGTCATCCGCTCCGACGTGGACCGCGAACTCTCCTCCTTCTGCGCCTCGCACCGCGAACGGCTCCTGGAGATCGGGGAGGAACTGGCACCGGCCATGGACTCCCTGGAGGTCATGGTCTCCGCGGGCAAGCGCCTGCGGCCCACCTTCGCCTACTGGGGATGGCGGGGCGCGGGCGGCGCCGACCGAGACGACCGCATGGTGCGCGCCGCCGCCTCCCTGGAGTTCCTCCAGGCGTGCGCACTGGTCCACGACGACGTGATCGACAACAGCGACACGCGGCGCGGACGGCCCGCCACGCACAGGCGCATGGCCGCACTCCACGCCGACCACGGCTGGAACGGTGACAGCGACGGCTTCGGCGAGGGGGCCGCGATCCTCATCGGTGACCTCTGTCTGGCCTGGTCCGACGAGATGTACCAGGCCAGCGGCTTCTCCCCGGACACGCTCCAGGCCGGGAGGCGCCCCTTCGACGCGATGCGCACGGAGGTGATGGCCGGACAGTACCTGGACACCCTGGAGCAGGTCCGGGGCACCGCCACCCGTGAGGCCGCCCTGCGCGTGATGCGCTACAAGTCGGCCAAGTACACGGTGGAGCGTCCGCTGCACCTGGGCGCCGCGCTGGCCGGGCGCCACGAGGAGCTGGCCGGGGTCTACACGGACTACGGCATTCCCCTGGGCATCGCCTTCCAGCTCCGCGACGACGTGCTCGGGGTCTTCGGTGACCCCTCCACCACGGGCAAGCCCGCCGGTGACGACCTGCGCGAGGGCAAGCGGACCCTGGTCGTGGCCGAGACCCTGGCCCGGTCCGGCGCGGCCGACGCCGAGCGCTTCGGGAACCTGCTGGGCACGCCCGACCTCGGTGTGGACGCCGTGGAGTGGATGTGCGCCCTGATCGAGTCCTCGGGGGCGCTGGCCACCTGCGAGTCGATGGTCTCCGAGTACGCCGACCGGGCGCTGACCGCCCTGGAGAGCCCCGAGGTGGACGCGGAGGCCCGTGGCCCGCTCGGTGACCTGGTGGTGGCCGCGACGCGACGCTCGCACTGAGCCCGCACCGGCCCGGGTCCGGCCGACCCGTTCCGACGCTCACCCCCGAAGCCCCTAGGGGTCTCCCCTGGCGACTTCGGGGGTTTTCTCCTACCTGAATCCCGTTGCGCGCTCTGTCTGGTTCCGGGTTGAATCGGAGAACACGATACATCTCGATACCGGAGTCCTCCCTTGTCCAGACAGACCCCCGTGCTCGGGCCGACCGGCACCACGGACCGGGCCCTCGCGCCCGACCTCGCACGCGGTTTCATGCTGTTGTTCATCGCGCTGGCCAACTCGGTCTGGTACCTCTGGGCGTCCCCGAGCGACGGCCTGACCGTGCACCCCGCCCCCGAGGGCGCCCTGGACTCGGTCGCCCAGTTCTTCACGGTCATGGCCGTGGACATGCGCAGCTACCCGATGTTCGCGTTCCTCTTCGGCTACGGCATGATGCAGCTGGCCCGGCGGCAGGAGGCGGCCGGGGCCGACGTGAGGAGCGTGAACGCCCTGCTGCGCCGCCGCAACCTGTGGCTGGTCGTCTTCGGTTTCGTCCACGCCCTGCTCCTGTGGATGGGCGACATCCTCGGTGCCTACGGTGTGGCCGGACTGGTCCTGGGCTGGCTGTTCTTCCGCCGCAGGGACGTGACCCTGGTCGTGTGGAGCGCGGTGCTGACCTTCCTGATGGCGGTGGGCAGCGCGCTCAGCCTCCTGGCCCTGCCCTTCGTGAGTGAGTCCGACGGTGGCGCGGGCGGCCTCGACATGAACGAGATGGCGGGCAACATCGGTGACCCGTCCGTTCTCTCGGCCGCCACGGACCGGCTGCTGAACTGGCCGCTGGTCAGCATCGGACAGGGGCTGCTCGGCCTGGTCGTGCCCACCGCGATCCTGCTCGGCTTCTGGGCCGCGCGCCGCCGTTTCCTGGAGGAGCCCGGCTCGCACCTGCGGACACTGCGCCGGGTGGCCGTGGTGGGGATCGGCGTCGGCTGGGTCGGAGGCCTCCCCGAGGCCCTGGCGCAGGTCGGTGTCCTCGACCTCACCGGGGACCAGGGGCTGATGCTCACCTTCCCGCACATGCTGACCGGCCTCTTCGGCGGTCTCGGGTACGTCGCCCTGATCGCGCTGGTCGCACACCGGCTCCAGGAGCGCGGCCGGACCGGAGGGGTCGTGGTGACCGCCCTGACCGCCACCGGCAAGCGTTCCATGAGCGCCTACCTGGCGCAGTCCGTGCTCTGCGCGCC
Organism: Nocardiopsis eucommiae; assembly: GCF_965344335.1. Taxonomy (NCBI): domain Bacteria; kingdom Bacillati; phylum Actinomycetota; class Actinomycetes; order Streptosporangiales; family Nocardiopsidaceae; genus Nocardiopsis; species Nocardiopsis eucommiae. The sequence goes on from NZ_CBDRIY010000008.1 coordinate 21,011, forward strand.
GATCCTGGCCGCGTGGGGCCTGGGGCTGGCCGCGTACATGTCCTCGTGGACGATGTTCCTGTACGCGGTGGCGGTGTGGCTGGTCACGGTGGCGGGCGCCTACGCGCTGGAACGCGCGGGGCGGCGGGGACCGGCCGAGGTCCTGCTGCGCAGGCTGTCGTACCGGCGTCCGTCCACGGCGGTCACGGCGCCCGCCGGACCGCCCGCGGCCGACGAGCACCAAGAGCGCACCAGCCCCTGACCGGGGGGCGCAAAAACGGGCGCGCCGATCAGCGGCCGGTGGCCGGTCGTACCCCAGGATGGGTTTCCATGGGCGACGATCACATGACAAACCACACCATAGGGGTGACCGGGGCCACCGGTGCGCTGGGCGGGCGGGTGGCCGCCCGGATCGCGCGGCTCGGGTTGGCGCAGCGCCTCATCGTGCGCGACATCAACCGGGCGCCGGAGTACCCGGAGAGCAGCGCGGCGATGGCGGTCTACGAGGACACGGCCGCCTTCGAGAAGGCCTGCCGCGGCGTGGACACGCTCTTCCTGGTCTCGGCCACCGAGTCCGAGGACCGGGTGGAGGCGCACCTGAGCGCCGTGGACGGCGCGGTCAGCGCCGGGGTGTCGAGGATCGTGTACCTGTCGTTCCTCGGCGCGGGTCCGGCGTCCACGTTCACGTTCGCCCGCACGCACTTCTACACGGAGGCGCACATCCGGTCCACCGGTGTCTCGCACACGTTCCTGAGACCGAGCCTGTACCTGAACCTGCTGCCGCGCTGGGTGGACGAGCAGGGCGTGGTGCGCGGCCCCGCCGGTGAGGGCAGGATCGCGTGGGTCTCGCGCGACGACGTGGCGGACGTGGCCACGGCGGTGCTGACCGACCCGGCGGTGGTGGCGGCCTCGAAGGAGGCGACCTACGACGTGACCGGACCCGAGGCGCTGTCGGTGGGCGCGACCGTGGAGAAGCTGGGCCGGTTGACCGGCCGGAGCGTCCGGTACGTGCCCGAGACCTGGCAGGAGGCCCTGGAATCGCGCCGCCCGAGCGGGGCCGCGGAGTGGGAGATCGAGGGCTGGGCCTCCTCGTACGCGGCGATCGCCGCCGGGGAGATGGACGTGGTCTCGCCGGTCGTGCCCGACCTGACCGGCCATCCGGCTCAGTCGATCGAGGGCTTCCTGCGCCGTCACCCGAGCGCCCTCTCCCACGTCGCGGTCTGACCGCCCCTCCCCCACCGCCGTGCCCCGTGCGCGGCGGTTTCCCCTTTCCTGACGGTCCCGAGACGGCCCTTGACCTCAATATTGGTTGAGGAACAATGCTTGGTCCTGCGAGGGAGGAACCCCGCACGAGGAGAGTGGTGGACATGCGCGCGGTTCGAGTCGACGAGTTCGGCGGCCCCGAGGTCCTGGTGGCCCGGGAGCTCCCCGACCCCGAACCCGGCCCCGGCGAGGTGCTGGTCGAGGTCGGGGCGGCGAACGTGATCTACCTCGACACCTTGATCCGCGGCGGCGCGGCCCGCGACCACTTCCCCCAGACCCCGCCCTACGTGCCCGGGGGCAGCGTGGTGGGCCGGGTCGCGGAGGTCGGGCCCAGCACGGACCCCGCCTGGATCGGCGTCCGCGTCCTCACCCGCACCGACGACGGCGGATACGCCGACCGCGTCGCGGTTCCGGCGGAGGGCCTGGTACGGGTTCCCGGGGAGCTGCGCCCCCTCGACGCCCTGGCGCTCATGGTCGACGGCGCGACCGCGATGATGCTGGAGCGGGCCGCGCGCTTCACCCCGGACACCTGGGTCCTGGTCCTGGCCGCCACCGGCGGCGCGGGCAGCCTGGTCGTGCAGCTCGCCCGGCTCGCGGGAGCACGGGTGATCGGCGCGGCCCGGGGCCCGGAGAAGCTGGCGCTGGCACGGTCCCTGGGCGCGGAGGAGGTCGTGGACTACGCGGAGCCGGACTGGTGCGACCGGGTGCTCGAAGTCACCGGTGACACGGGGGCCGACGTGGTGATCGACGGGGCCGGCGGTGCGCTGGGGTCGGCGTCCTTCAGGGCGGTGGCCGACGGAGGCCGGTTCCTCAGCTACGGGACGGCCGGAGGCTCCTTCGCGGAGATCGACGCGCGGGAGGCCGCCCGGCGCGGGATCACCACCCTGGGCCTGGACGCGATGCGGGCTCGGTCGGGCACGGACCGGAGCGACCTGACCCGTCTGGCCCTGGAGGAGGCACGGGCCGGACACCTGCGCCCCCACGTGGGTCTGACCCTGCCGTTGGAGCGGGCCGCCGAGGCGCACGCCGCCCTGGAGGGCCGCCGTGTGCTGGGCAAGGTGCTCCTGGTCCCCTAGGAACTCCGGGGACCGCGCTCGACGTGGTCGGGTCTGCGCGGCCTCACATCCGGGCCCTCAGCACGTCGACCTCACACCCCGGCGCGAACGGGTCGAAGCCGTGCTCGACCAGCCAACGCACCCCCAGGAGGGCGCGCGACGACCACCACGCGCGGACCACGTCGAGGTCGACGTCGGCGCCGTAACCGGCGGCGACCTCCGCCAGGTGCCCCTGGTTCCCGAGCGTCAGGGTGGCGAGGTCGAAGAGGGGGTCGCCAGCGCCCGCCTCGGACCAGTCGATGACGCCGGTGACCTCGTCGCCCTCGACGAAGACGTGCTCCCTCTGGAGGTCCCCGTGCGTGAAAACCGGGGTGTAGGGGCGGATCGCGGCCTCGGCCACCCGGCGGTTACGGGCGACCAGGTCGGCGGGCAGGACACCGTTGGTCACGAGGAGTTCGCACTCCCGGTCGAGCTCCGCCGCCCACTCGCCGGGGTCCCGGCGGCGTCGACCGGGCCAGGGAGGTGGCGGAGCCTCGTGCAGTCTCCGGACGGCGGCGCCCACCGCGGTCCAGGCCGCCGACGAGGCGGTCGACGGCTCGCCCAGACGGCCCAGGGCCGTCCCCGGGAGCGCGGCGATCGCGAGCACGGGCGGCCTGCGCCAGAGGACCTCCGGGGTCGGGACCGGCGCGAGGGACATCGCCTCGACCTCGACGTCGACACGCGCCTGGTCGGCGTCCACCTTCAGGAACACGTCACCGACGCGCAGTGTCGCGCGCTCGGAGTGGGCGACGACGACCTCGACCTCATCCATGGTGGACCAGTATCCCCGGGACGGCCGTCGAGGTCACCGGGTTTTCGCGACGGTCAGGCGTCGCCGCGCCGTGCGGTCAGGCGGGCCCGGAGCGCGCTGGCCGCCGCTCGCGGATCCTCGGCCTCGGTGACGGCGCGCACCACGACCACGCGGGTGGCCCCGGCGTCCAGCACCCGGTCCACGTTCTCCAGGTCGATGCCGCCGATCGCGAACCAGGGCCGGTCGGTGCCGAGCGCGGCCGCGCGCTCCACCAGTTCGAGTCCGGCCGCCGGGCGGCCCGGCTTGGTCGGGGTCGCCCAGGTCGGGCCCACGCAGAAGTAGTCGCTCCCGGGCTCCTCCGCCGAACGGGCGGCGGCCTCGGGGTCGTTGTTGGAGCGGCCGACCAGCGGGTCGGCGCCGATGATGTCGCGGGCCAGGGGAACCGGCAGGTCGCGCTGGCCCAGGTGCAGGACGTCGGCGCGTACCGCGCGGGCGATGTCGGCGCGGTCGTTGACGGCGAGCAGGGCCCCGTGGCGCTCGCACGCCTCCCTCAGGACCTCCAGGGCGGCCAGTTCCTGGCGGGCCTCCAAGCCCTTGTCCCGGAGCTGGATGATGTCCACGCCTCCGGCCAGGGCGGCGTCCGCGAACTCCGCGAGATCACCGCTCTCGGTCCGGGCGTCGGTGCACAGGTACAGAAGGGATGCGTCCAGGCGCTCGCGCAGGCTGGTTCCGTGGCTCGTCCTCACGCGCCCCACCCTAACCAACGGCCCGGGGGACGTCACCGGGGTGGTGCGTCCCCGGGCCGTGGACGGCTCAGAAGGCCATGCCCTGGGCCCGCCGACGGACCTCGGTGCCCCGGTTCTCCCGCATGGCCTGGATCGGCGTGCCCGGCAGGGTGTCGTCCGGGGTGAACAGCCAACGCAGGGCCTCCTCGGTGGAGAAACCGGCGTCGGTCAGCAGCACGATGGTGCCCGGCAGACCCTTGACCAGGTCCGGGCCGTCCAGGAAGGCGGCGGGGATGCAGAGTTCGCCACCGCGCACCACGCCCATGAGGCGGTTCTCGCGGATGAGCGTCTTGATGCGGTTGGGGCTCACGCCCAGCGGCGCGGCCGCCTCACGCAGGGTCAGCCATTCGCCGACGAGTTCGTCGAGTTCACGATCGCTTTGTGTCACCCACCCAATCTGCCACACCCGGCCGGGCTCCGGAGACCATCGCCCCGCCCCCGGACGCCCCGCCTGGGAGATCCCCGCCACGACCGCCCTGGACGGGTTGTCCTAGGATGAGGGCGAGGACATGTCCCGCGGGAGCCGGGTGGACCCGGCTGAGAGGGAGGCTCACCGCCTCCGACCGCACGAACCTGATCCGGGTCATTCCGGCGAAGGGAGTGGAACACGGCGCCGTGCGCAGCAACGAGGTTCCCCCACAGAAGACGATTCATCCCACCAATGCGGTGGTCGTGGTCGGCGGCGGCGTCATCGGCCGGGTCACCGCTTGGCGGGCCGCCCAGCGCGGCCTGTCCGTGACCCTGGTCGAGCCCGACCCCGTCACGGCGCCCTCCGACGCCCGCGCCTCCTCGACCGTCGCGGCGGGCATGCTCACCCCCGCGACCGAGGCGGTCTTCGGCGAGGAGGAGCTCATGGAGCTCGGGGTGCGCTCGGCGCGCCTCTACGACGACTTCGTCGCCGAACTCCAGGAGGCCAGCGGGATCGACGTCGGCCACCGCCGCACCGGGACGCTGCTGGTCGCCTTCGACCGCGACGACCTCGCGGTCCTCACCGACCTCCACGCGCTCCAACAGCGCCTGGGCGTCCCCACCCAGCGGCTCACCAGCCGCGAGTGCCGACGCCTCGAACCCACGCTCGCTCCGGGCGTGCGCGGTGGCGTGCTGGCCCCCGAGGACCACTCCGTGAACCCGCGCGCGCTGCTCCTGGCCCTGGCGCGGGCCGGGGAGCGGGCGGGCGTTCGCGAGGTCCCCGGGTACGCGGAGGAGATCACCTCCCCCGGGGCTGACGGCGCGCGCCTGGGCGTACGCCTGGCCGACGGGACCGCACTGCCCGCCGCGCAGGTGGTGCTCGCCGCCGGATGCTGGGGCGACCGGGTACGGGTGCCCGAACCGGTGGTTCCGCCGCTGCGCCCGGTCAAGGGGCAGCTGCTGCGCGCCCGGGTGCCCGCCGGGGAACCGCCGCTGGTCACGCGCACCGTGCGCGGCCTGGTGCGCGGGTTCCCCGTCTACCTGGTACCCCGGGCCGACGGCGAGGTGATCGTCGGCGCCACCCAGGAGGAGCTGGGCCACGACACCTCCCTGACGGTCGGCGGGCTCTGGCAGGTCCTGCGGGACGCGCGCGAGCTCGTCCCGGGGGTGAGCGAGCTGGAGGTCGTCGAGACCTGCGTGGGGCTGCGGCCGGGTTCCCCCGACAACGAACCCCTCCTGGGGCCCACACGGGTCCCGGGACTGCACCTGGCCGCCGGACACTTTCGGCACGGGGTCCTGCTGGCCCCGGTGACCGGGGAGGTCATGGCCGAGGCACTCACCACCGGCGCGCTGCCCCCGTACGCGCGCCGGTTCTCAGCCAGCAGACGGACGTGGGAGTAGCAGTGGAACTGATCATCAACGGACAGGCCCGGGACAGCGAGGCGACCACCGTGGACGGGGTCGTGCGCGACCTCACCGACGCCGGGGACGGCGCCGTCCCCGGCGGGATCGCCGTCGCGGTCAACGACGAGGTGGTGCGACGCACCGCCTGGACGGACACCGAGCTCTCCGCGGGCGACCGCGTGGACGTGCTCACCGCCGTACAGGGAGGCTGAACCATGACACAGACGTCCGAGTCCGTGACCGTCGCGGCACACGTGTCGGAGGACCCGCTGGTCATCGCGGGGGTCTCCTTCGGGTCCCGACTCATCACCGGCACCGGCGGGGCGCCCTCGCTGGAGGTCCTGGAGGACGCCCTCCTGGCGTCGGGAACCGAACTCACCACCGTGGCCATGCGCCGGATCACCCCGGGCACCCAGGGGTCGGTGTGGGACGTCCTGGAGCGCAACCGCATCCGCCCGCTGCCCAACACCGCCGGGTGCTTCACCGCCGTGGACGCCGTGCGCACCGCGAGGCTCGGCCGTGAGGCCCTGGGCACCGACTGGGTGAAGCTGGAGGTGGTCGCCGACGAGCACACCCTCCTGCCCGACCCGGTGGAACTACTGGACGCCGCGGAGGCGCTGGTCGACGACGGCTTCACTGTCCTGCCCTACACCAACGACGACCCGGTGCTGGCCCGTCGCCTGGAGCAGTTGGGCTGCGCCGCCGTGATGCCGCTGGCCGCGCCGATCGGTTCGGGCCTGGGCATCCGCAATCCGCACAACCTGGAGCTGATCGTCGAACAGGCCGAGGTCCCGGTGATCGTGGACGCGGGCATCGGGACGGCGAGCGACGCCGCCCTGGCGATGGAGCTCGGGTGCGACGCGGTGTTGTTGGCCACGGCCGTGACACGCGCCCGGGAGCCGGTGCGGATGGCGGCGGCGATGCGCGACGCCGTGCGCGCCGGTCGCGGTGCGCGGCTGGCCGGACGCATCCCGGTCCGCCGCCACGCCAGGGCCTCCAGCCCCGACGTGGTCTGAGTCCGCCGGGAGGACTCCGGTGCGGTGGTCCGGGGCTCCGGACCTGGGACGATCACCCGTTCCGGCACACCGCGCGAACCCCCGGTGACGACACGCGAACGGACCGTTACCGACGGGTTTGGTCCCGTCCCCTACCGTGGGAGGGTGCGCGTGCCGCGCGACGGCACCGCACCCTCAGACCGCCCAGGCGCGAACGCCCCGAACCGACCCTCCGGTCGGGCTCCACGACGGTGGACACGGGGGCCGTCGCGACCGTGAACCGCGGGGCAGACCTGACACCGGCTTCCGCTATCGTGTCGGATCGACACCAGGTGTCGGGTACGCGCCACCGGCCGCGAACGCCCGCGCTCCCCGCAGCAAGGACACAACTCCGCCGTGGACATGACGACTTCCGACCCGCTTGTAGGCGCGACGCTGGACCGTCGCTACTTCGTCGAGTCAAGGATCGCCGGTGGCGGCATGGCGACGGTCTACGTCGCCCACGACCTGAGGCTGGACCGACGCCTGGCCCTCAAGGTCATGCACCCCTCCCTGGCCCAGGACCCGACCTTCGTCCAGCGCTTCATCAACGAGGCGCACTCGGTCGCCAAGCTCTCCCACCCCAACGTCGTGCAGGTCTTCGACCAGGGTGAGGACCAGGGACACGTCTTCCTCGCCATGGAGTACGTCCCGGGCCAGACCCTGCGCGACATCCTCAAGGCACACGGACGACTGGCTCCGAAGCAGGCCCTGAACTTCATGGCCTCGGTGCTGGCCGCGCTGGGGGCCGCCCACCAGGCCGGGATGGTGCACCGCGACGTCAAGCCCGAGAACGTCCTGATCAGCAAGGACGGCCGGGTCAAGGTGGCCGACTTCGGTCTGGCCCGCGCGGTGGAACAGTCCAACCAGGGCCTGACCCGCACCGGCACGCTCATGGGCACGGCCGCCTACCTGGCGCCCGAGCAGATCGAGAAGGGCACCGCCGACGCGCGCAGCGACGTGTACGCGGCCGGGATCATGCTCTACGAACTGCTCACCGGCGGCCAGCCGCACACCGGCGAGACCCCGATCGCGATCGCCTACCAGCACGTGACCGAGGACGTTCCGCGCCCCTCCCACTTCCTGCCGAACCTGCCGCCCGAGGTGGACGGCCTGGTCACCAAGGCCACCGAGCGCGACCCCCGGTACCGTCCGAGCAACGCGGGCCAGTACCTGGCCAAGGTCCTGGAGGTCCTGCGGACCCTGCCGGACCCGACGCCGGGCTCGGCCGCGCCGTTGGCCCCCGTGGCCCCGCAGGCCAACGCGGCGGCCACCATGACCGCGCCCCAGCTGATCGCGGGCGGCGCCGGTCCGGGCACCGAGAACGCCACGATGGTCGTCGACATGAACGGCGCCGACCTGGGCGGGGGCGACTACGACGACGATGACTACCCCGGACGGGGCGGGTCGTGGTTCTCGCGCAACCGCCTCCTGGTGGTCGGCGCGCTCGTGACGGCGCTGGTCGTGGGTGTGGCGGGCTGGTGGTTCCTGCTCGGCCGCTACGAGGCCGTCCCCGACGTGATCGGGCTGTCCCCCGAGGCCGCCAGCGAGCAGATCCGGGGCGCCGGACTGGTCGTGGAGCTCTCCGACGACCGGGTGTACAGCGACGACGCCGCCGCCGGCGAGGTCGGTGAGACCGACCCCGAGGTGGACTCGCGGCTCTCCCCCGGTGACACGGTGACGGTGTTCCTGTCCAAGGGCCCGCAGAACGTGTCCATGCCCGACCTCGTGGGCGACGACGTCGCCAACGCGCTCAAGGCGCTGGAGGACCTCGGCTTCGACGACGAGAGCATCGTCCAGGAGGAGCAGGACTCCCCGGACAACGACCCCGGCGAGGTGCTGGCCACCAGCCCCGAGGCGGGTGCGGACGCCGACCGCGAGGGGACGGTGACCATCACCGTCAGCAGCGGGATCCCCGTGCCGAGCCTGGCCGGGGAGAAGCGTGAGGACGCCGAGAAGACCCTCGACGAGCTGGGCCTGTCGGCCGAGATCGTCGAGGAGGAGAGCGAGAACATCGACAAGGGCCTGGTGATCAGCCAGACTCCCGACACCGGCACCAACGTCGGTCCCGGGGCGTCCGTCACGCTGACGGTGTCCAGCGGACCGCCCGAGGTCGACGTCCCGGACGTGGTGGGCGACTCCGTCCGCGACGCCCGCAAGGAACTGGAGGACGCCGGGTTCGACGTCGAGGTCGAGCGGATCTTCGGCGGCCGTGTGGTGGCGCACCAGTCGCACACCGGGACCGCGCCCGAGGGCACCAAGATCAAGCTCACCGCCACCCCCGGCGGGATCGACCTGGGCGACCTCGACGAGGACGAGGACGACTGACCGGACTCCGCGCCGCCGCGCGCCCCCCGGATGACCGCCGCCCCCTGCCCTTTCCGGAAGGGGGCGGCGGTCAGGGCGTGTACCCGCCGGACACGCCCGAGTAGTGTCTGCGGCATGAGCGGTGACGAGATCCGGGTGATGGTCGTGGACGACCACCCCATGTGGCGTGACGCGGTGGCACGGGACCTGGCCGAGGCCGGACTCCGCGTGGTGGGGACGGCGGGCGACGGCGCCAAGGCGCTGCGGATCGCTCCCGCGATCCGGCCCACCCTGGCCGTGGTGGACCTGCACCTGCCCGACACCAACGGCGTGGAGCTGACCGCCGCCCTGGTGGCGCTGCCCGAGCCCCCACGGGTACTGGTGCTCTCGGCCAGCGGCGAGAGCGACGACGTGCTGGCGGCGGTCAAGGCCGGGGCCACCGGCTACCTGGTGAAGTCGGCCGGGCGCGAGGAGCTCCTGGACGCCGTCCGCCGGGTGCACACCGGTGAGGCCGTCTACACCCCCGGTCTGGCCGGACTGGTGCTCGGTGAGTACCGGCGGCTGTCCGCCGAGGAGGACCGCGCGGCCGACGGCCGGGAGCGGGCTCCCGAGCTGACCCCGCGTGAGACCGAGGTGCTGCGGCTGGTGGCCAAGGGGCTGGCCTACAAGCAGATCGCCCGCCGCCTCACGATCTCCCACCGCACGGTCCAGAACCACGTCCAGAACACCCTGACCAAACTGCACCTGCACAACCGGGTGGAGCTGGTGCGCTACGCCATCGACCAGGGCCTGGACGAATGACCCCGTGACGCGGCGACGGCCGGAACGCGGGGTTTCGGATGCCGTGCAAGGAGCGGGGTTGGCCTGGGCCACCCCCGCCCACTATGGTCTAGACCATAGGGCGCCAGCGCCCGGAACACCCACCAACGTCGAGGAGAATTCGTATGCGAGTCGGGGTGCTGACCGGTGGTGGAGACTGCCCTGGTCTGAACGCGGTCATCCGCGCCGTGGTCCGCAAGGGCATCAAGGACTACGGGTACGAGTTCGTCGGCTTCCGGGACGGCTGGCGCGGCCCCCTGGAGGGCGACACCATGCCCCTGGACATCGCCGCCGTACGCGGAATCCTCCCCCGTGGCGGCACGATCCTCGGCTCCTCCCGCACCAACCTCATGAAGATCGAGGGCGGCGTCGAGCGGGTCAAGGACAACATGGCCGGACTGGGCGTGGACGCTCTGGTCGCTATCGGCGGCGAGGACACCCTGGGTGTCGCCCGCCAGCTGCACGACCGCGGCGTGAACGTGGTCGGCGTGCCCAAGACCATCGACAACGACCTCAACGCCACGGACTACACGTTCGGGTTCGACACGGCGGTCAACATCGCCATGGAGGCGATCGACCGCCTGCACACCACGGCGGAGTCGCACCACCGCGCCCTGGTGGTGGAGGTCATGGGCCGCCACGCCGGGTGGATCGCCCTGCACTCGGGCATGGCCGCGGGCGCCAACGTCATCCTCATCCCCGAGCGCCCCTTCGACATGGACGTGGTCGTCAAGCACGTCGAGAGCCGCTTCGAGACCCAGTACGCGCCCATCATCGTGGTCGCGGAGGGCGCCCACCCCAAGGCGGGGCAGCTGGAGCTGGCCACCGGTGAGACGGACTCCTTCGGCCACGTGCGCCTGGGCGGCATCGGTCAGAACCTGGCCGAGGAGATCGAGCGGCGCACCGGCAAGGAGGCCCGTTCGGTCGTACTGGGCCACGTCCAGCGCGGCGGCACCCCCACCGCCTTCGACCGCGTGCTCGCCACCCGCCTGGGCGTGAACGCCATCGAGGCCGTGCACGACAAGTCCTTCGGCAAGATGGTCGGCCTCCAGGGCACCGACATCGTGCGGGTGGACCTGGCCGAGGCCACCGACACCCTCAAGACCGTGCCCGCGGAGCGCTACGAGGAGGCCGAGGTCTTCTTCGGCTAGGCGCCCGCACCGCGTACCGGGCCCCTCCCCCGCTTCGGGGAGGGGCCCGGCCGTGTCCGGAGTCTCATCCGAGGACCGTGTACTCCGGGAATGGACCGAGCGGTCCGGGGATTGTTCGATACTGGAAGGCATCGTTCCGTCCCCAAGCCCAGGCATCACCCTCCGGAGGTAGCACCATGTCCGCGTCGCTGGAGTCCGCGCCGCTCCCCGTAACCGAGGTCGGAGCCGACGCCGGGCTCGGCGAGCTCTGCGTGCTCATGAAGCTCGGCGAGATCGTTCTCAAGGGCTCCAACCGCAAGCTGTTCGAGCGCCGCCTGCACAACAACATCAGGTCCTCCGTGCGCGACCTGGGCGACATCCGCCTCTCCCAGCGCGGCGCGGGCGTGATCATCGTGCGCAAGCCCGGGGCCTCCGACCTGGAGATCGCGGAGATCGCGGACCGCATGGCCAACGTCATGGGCGTGGTCTGGGTGCACCTGGTCCGTCGCGTGGCCAAGGACCTGGACGCCATCACCGACATCGGCGTGCGCTCCCTGGCGGGCCGCGAGGGCACCTTCGCGGTGCGCGCCCGGCGCCGTGACAAGCGGTTCGAGATGAACTCCGGTGAGCTGGCCGGGTACCTCGGTTCCAAGATCATCGAGGCGCACGGCTACAAGGTGAACCTCAAGCGTCCCGACAACACCCTCCACGTCGAGGTCGACAAGGACGAGGCGTTCGTCTTCACCGACGGCGTCCCCGGCCAGGGCGGTCTGCCCGCCGGGATGAGCGGGCGGGGCCTGGTGCTGATGTCCGGCGGCATCGACTCCCCCGTCGCCGCCCACCGGATGATCCGGCGCGGGCTCAAGGTGGACTTCCTGCACTTCTCCGGGATGCCCTTCACCGGACCCGAGTCCATCTACAAGGCCTACAGCCTGGTCCGCCAGCTGGACCGCTACCAGGTGGGCTCGCGCCTGTTCGTGGTCCCCTTCGGCAAGGCCCAGCAGCAGCTGAAGAGCTCCGGTATCGAGCGGCTCCAGATCGTGGCCCAGCGGCGCCTGATGCTCAAGACCGCCGAGGCCCTGGCCGACGACCTCAAGGCGGAGTGCCTGATCACGGGGGACGCCCTGGGCCAGGTCTCCAGCCAGACGATGACCAACCTCACCGCCCTGGACGACGCGGTGGACCTGCCGATCCTGCGGCCCCTCATCGGCATGGACAAGACCGAGATCATGGACCAGGCCCGGAGGATCGGGACGCTGGCCATCTCGGAGCTGCCGGACGAGGACTGCTGCACGATGCTGACGCCGCGTCAGGTCGAGACCGCCGCGAAGATCGGTGACCTGCGGCAGATCGAGAAGCGCCTGGACGCCGAGGAGCTGGCCGAGCACCTGGTGACCACCGCTCAGCTGCACCGCCCCAGCTTCCTGGGCGAGGCCGCGCCCGCGCAGGTCGCGCCCTCCGCCGCCAAGGCCGTGACCCCGGCCGTGTAGGACCGACGGGCCCTCGGGCCCGGCGACGGTACGTGCCCCGGACGCTCGTGAGCGTCCGGGGCACGGTCGTGTCACCCCTGGACCCGTGGCTCAGGGGGCGCGGTTCAGCTGCCGGCGAGTTCGCGCGCGGGCACGGGGGTGAGGGTGCGGCCGCTCAGGGTGGCCAGGGTGCCCGCCAGGTCCCGCAGCTCCGCCAGGTCCTCCTCCAGCAGCGCCTGGGGGCCGTCGCAGAGCGCGGTCTCCGGGCTCGGGTGCACGTCCACGATGACACCGTCGGCGCCGATCGCGATGGCCGCGCGGGAGAGCGGCAGGACCAGGTCGCGCTTGCCGCCGGAGTGCGACGGGTCCACGATCACCGGCAGGTGCGTGAGGCTCTGCGCGACCGGGACGGCGCTGATGTCCAGGGTGTTGCGGGTGGCTTTCTCGAAGGTGCGGATACCGCGCTCGCACAGGACGATGTCGAGGTTGCCGCGCTGGGCGACGTACTCGGCGGCCATCAACCACTCCTCGATGGTGGCGCTCATGCCGCGCTTGAGCAGGACCGGCTTCCCGGCGTCCCCGACCGCCTGGAGCAGGGCGAAGTTCTGCATGTTGCGGGTGCCCACCTGGAGCATGTCCGCGTACGAGGCGACCAGCTCGACGTCGGCGGCGTCCACGACCTCGGTGACGATCGGCAGACCGGTCTTCTCGCGCACGTCGGCGAGGATCTTCAGGCCCTCCTCACCCAGCCCCTGGAAGGCGTACGGGGAGGTGCGGGGCTTGTAGGCTCCGCCGCGCAGGAGCGCCGCCCCGGCGGCCCTGGCCATGAGGGCGGCCTCCAGGGTCTGCTCGGGGGTCTCGACCGCGCAGGGCCCGGCGATGACGGTCATGTTGTCGCCGCCGATCGGGACACCGCGCACGCTGACCACGGTGCGGCTGTCGTGGTTCTCGCGGCTGACGAGCTTGTACGGCGCCGAGATGCGCAGTACGTCGCTCACACCGGGCTTGGCGGCCAGGCCGAGGTCCTGGAAGCGCTCGACGTCGCCGACCAGGCCGATGATGGTGCGGCTGACGCCGCGTGTCACGTACGCCTCGCCTCCGGCGGAGGTGACCAGCTCGACGAGGGCGTCGATGTTGTCGGCGGTGGCGCCCGGCGCCATAACGATGACCATGTGGTTGTCCCTGTGTGTTTGGGTGGCTGAGCCGCGCGGCTGTCACGCCGGGGCCGGGGGCTTCGACCCCGGGCGAAAACAAAGGAGCCCCGGGCCGTTACCGGCCCGGGGCTCCTGGAAGATCGTCTGTGTCAGCGCAGCGCTTCACAGGCGACCGGGGAGATGGGCCGGTAGCCATAAAAGCGCCAAAAGTTCTGCTGCATGGCAGCGACTATAGCGCAAGGTGAGCACTCCCCCACACAACCGGGGGGAGTGACGTGGCTCTCGCGGGCGCCTGGCAGGATGACAGGACGCCGTCGTCCGCCCCGGCACGGGGGGACGTACCGGGGGCCGCGGGGCCGGAGCGAAGGGACGGGGGAACGGGTTGTCCGAGGGCGACGAGGCCGGGGACACGGGCGGGGACCAGCGACCACGGCTGCCTCCGGGCCAGGCGGTCCGGTACGAGCACAGGCCCCTCCACTACGGCCGGGTGCCGACCTTCCGACCGCAGCGGTGGGACTTCCGCGTCTTCGGCGCGACCGAGTCGCTGGGCACCTACCGGTGGACCTGGGAGGAGTTCGGCGCCCTGCCCCGCAGGGACGTCGTCCGCGACTTCCACTGCGTGATGCGGTTCAGCGTTCCCGACGTCCCCTGGGGCGGGGTTCCGGCCGCCGACCTCGTCCACCTCGCCCCGCCCTCCCCCGAGGTCACGCACGTGATGGCCTGGGGGGAGTACGGATACAGCGCCAACCTGCGGGTGGACGACTTCCTCGACGACGGGGTACTGCTCGCCACGCACCGCGACGGCGTGCCCCTCGCCCCGGAGCACGGCTTCCCCGTGCGCCTGGTGGTGCCCCACCTGTACGGCTGGAAGAGCGTGAAGTGGCTGCGGTCCGTGGAGTACATGGTGGGTGATCGCCGGGGGTTCTGGGAGGAGCGCGGCTACCACAACCGGGCCGACCCGTGGAACGAGGAGCGCTTCTCCCACCAGGAGGACCCCGGGGCAGGGCCCCCGCTCCGCTGACCCCGGTCCGCCGGCGGACCCGGTCCGCCGGAGGGGTCAGTCCCGGGGGACGGACATCTCGATCTCGGTGCCCTCCCCTGGCTCCGAGTACAGCTCCGTGGTGCCACCGAGGTCGCGGATCCGGCCGACGACCGACTGCGCGACGCCGAGGCGGCCCTCGTCACGGGCCCGTTCCAGGCGCCCGGGCGGGATGCCGGGGCCGTCGTCGCGCACGGTCACGGTGACCGCGTGGCCCTCGTCCTCCAGCAGGACCCAGGCCCTGGTCCCGGGCGGGCAGTGCCGCTCCACGTTGTCGAGGGCGGCGGACGCGGCGGCGGCGAGTTCGGCGGCGGTGTCCCCGGGCAGGAGCACCGGGGTGGCGGGCGCCGAGACCGAGACGCGCACGGACTCCAGACGGCGCAGGGCCTCCCGCAGGTCGGCGGGGGCGCCCGGGGCGGCCTCGGTCCCGGGCCCCGAGGGCACGGACGCCGCCGCGTCCAGGCCGTCGGTGAGCAGGGACCGCAGCCGCACCTCCTGCTCACCGGCCATCCGGCCCAGCTCGGCGGCCTGGCCTCCGATCTCGTCGCCACGGCGGCGCACGAGCGCCAGGACCTGGAGGACGGAGTCGTGGATGGAACGGGCGAGCTGTTCGCGTTCCCGGATGCGCGCCTCCATGGTCACCGCCCGGGCGAAGCGCTCCTCGGCCTGCTCCGCGACCCGTGCCATGTAGCCCACGGCCAGGCAGGCCAGCAGGAGCAGCGCCACACCCCGCACGGTGGCGGCGGTCACGTTGGCGTCCATCAGAAGGCGCAGGGTGATGTCCGCTCCGCCGTAGGCGAGGGCGACCGTGGCGGCTCCGCGTCGCCCCCAGATGACGCTGGCCGACAGGGCGGCCCCCGCGAACCAGTAGGAACTCAGCGGCGGCGCCTGGGTGAGGTAGTGGGGGGCGGCCGCCAGCCCCGTGGCGAACATGCAGCCGAAGGCCACGGCGAGGTCGGCCACCAGCAGGCGCGAGGTGCGCCAGGCCGGACGCGCGTAGGCGTAGGTCGTCACCACGGTCCAGGCGGCCATGACGACCAGCACCGCCCAGGCGACCCAGGGTCTGGACAGGTACGCGTGGTGCTGGGCGAGCGGCACCACGGCGTAGACCAGAGCGACGGCGCGGAACAGGGCGATGGTGCGCCAGAGGGGGACGTCGAAGCCCAGGGGTCAGACCACCGCCCCGTTGTCGGGACCGTTGTCACCGGGGGGCCGCGAGTCGGTCATCCGCAGGATGAGCACGACGAAGCTGGTCAGGAAGGCCGCGACGGCCAGGAACATGATCCCGTTGGGCAGCGTGAACCCCAGGAAGGCGGCCCCGAAGAGCAGCACCGGACCGCCCAGGAGGCCGATCCAGGCCGCGATGCCCACCCGGTCGCCCTGGAGCAGGGGTGGTGGCGGCGGGGGCTCGTAGTGGCCCTCCATCTCCGCCTCGGCGCGGCGTCGGTCCTCCCCGCGGGACTCCTCGTCGTCGTCCTCGCCCGGGTCCCGGGGCAGGTTGGCGAGGATGTCCCCGAGCCGGGTCTGGTGCTCGTCCGGGGCGCTGAGGTTCTCGACGTCGGGCCAGGCGACCCGGCCGCGCTGTTCACTGGTGCCCTCGGTGTCGTCGTAGAAACGCGCGACCAGGTCGTTCCAGACGTCGTCCTCGTCCTTGGGGCGCCTCCTCGGCGCCTCGGGCTCGATGTCGGCCGGGGGTCCGTCGAGCAGGTCGCCGCCGACGGGCGTGTCGTTGCCCTCGTGCGCGGCGGTGGGTTCCTGGCTCTCCTCGCCCTCGGCCTCAGGTCTGGTCTCGACACGGGGGGCCAGCAGGTCCGGCCCGGCGTCCCGGTCGCTCAGGTCGGGCAGTTCGGAGCCGAGCACGCGCTCGGCGGCGCCCCGCTCCTCGGCGTCGACGTAGAGGTGGTCGGTGGGCGGGTCCTCCGTCTGGCCACCGGAGGGTTCCAGGACGTCCTCGGCCAGGGGGACCGCGTAGGCGGCGATCCCGCTGCGCCGCAGCGCCTCCAGCATGAGGTCCGCGTGGGAGGGCGCGAGCAGGATCAGCGGAACGTAGGCGTCGGCGAGCAGGCCGTTGCCCCGACGTTGCGTCATCGGTCGGATCCTTCCCCGCTTCTCCCGCGCTCGCGTACGAACGCGAGGCTTCCTTCGAAGATGGTGGCGGCGTCGTGGTCGAGGGTCGCGACGTGGTAGCTGTCGTGGAGCAGGTGGATCGTCAGTCGCGTGTTCACCGCTCTCCTGGCGAGGATACGCAGACTGTCCGGTCCGACGACGTGGTCCTGGGGGCTCCGGTAGGCCAGAACCGGCGCCCGCAAACCGGACATGCCGCCCTGAACCGCGCGCCACAGCTTCGGGAGTGTCGCGGCGGCGGCGGTGGGCACCCGGTCGTACCCGCCCTCGGAGGCGGTCTCGATGGCGACGTCGCTGGACAGGCCCGGGGTGGAGGGCATCAGGCGCGCCGCCAGGTGGCGGATCGGCGCGATCACCGGGAGCCTGCGGTCCTCCACGGTCAGGGAGGGGTTGACCACGACCACACCGCGAACGATGTCGGGGTGTTCCTGGGCCAGGCGCAGGGTGAGGGCCCCGCCCATGGACAGGCCCATGACGTACACCTCGTCACACCGGTCGGCGAGGTCGAGCAGGGCCGACTCCACCGCCGCGTACCAGTCGTCGCTGGTGGTGGTGGCCATGTCCTGCCAGGTGGTCCCGTGCCCGGGCAGGCGCGGGAGTTCGACGGTCAGCCCCGCCTCGGCCAGGTACTCCGCCCAGGGGCGCATCGAGTACGGCGACCCGGTGAACCCGTGGCAGAGCAGGACTCCGACGCCCGAACCCGTGTGACTGAAGGGGTCCGCCCCCGGGATCAGGGGGATGGCGCTGGTCGGTCTCACAGGTCTGCTCCCGGGATCGTTCGGCGGGGAACCGGCTGGGACGGCGGCCCCAGCCGTGAGGCTAGTCGCTCGGGCGAGCGTTTGTCATCGAGTGAACGGTAGCGTTCTCCTGCCCGAACTCCGGGAGCGCCCGGCGTGTTCCCGGGTGCCGAGGGCGGACCTGCCGCGACGCCCACACCGGTCGTGAGTATCCTCGACAGTGCCCCCGCGGCGCGTCCCCTCCCGACCCGCGACGAACGGCACGGGTCCGTTCCGGATGCTTTTGGTGGAGACCCGCACGTGGTGGGAAGATGACCTCCGTCAGTCTCCCCGTGTTCGCGGCGGAGGCGTTCCGGACAATGTCAGCCGAGCGGGACAGTGAGACGTGGCAGGCCCTGCCCAGTGCTCCCCGCGTATGCAGGGGTGATCTGAAGCGATGTTCTACTGGGTGGTCAAGGCGATCCTGGGGCCGATCCTGGCCGTGTTGTGGCAACCCCGCGCGGAGGGCGTGGAGAACGTGCCCCGGCGTGGTCCGGCCGTCATGGTCAGCAACCACCTGTCGTTCTCCGACCACTTCTTCGGTCCGCTGCCGCTGCCGCGCAAGATCACCTTCCTCGCCAAGGCCGAGTACTTCACCGGCACCGGCGTGAAGGGGTTCCTCAGCCGGGCCTTCTTCACCGGTGTGGGCCAGATCCCCATCGACCGCTCCGGCGGCAAGGCGAGCGAGGCGGCCCTGCGCACCGGGCTGCGCGTCCTCAAGCGCGGCGACCTGCTGGGCATCTATCCCGAGGGCACCCGTTCCCCTGACGGCAAGCTCTACCGGGGCCGCACCGGGGTGGCGCGGCTCGCTCTGGAGGCCAGGGCCCCCGTCGTGCCGATGGCGATGATCAACCTGGAGAAGATCATGCCCCCCGGGCGCACCGTCCCCAAGCTGGGTGTGCGCCCCAAGGTCGTCTTCGGCAAGCCGCTCGACTTCTCCCGGTACTACGGGATGGAGAAGGACCAGCGGGTCCTGCGGGCGATCACCGACGAGATCATGTACGCCCTCATGGAGCTCTCCGGCCAGGAGTACGTGGACCGCTACGCCCAGGCGGTCAAGGCCGAGATCGAGGCGGAGGAGAAGGAGGCCAGACGCGAGCAGCAGGCCAGCGCCAAGGACGAGCGCCGGACCCGCCGCGCCGAGCGAAGGTCCGACCGCCAGGCCCGCAGGGAGGCCAGGCGCGAGGAGAAGCGCGCACGGAAGGCCTCCGACCGCGCCGACGCCGAGCAGGCCGAGACGCCGCCGAGCGACGCGGGGTAGCGTCGGACGGCCGAAGGGGGCGGACACCGGGTGTTCCCGGTGGCCGCCCCCTTCTCGTCGGTCCTCAGTGCCGGGCGAGGTCGCCCGCGCCGACGATGCCCGCCTCGCCGCCGAGCTCGGCGACGCGCACCTCGGCAAGGCGGCGGCCGGGGCGACCGGAGACGTGTCGCGCGAAGGAGGCGCGGACCGGGTCGAGCAGGATGTCGCCCGCGTCGGAGACCCCGCCGCCGAGGACGAAGCACTCGGGGTCCAGGATCGCGGCCAGGTCGGCCAGGCCGAGCCCGGCCCAGTCCCCCACGATCCGGAAGCACTCCAGGGCGGCCGGGTCGCCCTCCATGGCGGCGCGGGTGATGACCTCGCCCTCGATCCGCTCCACGAGGCCGTCGGCGAGCTTGAGCATGCGCTCGCCCCTCTCGGGGTCGGTACGGGCCAGGTCCTGCCCCTCGGCCACCAGGGCCCGACCGCTGGCGTACTGCTCCCAGCAGCCGTGGTTGCCGCAGGCGCAGCGGCGGCCGTGCGGGACCATGCGGTAGTGGCCGACCTCGGCGGCGACTCCGTGGCGGCCCCGGTGCAGGGCGCCGCCGAGGACCAGTCCGCCGCCGATCCCGGTGCCCAGGGTCACGCAGACGATGTGGTCGCTGCCCCGCCCCGCGCCGAAGCGGGCCTCGGCCCAGGCGGCGGCGTTGGCGTCGTTCTCGACGACCACGGGCAGGTCGACGTGGCGCCGCACACGCTCCTTGAGGGGTTCGTCGAGCAGACCCAGGTTGACGGCGACCTGGACGGTGGCGCGGTCCTCGTCGACGAATCCGGCCACCCCCACGCCCACCGCGCCGACCTCGCGTTCGGGCCGACGCTCGCGGAGCTCCCGCACCGCCCGTCCGACGACCTCGGCCAGACCGTCGGGGTCGTGGGACGGAGTGGGGTACTTGACCTTGTCCAGGATCTGCCCGTCGTGGTCGACGACACCGGCGGCGACCTTGGTCCCGCCGATGTCTACGCCAATGGTCAGCATGGGGGCAGCTCCTTCTACTTACGCCCGAACTCTGACATAAGTCTCAAGGTTCATGGCAGATGGTTTTCAAATGGTGTAAACCATTCGATTAAACCAGGCTCAGGCGTCGCCGCACACCCCGAGAGCGACCACTGTCCGGTTCGCCCCGATCCCCCACTGTGACCCGCGAGTCCGCCGCGCCCTACCCGCTCTCACCAGGCCTGGAAGCCTCGTCCGCACCCTCCGGCGACTCACGGTGGGCGCGCGCGTCCCGCTCACGGTCGTCGCGCTCACGCCTCTCCCGCTCCTCGCGTGCCCGCGCGGCCTCCTCCCGCCCCTGCTCGAAGGAGCGCTCCATCACTCCCCAGGTGCGCCCGACGGCGTCCGCGAAGGACAGCCCGGCCCGCCCGAGGTGCCCCGCGACCTCCGGGGCGCTCTTGCGCACGATCTCCACGAACTCCTCCAGCGGGGGGCGCTGCTCCCGCGTCTCCACGCGGATCGCCTCCTCCCACACGTCGGCCTTGGCCGGGGGGTGGGTGACCGCGCTGACCCCGCGTTTGACCCCGGCGACCAGGAGCTTGCGCTGGAGGCCGTCCACGAGGCGCAGGGCGTCGTCGATGAGGTCGGGGCCGTCGGCGCTTCCGCCGCCCGTCCGCTCCGAGCGCCCGGTGTTGTTCTCGGTCATGTCCGTGAGCCTCCTGTAGGTGCGTCTGGCATCACGGTAACCGCCCCGCCCCGGGGTCGACAGGCGCCCCGGGGGAGGTTCAGGGAAGAGCCAGGGGCGCCCGGGGGTCACGCCCGGGGATGACCCCGGGGCCGCGTCACGTTGTGGAGACCGGGAGGACACACGCGGACCCGCGGGCACCGAGGAGGGCGAACGGTCGTCCGTTTCGAGGGGATTCGACGCGAACCTCACCGGATGTGCGCGAGGAACCCGCCGCGCGGTAGTCTCGGCTCCGCGCGAGCACCCACCGGGATCACCCGCTTGACCTGCGCACTCCCGGACGGCCCGACGAGAGGCGACCGCCCTCCCACAGGCGCGGTCACGCCGACAACACCACAGGGGAAGGCCCCGACCCGACCACGCCCGGCCACCGGCGGACGCCCGACGAACAGCGGGTTCGCCCCGCGAGGCGCGTCAAGCTCGGATCACCGTTGGATACCGAACGGCAACCTGTTCTACTCACGAGTAGGATGGTGTTGTTACGGTCGTCACGTCCCCACCACCCAGAACCCGTACACGTCCAGGAGCATCACGTGCGCGAATACAGCTCTCCCGCGAAGGCTGAGATCTCCGACGACGCGCGGCTGACCGACACGCTCTTTGCGCGCGCGGCCAGCGAGCCGAACGCCGTCGCCGCCCGCCGTCAGGAGGAGGCCGGGTCCGGCCAGTGGCGCGACGTGACCGTCGAGCGCCTGCACGGCGACATCGTCGGATACGCCAAGGCCCTGATCAACGCGGGCATCGGGCAGGGCGACCGTGTCGCGCTCATGTCGCGCACCCGCTACGAGTGGACCGCGGTCGACTACGCCATCTGGTCGATCGGCGCCGTCACCGTACCGATCTACGAGACCTCCTCCGCCGAGCAGATCGAGTGGATCCTCTCCGACTCCGGCGCCAAGGCCGCGTTCGTCGAGACCGAGGACCACGCCAAGCGCGTCGAGGGCATCCGGGCCAACACCCCCGAGCTCGCCCACCTGTGGCGCTTCGACGGCGACGACCTCACGGCCCTCACCGCCACAGGCACCGACGTCTCCGACGAGGACCTCGAGACCCGCCGCACCGCGGTGGGCGCCGACGACCTCGCCACCCTCATCTACACCTCCGGCACCACCGGCCGCCCCAAGGGTTGCGAACTCACCCACCGCAACTTCCTCTTCATCGCCCACTCCGCGCTGGAGGGCCCGGCCAAGCCGATCATCCTCGGCCACGAGGGCACCCCCTCCACCCTCCTCTTCCTGCCCCTCGCGCACGTCTTCGCGCGCTTCGTGCAGGTCATGGTCATCGAGGGCAAGGCCGTCCTGGGCCACTACCCCAGCACCGGCCCGGACCTGATCGACCAGTTCTCGGTCTTCAGGCCCACCTTCCTCCTCGCGGTCCCCCGCGTGTTCGAGAAGGTCTTCACCAAGGCCCAGCAGAAGGCCGAGGGCGAGGGCAAGGGCAAGATCTTCAACGCCGCCGCCGACACCGCCATCGAGTACAGCAAGGCGCTGGCCACCGGGAACGTCCCGTTCACCCTCAAGCTCAAGCACGGCCTGTTCAAGAAGCTGGTCTACGGGAAGATCACGGACCGCCTCGGCGGCGAGGCCCACTACGCGGTCTCCGGCGGCTCCGCCCTGGGCGACCGTCTCGGGCACTTCTTCCGCGGCGTCGGCCTGACGATCATCGAGGGCTACGGCCTCACCGAGACCACCGCGCCGACCTCGGTCAACAGCCCCGGCTTCAACAAGATCGGCACCGTCGGCCAGCCCATGCCCGGCACGACCGTGCGCATCGCGGACGACGGCGAGATCCTGCTCAAGGGCGACCACATCATGGTCGGTTACTGGCAGAACGAGAAGGCCACCAAGGAGGCCTTCGAGGACGGCTTCTACCGCACCGGTGACCTCGGCTCCCTCGACGCCGACGGCTTCCTCAGCATCACCGGCCGCAAGAAGGAGATCATCGTGACCGCGGGCGGCAAGAACGTCGCCCCGGCCGTCCTGGAGGACCGCATCCGCTCCCACGCCCTGGTCAGCCAGTGCATGGTCGTGGGTGACAACCGCAAGTTCATCGCGGCCCTGGTCACCATCGACCCGGAGTCCTTCGAGCTGTGGAAGTCCGCCAACGGCAAGACCGGCGAGATCTCCGACCTCACCGCCGACGCCGACCTCAACGCAGCCATCCAGGGCGCCGTGGACGACGCCAACAAGGCCGTCTCCAAGGCCGAGGGCATCAAGAAGTTCAAGATCCTGCCCAGTGACTTCACCGAGGAGGGCGGCCAGATGACCGCCTCCCTGAAGGTCAAGCGGCACGTCGTCAGCAAGCAGTGGAGCAAGGAGATCGACGACATCTACGCGGGCTGAGCCCGACGCTCCCGTTGACCGGAGGGGGCCGACCGCCACGGGCGGTCGGCCCCCTCCGTGGTTCCCGGACCCCGCGCCCGCCCCTGGCTGCCTCCTGGCACCTCCGACGGACCGGGGACGACCACTGACCCGGGCGACGGCCCCGGAGGCCCCAGCGACGGCCTGAGGGCCCCGGGGAGGCCTCCGGTGGAAACACGACGGACCCGGCCGCGCGATGCGGCCGGGTCCGTCGTCACGACAGGTGGACCCTAGTGGCCCTTGTCGTCCCCGTGAGAGGAGTGGTGCAGGTGGTGGCCGGTGTGGGCCTCCACGCCCTCGAAGGACACGTTGTCCTTCGTGTACCAGTGGGCGAGCGCACGGCGCAGCTTGCCGGTCGGCTTGCGGGCCGCCGGGTTCTCCACGCCGTTGTCGTCGGTCGCGTCCTCTTCCAGAGCGGTCGAGGTGATGACCGGCTTGCTCTCCAGCACGTGGGTGGTCTCGTCGGAGTTCTCCTTGTGAACCTCGATGAACTCACCGCTGGGCAGCTGCTGGATGATGCCGCTCTCGTAACCGTGTTCCAGGGTCTCCCGGTCACGGCGCTGGAGACCGAGGCAGATCCGCTTGGTCACGATGTAGCCCACGATCGGACCGGCGATGACCAGCACACGGAAGATGTACGTGGTCAGGTACAGGTCGATCGAGAAGGTCTCCGACAGGATGTCGTTCGACCCGGCGAGCCAGAGCACACCGTAGAAGACGATGCCCGCGACACCCAGACCGGTGCGGACCGGGGCGTTGCGAGGACGGTCCGCGACGTTGTGGGCCCGCTTGTCGCCGGTGATCCACTGCTCCACGAACGGCCAGGCGCCCATGGCACCGAAGATCAGGCCCGGCACCACCAGACCCGGGACCAGGACCGCCGTCATGACCGGGTACCCGGCGCCGATCGGGATCGTGAAGTCCAGGGTGTTCGGGAAGATACGCAGCGAACCCTCCATGAAGCCCATGTACCAGTCCGGCTGGAGACCGGAGGTGATGGACGTCGGAGTGAACGGGCCGAACAGGTGGATCGGGTTGATCTGGACGAACGCGCTCAGACCGGCGATCACGGCGAACGTGAAGAAGAAGAACCCGCCCGCCTTGACCGCGAACGCGGGGAACATGGGTGTTCCCACCACGGTCTTGTCCGTTCGCCCCTGTCCTGGGTACTGCGTGTGCTTCTGGTGCCAGAGGATCATGAAGTGCGCGACGATGAGCCCCAGCAGCAGCGCGGGGATCAGCAGCACGTGCAACATGTACAGGCGCGTGATGATGTCCTCGCCGGGGAACTCCCCGCCGAAGAGGAACATCGACACGTAGGAGCCCACCAGCGGCAGCGCCAGCATCACGCCCTGGAGGATGCGGACACCCATGCCCGAGGGCAGGTCGTCCGGCAGCGAGTAGCCGAAGAGGCCCTCGACCATGGCCAGGGTGAAGATGGCGACACCGATGAGCCAGTTGATCTCACGCGGCTTGCGGAACGCACCGGTGAAGAACACCCGGAGCGCGTGCACCACCAGCGAGGCCACGAAGATCAGCGCGGCCCAGTGGTGGATCTGTCGAACGAGGAACCCGCCACGGACGTCGAAGTCGATGTAGAGGGTCGAGGCGAACGCCTCACTCATCGGAACGCCCTGGAGGCGCTCGTAGGAGCCGTCGTAGACGACCTCGATCATGCTCGGCTTGAACCACAGCGTGAGGAACACACCGCTGACGAGCAGGATGATGAACGAGTACAGCGCGATCTCGCCCAGCATGAAGGACCAGTGGTTCGGGAAGACCTTGCGAAGGTTCTTCTCACCGGTCTTGGCCAGGTGGAAGCGGTCGTCGATGAAGTTTCCGACGCCGCGCAGCGCCTTGGGGGCTTGCGTGGTCTTACTCATCGACTAGTCCTTCCTGTATTCCCAGAACGTCGGCCCGGTCGGCTCGTTGAAGTCGCCCTTGGCGATGAGGTAGCCCTCATCGTCGACGCCGATCGGCAGCTGGGGCAGGGGACGGTGCGCGGGACCGAAGACCACCTTGGCGCCGTCCGAGGCGTCGAACGTCGACTGGTGGCACGGGCACAGGATGCGGTGCGTGGTGCGCTCGTAGAGCGCGGCGGGGCAACCCACGTGCGTGCAGATCTTCGAGTACGCCACGATGCCGTCGTGGGTCCAGTTGAGGCGGGTCTCGTCGCTGCCCTCGCGGACGGCGTCGTTCATCCCGCCCTTCCAGTCGTCCTCCGGCATCTTGATGAGCAGGATGACGGACTTGGCCTGGTCGGTGAGGCTGATCCCGTGCGGGTACCGCTCGTCGTCCAGGGCGGGGAGGGCGGAGATCATCCCGTACGGGTCGTTCTCCAGGTCCTCGGCCCTGATCTTGCGGTGGGTGCCCTCGACGTACATGTGCATGCCGTCGACCCACGGGGTGACCTTCATCTGCTCGCCCGGCAGAGGGCCGGTGTCGCGCAGCAGGACGATCGGCGCGATGCCCAGCGGCAGCATGGCCGCGATGAGCGTACGACGCATGAGCGGCCGTTTGGTGAAGCCGCTCTCGTCCGCGCTCTTCATGAAGAAGTCGCTGAACGACCCCTTCTCCTCCGAGCTGGACGGAAGCTCCTCGTACGGCGACGCCACCTCGTAGTGCGGCATCACGTTGCGCGCCCAGACCGTCATACCGGCGCCGATACCGAACATGGCGATGGTGAGCGTTCCACCAAGCAGCACGTTCGAGTACTGGCCGATCTGCGGGTCGGCGATCGCGGGTCCCGCCGCCGTGGGCGGGAACAGGAAGTACGAGACGATGAACCCCACACCGCCGAGGAAGGCGATGATGAACCACACCGAGGCGAGCTTCTCGCCACGGCGCTGCTTCTCCTCCGAGTGCTGGTGAGTCTCCGAGGCCAGGTACGGCCCGTTGTGCTCGCTCTCAGCCTTCGCGGAGGTCTCGGTCACCACGTCGGTGGTGTCCGTCGGGGTGCCGACGACGCGCTCCTTGGCGTCGTCCCCCGTGTTGTTGTCGTTGTTGTTCTCAGTCATGGGCACGCTGCTTCGCGGTGATCCAGATCGCGCAGGCGATGATCAGGGAGAGACCGACGGTCCACCCGATGAAGCCCTCAGCCACCTGGCCGACTCGGTCCAGGTCGAAGATGCCGCCGGCGTTGGGTTCCGCCTGGAGCGTCTTGACGTAGGAGATGAGCTCCTGCTTCTCCTCGGGGGTGATCGCGCCGTCGCTGAACATCGGCATGGCGCCGGGCCCGCTCACCATGGCCTCGTAGATCTCGCGCGGAGAGGAGTCATGGATCTCGGGGGCCCAACGGCCGTCGGTGAGAGCGCCGCCGCCACCGGACCAGCTGTGGCAGTGCGCACAGTTGGTCAGGTAGAGCTTCATGCCCATGTCGGTGTTGCTGGCGCCCTCGATGTAGGCGTCGTACTCGTCCTCGTACGCGGAGACGGCCTCTTCGTAGGCCGCCTCGTCGTCGAAGTCGGCACGCTGCGGACCGGCGTCGGGAACCTCGGTGGGCACCTCGGCTCCGGCACCGTTGGTCCTGATCTGCGCGTTGTAGTACGCGATCAGGTCCGCCAGGTCCTGCTCGGACATGGCCATCGGCTTGCGCGGCATCTGGCTGTCCGGGTCCATCGACGGCATACGACCGGTGCTGACCTGGAAGTCCAGGGCCGCGGGGCCGACCTCGCGGAGGTCGGGTCCGTTCAGAGCGGAACCCGAACCGTCCAGGCCGTGGCACGAGGCACAGGTCTGGTCGAAGATGGTCTTGCCCTGGGCGATGTCCACGTCGTCGGCGGACGGCGCCTCAGCGGCAAGGGTCTGCGCCTGCGCCTGGTCCGAGGTGGGGGCCAGTGCGGCGTACCCCACCCCGAACAGGGCTAGCGCGAGGATGACGACGACATACCCCGCCAGGGGATGCCGTCGCCGCGCGGTAATCCATTTCACGGTTTCCCCGTTTCGGGTTACTGGATGAAGTAGATGGTTACGAACAAAGCGACCCAGACGACGTCGACGAAGTGCCAGTAGTAGGACACGACGATCGCACTGGTCGCCTGCTGGTGAGTGAAGCGCTTCGCGGCGTACGTGCGTCCCAGCATGATGAGGAACGCGATCAAACCACCGATGACGTGGAGTCCGTGGAAGCCCGTGGTCAGGTAGAACATCGACCCGTAGGCGCTCGACTGGAGAGTCAGGCCCTCGTGGAAGATGAGCTCGTAGTACTCATACGCCTGTCCAAGGATGAAGAACAGGCCCATGAAGAACGTGATGAAGAACCACATGCGCAGCTTCTTGACGTCGCCGCGCTCCGCGGCCCAGACGCCGAACTGCGCGGTGAAGCTGGAGGCCACCAGGACGATGGTGATCGTCGAGGCCCAGGGCACGTTGAGGTGGACGTCCGCCCACTCGCCGAGCTCGGGGTTCCCGTTGGTCACCGATCGGATGGTGAAGTACATCGCGAACAGCGCGGCGAAGAACATGAGTTCGTTGGCAAGCCAAACGATGGTGCCAACACTCACCAGGTCAGGACGCTTTGCCACACCATGAGCTGATGCGGTTGCTGATTTTGGGTTCGCGGTTGCTGTCGCCACGGGAGCATTATTACGGCTTCTCGCGAAGGTCCGTACTCGACCCCCCGTAAGGAGGCGGATCGGTCCCGGTATCGACCGGTCTCGGCGCCCGGGACGGCGCTCCCACCGTGACTCCGGCGTTACTGTGGCCGCCCGCCCACCCAGGGTCGGCCCCAGCCGCGCTCGCCAGGGCTCAAGAGCGCGATCCGGCGCTGTTGAGGCGATCCGTACCCGGCTCAAAGGCGCTTGAACCGCCCCCAGCCAACGCCAAGGTATCGAAACGATCACCGTTGGACAACGCCGCGCCCGGGGCGGGTTAGCGCGGGCCCTCGTGTCCCTGGCATCCTGTGGTGTCGAAGGTCTCAACCCCTTCACCGGTCCGCCGACTCCCCCCAGGGGTCCGGCGGCCCCGAGGCAATACAGTCATAGGCAGAGAGCCAACGAACGCCACGGTCGCACCCCCCACGGCGGCGGCCGCGGTCAGACGCGATGGGACGGTTGCGCGATGGTGGTCAGCGGTACGGACACGGGTGCCAGGATGCGCGTGCTGGTCTACAGCGACAAGGCGGACACCCGCGAGCAGGTGCGGACGGCCATCGGCCGCCGCCCCGCCGCCGACGTCCCCAAGGTCGAGTTCGTCGAGTGCGCGACCGCGCCCGGCGTCCTGCGCAAGCTGGAGTCCACGGACCCGGCCGAGCGCGTCGACGTGGCCGTCTTCGACGGCGAGGCGGCGCCCACCGGCGGGATGGGCCTGTGCCGCCAGGTGAAGGACGAGATCTACCGCTGCCCGCCGGTGCTCCTGCTGGTGGGGCGGCGCGACGACGGCTGGCTGGCGACCTGGTCGCAGGCCGACCAGGTGGTGAGCCACCCGATCGACCCGGTCGCGCTGGCCGAGTCGCTGGCCGAGCTCATGCGCCAGCGCGTCGCGGCGCTCAGCGGCTGAACCCGTGGGGTGTGACGAGATGACCGACAGGACGAACGGCGACAGGGACCTGCGCCGTCGCATCGTGGTGGGCGGAGCCCTCAACCACGGCGCCGACATCGGGCGATGGCGTGGCCACACCACGCCCCTCCCCGTCACCCGGAGCCGTTGAGGGGGCGGGCCCGCGCGCCCGCCCCGGCTCCCCCGCCCGTCCTCCCAGGAGTCCACGTACATGAACGTCCCCGTCACACCCGAACCCCAGTCCGCCTCCGCCGTCGAGGAGCGGACCTGGTCCCACCTGATCACCGCCCTGCTGGGCGGGGTCACCCTCAGCGCAGCCGACACCGCGTGGGCGATGAACGAGATCATGGCGGGCTCGGCCACCGACGCGCAGATCGCGGGCTTCGCCGTGGCCCTGCGCGCCAAGGGCGAGAGCGTGTCCGAGGTGACCGGCCTGGCCCAGGGCATGCTCGACAACGCGGTCCGGATCAGTGTCGAGGGCCCGACCCTGGACATCGTCGGGACCGGCGGCGACCGGGCCCACACGGTGAACGTGTCCACGATGGCGGCGATCGTCGCCTCCGCCGCGGGCGCGCGCGTGGTCAAGCACGGCAACCGGGCGGCCTCCTCCTCGTGCGGTACCGCCGACGTGCTGGAACGGCTCGGCGTGGTCCTGGACCTGCCACCGGAGCTGACCGTGAGGGTGGCTCAGGAGGCGGGCGTGACCTTCTGCTTCGCCCCGTTGTTCCACCCCTCGCTGCGGTACGCGGCCAAGCCGCGCCGCGAGCTGGCGGTGCCGACCGTGTTCAACTTCCTGGGCCCGCTGACCAACCCCGCGCAGCCGACCGCCTCGGCGATCGGTGTGTTCGACGAGCGCATGTGCGAGGTCATCGCCGGCGTGTTCGCCCGCCGGGGCTCCTCCGCTCTGGTGTTCCGGGGCGACGACGGCCTGGACGAGCTGACCACGGCCACCACGTCCACGGTCTGGGTGGTGGAGGGCGGTCACGCGCGGCGTGAGCGCCTGGACCCGGCCGACCTGGGTGTGGCGCGGTCCGCTCCGGACGCCCTGCGCGGCGGGGACGTGGAGTTCAACGCGCAGGCGGTGCGGGACCTGGTCGCGGGACGGCCGGGTCCGGTGCGCGACGCCGTGCTGCTGAACGCCGGTGCCGCGCTGGCAGCCGTGGACGGGGTGGGCGGGGCCCTCACCGACGCGGTGCGCGCGGGGTACGCCCGGGCCGCTGAGGCGGTGGACAGCGGTGCGGCCGAGCGCCGCCTGGCCTCCTGGGTGGAGACCAGCCAGGGGCTGGCCAAGACCCTGTAGGGGCCCTGCCTGGGCCGGTCCCCGGGAGGGCGACCGGCCCGCTGCCCCCGGCTACCAGCCGATGGCGAAGGCCGACTCCAGGTCGTGCTTGGAGTAGGTCTGGAACGAGATGTGGGTGTCGGAGGAGAGCACGCCGGGGACCTTGTTGACGTGGCCGGGGATCACGTCGGCGAGGTCCTCGTGGCGGCGCACCCGGACCATGGCGATGAGGTCCACCCCGCCGGTGACGGAGTAGACCTCGCTGACCCCGTCGATCGCGGCGATCGCCTCGGCGACCTCGGGGATGCGGTGGACGTCGGCCTTGATCATGACGATCGCGGTGATCACTGTGCCTCCTGGGCGGTTCGGTGCGGGACGCGGTCCGGGCCGGGCGCCGGGGTCGTGTTCCCTGGACCGCTCCGGTGACGGCTCCGCCGCCACCGGCCACGGCGTCCACGAGGACACTCCCTAGTAGGCGTCGGAGAGTCGTGTCCCCGAGCGCCAGCGCAACCGGTGGACCACCAGTCCCGCGATCACCCCCGCGATGAATCCGTAGACGTGTGCCGCGTAGGCCACGTTGGAGCCGGCGCCGGGGGCGGTCGAGGATGTGACGTAGAGAAGATACTGAAGTGCGAAGTAGCTTCCCACCACGGCCCACCCGGGCAGACGCATCGGGATGACGCCGAACACCAGTGTCGTGACCCGGCTGCGGAACTGCACCACCAGGTAGGCGCCGAGGACGCCCGAGATCGCCCCGGAGGCGCCGACCATGGGGACGGTGCCGTCGGAGTCGACCAGGGCGAAGCCGAGGGCGGCCACGATCCCGGTGCCCAGGTAGAGGGCGAGGAAGCGGAGCTTGCCGATGCGGTCCTCGACGACCGGCCCGAACACGAACAGGTACACCATGTTCCCGAGCAGGTGCATCGCGCCCGCGTGCAGGAACATCGAGCTGAACACGGAGAACCAGACGGACTTGCCCGCGATCCCCTCGCACGTGGGGCTCAGCGGTCCGGCCAGGTCGACCCGGCCCAGCAGCTCGTCGGGGATGGCGCCCCAGCGCATGAAGTAGTCGTCGATCGCGCAGTAGCGTCCGACCGCGTCCGCCGGGTACCAGACGGCCGTGGCCGACTGGGGCGAGACGAGGTAGACGAGGACGTTGACCGCGATCAGCCCGAAGGCGACGACGGGTGCGCGTCGGACGGGGTAGTCGTCATTGAGCGGAAGCGCGGCCATGCGCCCAGTGTGTCATCCCGGTGTGCGCTTCGGCGCTCCGCAACGGGCATGTCCACTCACCTTCCATCTCGACCAGGCGGGTCCCGGGGCGTTCGAGCCAGTCCAGGACCAGCTCGGTCTCCCCCGCGGTGGCGTTGGGGACGGGACCGAACCCGGCCGGGACGCGCTCCGCGGTGGCGGTGAGGGAGCTCAGGAAGGCGGCGGGGTCGGTTCCGGGGCTCAGGACGGCGCTGGCGGCCAGTCGGCCGTGCCGGACCACCACGGTCTCCCACCCGGTGGGGCCCGGCCCCGTGGCGACCAGGTGCGGGACGGCGGCGATCGCGGCGAGGCGCTGGGCGCGGCGGGCTCCGCGCAGGAAGGCGGAGAGGCGGTCGCGCAGGGCCGCCGCCTCCTCGTAGCGGAGTTCGGCGGAGAGTTCACCGATGCGGCCGGTGATCGCGTCCACGACCACCGCCGGGTCTCCGGTCATCGCGGTGCGGGCCGCGTCGGCGTGCACGGTGTAGTCGGTCAGCGACTCCGTCCCGTCGCAGGGGGCGCCGCAGCGTCCCAGCTGGGCGAGGACGCACGGCTTCACACCGTTGGGGACCACCCTGAGCGGCGCGCTCCCGGCGCTCCGCCCGCCGCCGCGTACCTCCTCGACGGTGAACGTGTGGGTGCACTGGCGCAGCGGGAGCGCGTGCAGGATCGCCTCCCGGGCCTCCTCCGCCGCGCGGGGCGAGGGGTAGGGGCCGAGGTAGGGAGCACCGTCGTCCTTGATCACCCGCACCACGGACAGACGCGGCAGGGCGCCGGGGGTGAGCGTGACCCAGGAGGCGCGCTCGGGGTTGCGGGACCTGCGGTTGAAGGGCG
Organism: Nocardiopsis eucommiae; assembly: GCF_965344335.1. Lineage (NCBI taxonomy): Bacteria > Bacillati > Actinomycetota > Actinomycetes > Streptosporangiales > Nocardiopsidaceae > Nocardiopsis > Nocardiopsis eucommiae. The sequence continues at coordinate 52,740 of NZ_CBDRIY010000008.1, forward strand.
GTTTGCGCTCCGCGATGATGCGCAGCTCGCGGACGGACGCCTCCAGTTCCGTGGTGCACACGATGGGGGTCACGCCCTCGACGAGCCCGGCCATCTCCCGGATACGCCTGCGGGACTCGGCGGCGGTGAAGTAGGTGGCGACCCGGCGGCGCAGGTTGTTGCTCTTGCCGACGTAGAGGCTCGCGCCCCGGGCGTCGGTGAAGACGTAGACGCCGGGGCGTTCGGGCAGGTCCTCGGCGAGGTGGCGACGGGCCCGCTGGGCACGGCTCGGTGGCTTGTTGACCGCGCGCAGCTCCTCCAGGCTGGTCACTCCCAGGGGCGCGAGCCGGGCCAGGAGGCCGTTGAGCACGTCGACGGTCGCGCGGGCGTCGTCCAGGGCCCGGTGGTTGGGCGTGGTGGGGGCGCCGAAGTAGGCGGCCAGGGTGCCCAGGCGGTGGTTGTGGACCTCCGGCCGGACCAGGACGGCCCGGGCCAGGCGCAGGGTGTCCACGACCGGGTAGCCGGGCCACTCGACGCCCTCGCGCTCGCAGGCGGCCTTGAGGAAGCCGGTGTCGAAGGCGGCGTTGTGCGCGACCAGCACCGTGTCGGGTTCGGCGGCCAGGAAGGCCAGCAGGTCCGGCAGCACCCGGGTGAGGGGCGGAGCGGTGGCCACCATCGACTGGGTGATGCCGGTCAACAGGGTGATGTTGGCGGGGATGAGCACGCCCGGGTCCACCAGCGTGGTGAACTCGTCCGTCACCCGCCCGTCGCGGACGCGGACCGCGCCGATCTCGGTGATCCGGGACCGGGAGGCGCTGGTCCCGGTGGTCTCCAGGTCGACCACGACGAAGGACACCCCGGCCAGCGGCGTGCCCAGGTCGCCGATGCTGGTTTGGACGCCCTCGGGCGCCGCTGACTGTCGAACCACGCGGTCAGGGTAGTCGGGGCCCACGACCAAACTCCTCCGGGCTACGGTCAGACCCGCCCGACATGGAAAGATGTGGGCCGTGGGACGGCAGAGGCCGCCGTCCCGTGAAGCACGACGCAAGGAGGAACCGTGGGGATCGCGATGCCGGGTGACAGTGAGCGTTGGCGATGCACCGCGTGCGGGAACCTCACGCGGTTCGACGTGACCCGGACCGTCCGCTCCCAGGACTTCGTGCATCAGGAGCTGTCCGGCGTCGGCGCGGTCGAGGAGCGCACGGTGCTCTCCGAGACGGTCGAGCGGGTGAAGTGCCGCTGGTGCGGCGCCACCGACAGCGTGGAGATCGTCCCCCGCCCCGACGCCGACTCGTCGGTCTCCGACGCATCGGCGGAGAGCCCGACGGGTCGGGCATGAGCGCCCGCCCGGACACGGGCGGCGGCACCGGTGACCAGGGCCGTGACCGCGCCCCCGACGCCCCGGGCCGCGAGGAAGGGGAGGCCTCGGTGCCTTCGGAGGAGGGCGGGGAACGGCTGCGCCGTCCCCTGCCCGAACCGGTGCGCGCCCGGGTCGTCGAGTACGGGTCCGACGTGCTCGGCGGCATGCGGGCCTCCGACCTCCCCCCGGTGCTGCGCCGGGTCGCGAGGTTCGAGCCCCGCCGCCGGGCGCGGCTCGCCGGGCCGCAGATCGCCGCCCAGCTGGAGAACGACCACGCGTTCCGGGGCCTGGTCGCCGCGCGGGTCGAGCAGGTCTGGCCCGAGCTGGCCGAGGGGATGCGCGCCGGGGTGGTTCCGCCCGCCGCCGACCCGGTGGCGGTGGCGGCCAGCGCCTACCTGCTGCGCCCGAAGGGGTGGCCGGAGATCGTCGAGGGCGTCCACGAGGAGCTGGAGCGCCAGACCAGCGCTCGGGAGGTGGACGAGGCCGCCGAGGCCCTCGACGACGTCCGTCGACGTCTGGAGGAGACCCAGCAGGGGCACCAGGCGGAGCTGGAGCGGCTGCGCGGGCAGATCGGTGCGCAGCGCACCGAGATCGCGGAGCTGCGCCGCAAGGTGCACAACGAGCGCCAGCGTGCCCGGAAGGCGGTGGCCGAGGCCGAGCGGGCGGTGACGGAGACCGCCGACCGGCGCCACGAGAACGAGAGCCAGGTCAGCGCTCTGGAGGTGGAGAACCGCAGGCTGCGGTCGCGGCTCGCGGACGCCGAGGCCCAGGTGGAGAACGCCCGCCGCGCGGTGCGCACCGGCCGCAACGCCGACGAGGCCCGTCTGAGGGTGCTGTTGGACGTGCTGGTGGACGCCTCCCACGGTCTGCGCCGTGAACTGGCGCTGCCCACGTCCCTGGACAGCCCGGCCGACCTGGTGGCGGAGGCCCAGGAGGAGCACCGCCGGGTGTCGCTGGGCGGACTGCCCGACGACGCCCCCGGTCTGCTCGAGCACCTGCTGACGGTCCCTCGGGTGCACCTCCTGCTGGACGGCTACAACGTCACCAAGACCGGGTACGGGACCCTGCCGCTGGCCGACCAGCGCACGCGTCTGCTCACCTCCCTGGAGGGGCTGGCGAGCAGGACCAAGGCGGAGATCACCTGCGTCTTCGACGGAGCCGACGTGGAGGCGCCGCCGGTGACGACCAGCCGCCGGGTGCGCGTGCTCTTCAGCGCGCCCGGGGAGACCGCCGACGCGCTGATCGTACGGCTGGTGCGGGCCGAACCACCCGGTCGGCCGATCGCGGTGGTCACCTCCGACAAGGAGATCGTCACCGCGGTCAGGCGGGCGGGCGCACGTGCCGTGCCCTCCGTGGTCTTCCTGCGCCACCTGGAGGCCCACTCCTGAGCGGCCCGGGCCCGGTGCGCCGCCTCCGCCGCCCCCGTTCCGGCTGAGAGCCTCACCACGCGTGGGCGCGCCGGGCCCGCGATCCTCCCCCTCCGACCTGGCCTGTCCACAACCTCCGGGCCCGGGCGACCCGCTCCCCCGGCGTGATCGTCACGGTGCCGTGGTTGAGGCGCGCAGGCCCTTCCGCTAGGTTCTTGCAGGAACGTGAGTGCCCCGTCGGGCAGTAGGCCACCCTTGCGCCTCCCCACACCGGCCGGGACCCGCACACTCCCGTGAGGCCCGTGCCCACACACGGGACCCCTGATCTTCCGTCACCCAGCACCCCATGCGGACTTCCCAACCTCAAGGAGCGTGGACCGCCATGAAGAACCCCGGTGGTCGGCGTACGGCTCGCCGAATCGCTACGACCGGTCTCGGCGTGGTCGCCGCCGGTACCTTCCTCGCCCCCGGAGTCGCTCACGCGGAGCCGACCCAGGAGGAGGTCGAGGACCGCATCGAGGAGCTGAACCAGGAAGCCTCCACAGCGGTCGAGAACTTCAACCAGGCCGAAGAGGACTACGACGCGGCCAAGGCCGCCTACGACGAGCTCGACGGCCAGGTCGGTGACGAGCAGGAGCGCTACGACGGGCTACGGGAGAAGGTCCAGCAGTTCGCCAGCGCCACCTACCAGGGCGGCGACCTCAACTCCACCGCCAACGTCCTGACCTCCGACGGCCCCGAGGCCCTGCTGGAGCAGAACGCGGACCTCAACTACCTCTCGGACACCCAGCAGACCCAGCTGGACGACTTCGGGGAGTCCGCCGAGCGCCTGTTCGCGCTCAAGGACGAGGCCGAGAAGGCCCTCGAGGAGGCCGAGAAGGCCAAGGACGAGGCCGAGGAGGCCAAGGACGAGGTCGAGGAGAAGATCGAGGAGCAGCAGGAGATCCTGGCCCAGTTCCCCGACTCCGACGCCTCGGCCGAGGGCGGTGACGACAGCGGCGGTCAGAGCCACGGGGGCAGCGGGAACGCCTCGACGGCCCTGGACTTCGCCTACTCCAAGGTGGGTCTCCCCTACGTGTGGGGCGGCACCGGCCCCAACGGGTACGACTGCTCCGGCCTGGTCCAGGCGTCCTGGCGCGCGGCCGGTGTCGACCTGCCCCGCACCACCTACGGGCAGGCCGACGTGGGCACCCGTATCTACGACATGAGCGCCGTGCAGCCGGGCGACATCCTGTTCTTCTTCGGCGACCTGGGCCACAACGGCCTGTACGCCGGGAACGGGCAGATGGTCCACGCCCCGAGCAGCGGCCGCAACCTGGAGGTCGTCGGTCTGGCCGCCTACTGGGGCGGTCAGTTCCAGTTCGCCGTCCGGCCCTGATCCACGCGTGACCCCGTGAGGCCGCCGTCCCCGCCGGGACGGCGGCCTCACGCGTGCGGCGCGTCGCGCTCGCCCCCCTGATCCCCCTTTAGGGTCAGGAACCCTGATTTCGGACACTCCTCGTCTTCCAGCGGAATGTCACGAAACAGTTGAGAGCCCCCGAGCCATGCACTAGTGTTCGACGCCGAGCGCGGTTGCTCCTCATTCACCACCCCCCGGTGGTGACAGCCGCGCCCGGGTCGGGCACACCCCCACACCGTTTCGGCCACCCTCTCTGGCCCGAGGTTCCCCACCCGGTGCAGTCCCTTGTTCCCCGTATCGCCTGGGACAAGGGGAGAAAGGTGTTTCAGTGTCTGCATCCCGTGGCGAACGCCAACGCCGTACCGCGGTCATCGCCTCCCTGGCCGTCGGCGCCTTCCTCCTCCCCGCGGCCGTGGCCCACGCCGAGCCCACCTCCGAGGAGGTCCAGGAGGAGATCGAACGCCTCGAAGAGGAGTTCATCGAGCTCAACGCGACCTACAACGAGGCCAAGGAGACGCACGAGGCGGCCGAGGAGAAGCTCGACGGCATCCTCTCCGACATCGAGACCGCCGAGAAGAAGGTCGACTCCCTCAGCGGCGGCGTCCGCGCCCTGGCCAACACCACCTACACGGGCGTGGACCTGACCTCTCCCGCCCAGCTGATCGGCGCCACCGGCCCCGAGGAGGCCCTGGAGCACCAGGCCGACCTCACCTACCTGTCCGAGCAGCACCAGGAGAGCCTCGCCCAGTACCTGGAGGAGCTCGAACACCTGGAGGGCCTGCGCGGCGAGGCCGAGTCCACCGAGGAGGCCGCGGCCGACGCCCTCGAGGAGGCCGAGGAGGCCACGGAGGCGGCCGAGGAGGCGATCAGCGAGCAGGAGGAGATCCTCTCCGAGCTGACCGCCGAGGAGCAGGCCGCCGCCACCGAGAACGTCAGTACCGAGACCGGCGGCGGTGGAGGCGGCGGCAGCGGCGGCGGAGGTGGCGGCGGCGCCAGCTACACCGGCCCGGCCACCGGTAACGCCCAGACCGTGCTGGACTTCGCCTACCAGCAGGTCGGCAAGCCCTACGTCTGGGGCGGGACCGGGCCCAACGGCTACGACTGCTCCGGCCTGACCCAGGCCGCCTGGGCCCAGGCTGGCGTGAACCTGCCGCGCACCACCTACGACCAGATCAACGCCGGTCAGCGGGTCTCCTGGGAGAACATGCAACCCGGTGACCTGATCTTCTTCTACGGCCCCAACCCGAGCCACGTGGGTCTGTACGCGGGTGACGGCGTGATGGTCCACGCCTCCACGTCCGCCCGCCCCATCGGCACGGTCCAGCTGAGCGACTACTACCGGTCCAACTTCGTCGCGGCGGTCCGTCCCTAGGGCTCGCCCGCGACCGGGGCATGGATCACGGGGTCCCTGGGAAACCACCGTTTCCCAGGGGCCTTTCCCGTGTCCGGGCACCTAGACTCGCTCAGGTGTCGCGAACCCTGATCATCACCAACGACTTCCCACCGCGCTCGGGCGGGATCGAGTCCTTCGTGCACGAGCTGGCCCGGCGCCGTCCCCCGGGGTCGGTGCTGGTCTACTGCTCCTCCCCCGCCGCCGAGGACCTGCGCGCGGACCCGTACTTCGATCTCCACCAGCCGTTCCCCATCGTGCGCGACGCGGCGCCGGTCCTGCTCCCCACCCCGGGAGTGGCCCGGCGGGCCCGGGTCATCGCGGAGATGGAGGAGTGCGACTCCGTGCTCTACGGGGCCGCCGCCCCCCTGGGACTGATCGCCGCCGGGCTGCGCTCCCGGGTCCGGCGCCAGGTGGCGCTCACCCACGGACACGAGACCGGCTGGACGGTGGTCCCCGGGGCGAGTGCGGCGCTGCGGCGGATCGGAGACAGCGTCGACACCGTCACCTACCTGGGCGAGTACACCCGGAGGCGGCTGTCCCGTTCCCTCTCCCCCTCCGCCGCCGCCCGGATGCGACGCCTCGCCCCCGGGGTCGACACCGAGCGCTTCCGTCCCGGCTCCGGCGGCGAGGAGGTCCGGCGGGAACTGGGCCTGGGTTCACGTCCCGTGGTCGTGTGCGTGTCCCGGATGGTGCCGCGCAAGGGGCAGGACACCCTGCTGCGGGCGTGGCCCCGTGTGCTGGCGGACGTGCCCGACGCGGTCCTGCTGTTCGTCGGGGACGGTCCCCTCGCACCCCGGTTGCGCTCGGCCGCCGCGGGCACGGACTCGGTGCGCTTCACCGGCCCCGTCCCGGCCGACCGGCTCCCCGCCCACTACGACGCCGGTGACGTCTTCGCCATGCCCTGCCGCACCCGGCGGGGCGGTCTGGACGTGGAGGGCCTCGGGATGGTCTACCTGGAGGCGTCCGCCACCGGGCTGCCGGTGGTCGCCGGTGCCTCCGGCGGCGCTCCCGACGCTGTCCTGGAGGACGAGACCGGGCACGTGGTCGACGGGACGATGCCCGGTCCGACGGCCCGGGCCCTCATCCGCCTCCTGAGGGACCCCGACCGCGCCGCCCAGATGGGCGCACGCGGCCGGGAGTGGGTGGCGGCCGAGTGGTCCTGGGACCGCACCCTCGAACGCCTGGACGGCCTTCTCAGCGGCGCTGAGCCGGTCCGGGGCTGACCCGGTCGCTCCGCGCCGAGGCGACGCCACCCCTGGCCGTCCCTAGAGGCCCTCACCGTGGACGGACCCGGGGGTGTCGGAGCCGTCCGTGCGCTGGGGCTCGCCGGTGACGCTGTGGGAGAGCCACTCCTCCCAGGAGCGCTGGTAGAAGCCCCATCCGTTGTCCCACTCCAGCTCGCGGTCGGTACCGGTGGTCAGCAGGGGGTCACCCATGAGCGCCTGGTTGTGGAACCAGCGGGCGTCCTCCACCGACATGTTCGTGCAGCCGTTGGAGGTGTTGGCGCTGCCCAGGTTCCCGGCGTTCCAGGGAGCCGCGTGGGTGAACTCCCCGCTGTTGGAGGTGCGGACCGCCCAGTCCACGTCGAGTCGGTAGTAGCCGGGCGAACCCTCCGGGATGCCCACCGTGGCGGAGTCCATGACCAGTTCCTGGTACTTCTCCATGGTCAGGTGGGCGCCGGAGGTGGTGGTGTTGAAGCGCTCGTCGGCGGAGCCGTTGCTGACCGGGATGGTGCGGACGGTCTCGCCGTCGATCGACACGCTCATCTCGTGGTCGGGGACGTGCATCGTGGAGACCAGCTCACGGCCCACCTCGAACTCGATGCGGTGGTTCTCCACTCCGTAGACGCCCTCGGAGGACTCCACCCCCGCGAGCCTGAGGTCCACGGTGACCTCCTGGTAAGGGTCCCAGTACTCCTTGGGCCGGAAGACCGCCATCTCGTCGGTGACCCAGTTCCAGGCGCCCTCGGTCTCCTCCTCGGCCGTCACCTGGATGGAGTTCTCCACCTGGGCCTTGTGGGTGACGGGCAGGTCGAAGTTGACGATGACGGGCATGCCGACCCCGACCACGTCCCCGCTGCTCGGGAAGTTGGAGGCGAGTTCCAGGCGGTGACCGGGCTCCGACTCCAGGGTGGTGAACTCCGAGACCACCTCGGACTCCTCGCCCTCCTCGTCGGCGGCGGTCACCACCACGCGGACGGAGGCCCCGGGGCGCAGGTTCCAGTCGCTGACCCAGGCGTCGCCGGTCTCGTTGAGGGTGCCCGTCACCGGGAAGGGGTCCTCGGGCTCCTGGCCCTGGCCACCCTCCTCGGCGACGTCCCCGGCGCTGACCCCGTCCTCGGTGCTCTGCTCGACCCGGACGTCGGTGAGGGTGCCGTCCACGGCCTCGACCCGGACCGGGGTGTTCGGCGGGACCCCGGTGGCGCCCGGAGCGGGGGTGATCTCCACCTCCGGCCCTCGTTCGACCTCCTCGGGGGCCGCGGCGCCCCCGGGGTCGTCCCCGTCCTCCGAGGTGCACGCCGACGCGAGGAGCACGAGGGCTGCCACGGCCGCGGCCGTTCGGGATGGGGCGGTTCGTCGCTTCACGCCAAGGACCTCCAGCGTCCGTACGGGGCCCGGGCGTGGGTGCGGAGCGTGCGCACCAGCGTGCCGCCTGCGAGGCCTGGATGCGGCGTGACCTGCATGGGCAGTCGTCACGTGGGGGCCACCGAAAAAGAGTACCCCGGTGCCCGGAGGTCGTCGGGGACGACCGGTCCGGCCACCGGGGCGGTGACACTCACATCCTACCCCGCGTAGCGGTCACCTCTCGAAGAGTGATGACCGCGCGGGACGCGCACGTCAGTGCTGGAACTCCTTGCGGTAGTACTCGAAGACCCAGCCCAGCGAGGTGAGGATGACGGCGAAGAAGCCGATGAAGACCATCCACCAGCCGATCGCCACGCCGACCGCCGTGAAGGCGACGGCCATCGCGACGAACATCGGCCACCAGCTGTGCGGGCTGAAGAACCCGTACTCACCGGCGTTCTCGGCGATCTCGCCGTCGAGTCGCTCCTCGGCCGGAAGGCCGTGGTGGTGCTCACTGTGGCGAGCCGACTGCCAGAGCCAGAAACCGATCATCCAGCCGAAGCCGATGGAGACCACGAGGGCGGTGGTACCCGCCCACTCGATCTCGCCGGTCTCCAGGAGGGACCAGTAGATGTACAGCGCGGCGGCCAGACCGAAGAAGGTCGAGATACCCATGAACAGGTAGGCCTGCATCTTCATGTGCTCTACCCCCTACTTCTTCTCGGCACCGGCGGCGACGGCACCGGGTGCGGCCGCGTGCGGGTGGTTGAGGTCGAAGGCCGGACGCTCGGACCGGATGCGGGGCAGCGACGTGAAGTTGTGTCGCGGCGGCGGGCACGAGGTCGCCCACTCCAGCGAGCAGCCGTAGCCCCACGGGTCGTCCACGGTGACCAGCGGCGCCTTCTTCGCGGTGACGTAGATGTTCCAGAAGAAGATCAGCGTCGAGGCGGCCAGCACGAACGAGGAGACCGAGGAGATCTGGTTCAGCTCGGTGAAGCCGTCCGTGGCCAGGTAGTCCGCGTAACGACGCGGGAAGCCCATCGCGCCCAGCCAGTGCTGCACCAGGAACGTGCCGTGGAAGCCCAGGAAGAGCAGCCAGAAGTGGAACTTGCCCAGCTTCTCGTTGAGCATCCGCCCGGTGAACTTGGGCCACCAGAAGTAGAAGCCCGCGAACATGGCGAACACCACGGTGCCGAACACGACGTAGTGGAAGTGCGCCACCACGAAGTAGGAGTCGGTGACGTGGAAGTCGATGGGCGGCGAGGCCAGGAGCACACCGGTCAGTCCACCGAAGAGGAAGGTGACCAGGAAGCCGATCGTGAACAGCATCGGCGTCTCGAAGGTGAGCTGCCCACGCCACATCGTCCCGATCCAGTTGAAGAACTTCACACCGGTCGGAACCGCGATGAGGAACGTCATGAACGAGAAGAACGGCAGGAGCACGGCGCCGGTCGGGAACATGTGGTGGGCCCACACGGTCACGGACAGGCCGGCGATGGCGATGGTCGCCGCCACCAGGCTCTTGTAGCCGAAGATCGGCTTGCGGCTGAAGACCGGGAGGATCTCCGTCGCGATGCCGAAGAACGGCAGCGCGATGATGTACACCTCGGGGTGGCCGAAGAACCAGAACAGGTGCTGCCACAGGATGGCGCCACCGTGCTCGGCGTTGAAGACCTGCGTTCCGACCATGCGGTCGGCGCCCAGGGCGATCAGCGCGGCGGTCAGGACCGGGAACGCGATGAGCACCAGGACACTGGTGAGCAGGGTGTTCCAGGTGAAGATCGGCATGCGGAACATCGTCATACCGGGCGCGCGCATGCACAGGCCGGTGGTGATGAAGTTGACCGCACCGAGGATCGTGCCCAGACCGGAGACGGCCAGACCCAGGATCCACAGGTCACCGCCGAGGCCCGGCGAGCGGACCGCGTCGGAGAGCGGGGTGTAGGCGAACCAGCCGAAGCTGGCGGCGCCGCCGGGGGTCAGGAAGCCGCTGATCGCGATCAGGCTGCCGAACAGGAACAGGTAGTAGCCGAACAGGTTGATCCTGGGGAAGGCCACATCGGGGGCGCCGATCTGCAACGGCATGAGGATGTTCGAGAACCCGACGAACAGCGGGGTCGCGAACATCAGCAGCATGATGGTGCCGTGCATCGTGAAGAGCTGGTTGAACTGCTCGTTGGACATGTACTGCATGCCCGGGGTGAACAGCTCCAGGCGCATCAGCAGCGCCAGCACGCCTCCGAAGAGGAAGAACGCGAAGGAGGTGATCAGGTACATGTACCCGATGACCTTGTGGTCGGTCGACGTCAGCCAGTTGACGATGATCGACCCTTTGCGTGACGGTGCCTGACCGTCAGTGCGGGGTTCGGTTGCCGTCGTGGTCATTTACTCGTCATTCTCCTCGGACTCGGTCGCCTCGGCTCCCGTGCCCTCAGCGTTGGTGCCGTCGGCACCCGTGCCCTCGGCGTCGTTGGTCGCGGCGGCCTCGGACTCGGCGGCAGCGGCCTCGGTGGCCTCGGCGGTCGCGGCGGCCTCGGCCTCCTGCTCGGCGGCCCAGGCGTCGTACTCGTCCTGCGGGAGGACCTCGACGTTGAAGAGCATGCGGGTGTGGTCCACACCGCACAGCTCGGCGCAACGTCCCACGTACTCGCCCTCGGAGCCCTCCTTCAGGTTGACCTGGAAGGCGTTGTCACGGCCCGGGACGACGTCCATCTTGAAGCCGAAGGACGGGATCCAGAACGAGTGGATGACGTCGGGAGAGTGGAGGTCGAAGTGGACGACCGCGCCCTCGGGGAGGACGAGGGTCGTCTGGGTGTCACGGTTGGCGGTGCCGTCCGGGTTGGGGATGCCAACCTCGGAGAAGAGCACGTCGCCACCGTTCTCCTTGGTGTCGTCCATGTAGTTGAACTGCCAGGCCCATTGGAAGGCCACGACCTCTACGTGGACGTCGGCGGGCTCTTCGGTGTCGAGCAGGTAGGCCTGGTCTCGCGCGGTGAAGAAGAAGAGCACCGAGATGACGACGATCGGCAGAACGGTGTACAGCGCTTCGATGGGCATGTTGTACCGCACCTGCGGCGGCAACTGCTCAGAGCGCTTGCGGTGGAAGAGGATTGTCCAGATGAACAGTCCCCACACAAGGACGCCGACCGCGAACGCCGCCACCCACGAGCCCTGCCAGAGCGAGAGAACACGCTCGGCCTGGTCGGTGATCGGCTCCGGCATGCCCAAACGAGTGAGATCGTTCGACGCGCAGCCGGTCGCGGCCAGCCCCAGCACGGCGAGCGCGGCGCCGCGTGGTGCCCATCGGCGCAGTGTTGAGCGCCGATTTTTTTGGCGGGTCGGACTCACGGATTGCCTTCCCAGCGGTGAAGCCCGTGGATTCTCCACGAGCGGCCTAAGTATCCAAAGCTTGTCAGGGGGAAACATTATCGCGAACCGCCCAGCGTGCCGTTCATGGGCTTGCCTGGTCAGCGTGTTGCCAGACGCGCCCTCTCGAAACGTTCGGCGGCCCCACGGAGCCGGGCCAGGTCGCCCCCGAGGGAAGTCCTCCCGGCTGGCTACGAGGCGCGGCCCGGCGATCCCCCGGGCCCTCGTTCGCTCCCGTGCGCATCTCCGTTCGGGCGGTGGTGCGCGCGATCGCGGACGAGGCCAAGGCGAGCGTATCGCTGGGTTTACGACACCCTTAACCGGGTGCGCCTTTGGGCGCGCGCCGGATCAAGATTGGGCCACAGGACGACAACCGAATGGGGGTGGACGTGCCCGAGCGACCGACTGCGCAGCAGCCTCTGGTCACCGTGGAGGCGGTGGGGCTCAAGTGCCCGATCCCGATCATCATGCTGGCCGCCCGACTGCACGAAGTGCCTATCGGGGCGGTCATCGCGGTCACCGCGGACGATCCCGCGGCGAGCGCGGACATACCGTCCTGGTGCCGGATGAAGATGCACGAGTTCGTCGTCGAGCGGCCGCTGGCGCGGGGTAGCGCTTTTCACATCCGACGGATGTACTGACCCCCGACGACGTCACCGGAACACCGGGCCGGACTTTCGGTCCCGTTGCGATAACGATTCGCACCGCCCGGTTTCCGGGGGCGGCGCGACGTACCCGATCCCCCTCCTTCGGTCCCCGTCGGGGACCGGAGGAAAGGGGTACCGGACAAGGCGAAGGCCGCGCGGACACGGGGTCCACGCGGCCTCTCCCACACTGCGGTTCCGCCCCCGAGGAAGGGAACCGCGACCGCGGGAACCGTCTAGCGAGCGTAGTACTCGACGACGAGCTGCTCGTCGAAGGGCACGGGGATCTGCTCACGCTTGGGGCGGTCGACGACCGCGATGCGCAGGTCCTTGTGGCTCACGGCGAGGTAACCGGCGATCTTGTCGTCGGCGTGGATGCCCTCGGCGGCCTCGACGAACGGGACCATCGTGCGGGACTTCTCCCGAACGCTGATGATCTGGCCCGGCTTGACCTGGTACGACGGGATGTCGACCTTCTTGCCGTCCACGGTGATGTGACCGTGGTTGATGAACTGACGCGCGGCGTAGATCGAGGCGGCCAGACCGGCGCGCAGCACGACCGTGGCCAGACGCAGCTCGAGCTCGCCGAGCATCTCCTCACCGGTACGGCCGGGACGCTTCTTGGCGTTCTCGTAGATCCTGACCAGCTGCTTCTCGGTCAGGTCGTAGTACCAGCGCACCTTCTGCTTCTCCGCCATACGAACGGCGTAGTCGCTGCTGTTGCGTCGGACGCGACGACCGTGCTCGCCGGGCGGGTACGGACGCTTCTCGAAGTAGCTGACCGCCTTACGGGTCAGCGGGGTGCCGGCGCGCCGGGACAACCGCACCTTCGGTCCGGTGTAGCGCATGCGAAGTCCTTTCAGGGTGAATCAGGGAATCCCAGGTAAGGCTGGCCTAGATCTGGGAGGCGCTCAGGGCGCCCGAGCCCCGGTGTCCCGCGGTGCGGGTCGGAAGCGGGTTCCCCACCGCCGCGCGTGACCCGGCGCGAGCGGTTCGGGCGAATGACCCGGCACGCGTTTCAGCGCACCGGGCGGGCACGGGGAATCCCCGTGCGGGTCACAGCCATCCACTTTACGGGCTCCGGGGCACCACCCCGACCAGAGTGCGTCCTTTTCCGGCCGGGGAGGACCCGGGTCACACGAAGGGGCGGACCTCCGCGGCGGCCTCGGCGCCGTAGGAGCGCTCCAGGCGCTCCAGCAGCGAGTCACCGGTCAGCGTGTACTCCTGCGGTCCGTCGGCCTCCAGGCAGTGCACGGCGGTGGCGTTGCCGACCTGGGCCGCCCGTTCCAGGGACAGGCCCCAGGAGTGGGCGGACAGGAAACCGGCGCGGAAGGCGTCTCCCATGCCGGTGGGGTCGACGAGCTCGTCCACGGTCGCCGAGGGCACGTGGACGCTCGGCTCGCCCTCACGGTCGATGCGGGCGCCCTTGGCCCCGAGGGTGGTCACGCGCGTGCCCACCAGGGACAGGATCTCGGCGTCGGACCAGCCGGTCTTCTGCTCGGCCAGGGCCTTCTCGTACTCGTTGGTGAACAGGAAGGTGGCGCCCTCGATGAGCGTGCGCACCTCCGGGCCCTCCATGCGGGCCAGCTGCTGGGAGGGGTCGGCCGCGAAGGGGATGGAGCGGGTCCGGCACTCCTCGCTGTGGCGGACCATCGCGGCCGGGTCGTCGGCGCCGATCAGAACCAGGTCGAGGCCGCCGACGCGGTCGGAGATCGGCTGGAGCTCGATGTTGCGGGCCTCGGCCATCGCGCCCGTGTAGAAGGAGGCGATCTGGTTCTGGTCCAGGTCCGTGGTGCAGACGAACCGGGCGGTGTGCCGCAGCTCGGAGATGTGCACCGCCGAGGTGTCGACACCGTGGCGGTCGAGCCACGAGCGGTACTCCTCGAAGTCGGCGCCGGCGGCACCGACCAGGACCGGGCTCAGACCGAACCCGCCCATGCCGAAACAGATGTTGGCCGCGACGCCGCCGCGGCGAACGTCCAGCTCGTCGATGAGGAAGGAGAGGGACAACTGCTGGATCTGCTCAGGGATGATCTGCTCTGCGAACCGACCCTGGAAGGTCATCAGGTGGTCGGTGGCGATGGATCCGGCAACCGCGATACGCACGGGACGTGGGCTCCTTGCTGGCGAGGTGGATCGCTCGTGGACGATCCGGCGAGCTGTTCAGGGCATGCCGGGGACGTGCCCGTTCGGACCAGCCAAGGGTACCCAGAGGGGGAGGGCGAACGCTCGTCCGCGTCCGCCCTCCCCCTGTGGTTCCGAGAACCTGAACGCTCCGCTGGGGAGCCCGGGACACCTAGTTGAAGGAGTCACCGCAGGCGCAGGAGCCGGTCGCGTTGGGGTTGTCGATGGTGAACCCCTGCTTCTCGATGGTGTCCACGAAGTCGATGGTCGCGCCGATGAGGTAGGCGGCGCTGCGGCGGTCGGTGACGACCTCGACACCGTCGAAGTCGGCGATGACGTCGCCGTCGAGGTCGCGCTCGTCGAAGTAGAGCTGGTAACGCAGCCCCGAGCAACCACCGGGCTGGACGCCCACGCGCAGGCGCAGGTCGTCCCGGCCCTCCTGGTCAAGGAGCGTCCGAACCTTGTCGGCCGCACCATCGGTGAGGATGACTCCCTGCGCGGTGGCCTCGCTCTGAACCGTCATGTTGTAAAGCTCCTCTGGAAAGGGGTTGCGGCCGTCTGGCGACCCCGGTCGCTTACCGGATCGGCCCGCGTCGGCGGGTCCAGTCCTCTTCAACGGGTCCCAACGTCGGAGGCCGGCGTGGCATTCCGTCGTGTGGCCGCTGTGTTCGCCCTGTCACCTCGGTCGCCCGGTACGGGTGTGACCTCGGTGACGCACGGGTGTGCTCGTACCTCCAAGGGTAATTTGTCCTGGCCCCGGATGCCATCTCCGGACGCACCCACCTCAGAGTCCCGGAGCGCCGTAGACCGGGAACCAGCGGGAACGGTCCTTCTCCATCGGCAGGTCGTCCCCCACCGCGGCCTCCACCTGGAGTTCCAGCGCGTTGTCGCGCCGCTGGGTACCCTGGGGCGCGAACGGGTAGAAGGTGCCGCGCTTGTACAGGTAGACCAGGCCCACGGAGCGGCCCCGGGAGTCGGTGAAGCCCACCAGGGAGCACAGCAGCGAGGGCCCGTAGCCGTTGACCTCCAGGGTCGAGTTGACCGCGTGCAGGTCGGTGACCAGGCCGGTGATGTCGGTGTCCACGAGCTCGCCGCCCGAGGGTCCGCCGCCGTCGGCCGCGGCCTCGGCGGCACCCGGGCGCAGCACGAGCCAGGTGTAGCCGTAGTCGTCCGTGGTCTGTTCGACCGACGGCCCCTCCCCCGCGTTGAGCAGGGCGGTCACGTCGCGTTCGACGTCCGCGAAGGCGGCGCCCTCGGCGGCGCGGAAGGCCACCGACCCCGATCCGGTGGGCGTCAGGCCCACGCCCGCCCGCAGGGTGAGCGCGGCCGAGGGCAGGCCGAAGAGCGCGTCGAGGTCGGGCTTGACCGGCTCGGAGCGGCCGAGCAGGGTGCGCCAGAAACTCATGTGGTGGGTCCCCTCGTGGGTGTCTGGGGTCAGGCTCCGCGACCGAGCTGGCGGGAGATGTCGGAGAGCTGGGCCAGGCGCTGCTCGACCGGCGGGTGGGTGGCGATGAGCTGGTTCATGCTGAACCCCTTCTTCGCGAAGGCCGGGGCGAAGAAGAACGCGTTGAACGGCTCCGCCTGGCGCAGGTCCCGGGTGGGGATGCGGGCCATGTCGCCGGTGATCTTGGACAGAGCGCTGCCCAGCATGGACGGGCGCCCGGTCAGGTACGCGGCGGCGCGGTCCGCGGCGAGCTCGCGGTAGCGGGACAGGGCGCGGGTGAGCAGGAAGCTCAGGATCCAGGCGACCGCGCTGACCACGACGACCAGGAGCGCGACGACGGCCGGGGCGGGGCCGTTGTTGTTGCCGCGACCGCCCGCTCCGGCGAACATCGCGAAGCGCAGTCCGGCCTGGGTGAGGAACCCGGCGACGATGCCGAGGAACCCGGCGATGGTCATCACCATCACGTCGCGGTGGGCGATGTGCGAGAGCTCGTGGGCGACGACCGCCTCCAGCTCGGGGCCGTCCAGGCGACGCGTGAGCCCGGTGGTGACGCAGATGACCGCGGACTTCTCGTTGTGCCCGGTCGCGAAGGCGTTGGGCACGTCGGTGTCGGCGATGCCCACACGCGGCTTGGACATGTCCGCCATGGCGCACAGGCGGTCGACCATGGCGTGCAGGTCGGGCGCCTGCTCCGGGGTGACCTCCTTGGCGCCCATCGCGAACATGGCGATCTTGTCGGAGGAGAAGTAGGAGAACAGGGCGAACGCCACGACGAGGACCAGGACCAGGACCACGTTGAGCCCGGCCAGGACCAGTCCCACGACGAAGGCGACGTAGACCAGGAACAGCAGGACCATGGTCATCACCATCCGGGCCGTCAGCCCCCGGTCTGGACGGAACTTCGAACCAGCCACGCCGACTCCCTCCCCCTACGGATGTGTCGGAGTGTAGTTCCGGCAGGTGAGAATCGGGTTAAAGCGGGACACCGCGTGTCCCCCCGCGCGCATGACCCCGGACACACCCCGGCCGCCGTGACGGATCACGGCGGCCGGGGTGGAAGAGCGTACGCGAGCACCGAGTACGGGGGTCCCTAGCCCGGGATGAGCCCGTCGTCCTGGAGCATCTCCCGAACCTCGTCCATGCTGGCGTCGGCGGGCGGGAGGATGAACTGCGAGGGCTCCAGGGAGTCGGGCGGCAGGGGCTTGCTGTCCTGCCGGACCTTCTCCAGGAGGTCGTGGAGGGCCTTGCGGAACGTGGACTCGTCGCCCGACTCGATCGCGGCCTCCAGGGCGGCGTCGAAGTCGTTGAGCACGTCCAGGTCTGCGTCGGTGAGGTCGACCTGACCCTCACCCATGATGCGGACGATCACGAGCCCTCCCGGTTCCCGGCACCGTTGCCACCCTCGATCTGCGGGGTGGCGCCACCACCGCTGCCGCCGCCGAGTTCGAGCTTCATGCGCTCCAGCTCGGCCTCGACACCGGTCGTGCTCGCCATCTGGTCGAGCTCGTACTGGATGTCGTCCTTGGGGCCGGTGCCCGTGACGTCGTCCAGCGCGCCGGAGGCGAGGAGCTCGTCCACCGCGCCCGCGCGGGCCTGCATCTCGGCGGTCTTGTCCTCCGCCCGCTGCACGGCCATGCCGACGTCGCCCATCTCCTCGGAGATGCCGGAGAAGGCCTCGCTGATCTGCGTCTGCGCCTGGGCGGCGGTGTAGGTCGCCTTGATGGTCTCCTTGCGCGTGCGGAAGGCGTCCACCTTCGCCTGCAGGCGCTGGGCGGCCATCGTGAGCTTCTGCTCCTCGTTCTGGAGGTTGGCGTGCTGCTCGCGCAGCCCCTCCATCTGGCTGGTGAGGCCGGAGCGGCGGGTGAGCGCCTCGCGGGCGAGGTCCTCACGGCCCTGGGTGAGGGCGGCGCGGCTCTGGTTCTCCAGCTTGCCGGACTGCTGCTCCAGCTGCTGGATCTGGAGCTCGACCCGCTTGCGGGAGGTCGCGACGTCGGCGACGCCACGACGGACCTTCTGGAGCAGTTCGAGCTGTTTCTGGTACGAGTAGTCGAGGGTTTCCCTGGGGTCCTCGACCGAGTCCAGGGCCTTGTTGGCCTTGGACTTGAAGATCATCGAAAGTCGCTGAAACACGCTCATTGGCGTGGCCGTCCCCTTCTCGGTGCGTACATCGGCTGTTCCCAGCGGGCGCTTTGCCCAACCCTACGCGGTCTGGCCCGCGGTCGCCATAAAGCTATGACCGGCTACCCTGAGGGTGTGTTCCGACGTCGCTCCGCTTCCGCAGCCCCGGATTCGACCACGGCCGAATCCGCCAGCCCTGAGGCCACTGAGGCCACCCAACCTAAGGGATATACCCCCAAGAAGGGTGTGCCCACCCCTAAGCGCAGGGAATCCGAAGGCATCCCGCGCCGACCGGTGAAGGCCCCTGAGACCCGTAAGGAGGCCTACCGCGCCTACCGGGACCGTCTCGAACGTCAACGCGGCACGACCGCCCGGCGTTCCGGCGCGCCCAAGGGAGACGAGAGGTACTTCCGGCAGCAGGACCTCGGCAAGGCCCGCGCCTACGCCCGGGACTTCATCGACTCGCGCCGCAGCGCGAGCGAGTTCTTCCTGCCGTTCTCGATCCTCATCATCGCCCTGTTGTTCGTCAACAGCCCGGTCTTCCAGGTGGGCGTCGCCTACGTCCTGTGGCCGCTGATGATGGTGACGATCATCGCCGAGGGCGTCATGATCGGCCGCACGGTCAAGCGCCGCGCCACCGAGTACTTCCCGGACGACCCGGCGATCAAGGGCATCGGCATGTACGCCGCCATGCGCCAGCTCCAGTTCCGGCGCCTGCGTCTGCCCAAGCCCCGGGTGAAGGTCGGAGACGACCCCACCCCGAACAGCGCCCGCTGATCCACCGCCGTCCCACCTCCCCATCCCCGACGACGTGAGCGGGGCCGGTGACCGCACCGGCCCTTCACCTCTCCACGGTCCCCGCGGAGTCCGCCGGGGGCGCGCCAACTAGAGTGCTCGGCATGGAATTTCGGCATCTTGGCAACAGCGGTCTGATCATCAGCGAGATCGCGTACGGGAACTGGATCACCCACGGCTCCCAGGTCGAGGAGGACACCGCGGCCTCCTGCGTCCGTGCGGCGCTCGACGCGGGCATCACCACCTTCGACACCGCGGACGCCTACGCCCAGGGCAGGGCGGAGGAGGTGCTGGGCCGCGCGCTCAAGGGGCAGCGCCGCGACGGTCTGGAGATCTTCTCGAAGGTCTTCTGGCCGGTGGGCGAGGGCCGCAACGACCGGGGCCTGAACCGCAAGCACGTCATCCGCGGCTGCGAGGACTCCCTGCGCCGTCTGGGCACCGACTACCTGGACCTGTACCAGGCGCACCGGTTCGACTACTCCACCCCGCTGGAGGAGACCATGCGGGCCTTCGAGGACCTGGTCCGCCAGGGCAAGGCCCTGTACATCGGTGTCTCCGAGTGGCGCGCCGACGAGATCGCGCGGGCGCTGAGGATCGCCGACGAGATGGGCTTCGACCGGATCGTCTCCAGCCAGCCGCAGTACAACATGATCTGGCGGGTCATCGAGTCCGAGGTCGTCCCGCTCTCCGAGCGCGAGGGCATCGGCCAGCTGGTCTGGTCCCCCATCGCGGGCGGCGTCCTCACGGGCAAGTACAAGCCGGGCCAGGACCTCCCGGCCGGTTCGCGGGCGAGCGACCCCAAGAGCGAGCGCTTCCTGGCGGACAAGGTCGCGGACCAGACCCTGCTGGAGCGGGTGCAGCGGCTGGAGCCGCTGGCGGCCGAGGCCGGACTCACCCTGTCGCAGTTGTCCGTGGCCTGGGTCCTCCAGAACCCGAACGTCTCCGCCGCGATCATCGGGGCCTCCCGCCCCGACCAGGTCGAGAGCAACGTGAAGGCCGCCGGGGTCACGCTCGACGCCGAGCTGATGACCCGGATCGACGAGATCCTGGCCGACAGCGTGGAGCGCGACCCGGAACTCACCAAGAGCCCGGAGAACATCCGCGGCTAGGAAGTCTCCCCGGACGCGTTCCGGAGCGCGGGGCCCGGCGGTCGTACGGACCGCCGGGCCCCGTGCGTTCACTCGGTTCCGAGGGGCATCGTGTAGAGCTCCCGGTCGTCCTCCAGGAGCGCGACGCTGGCCACACCGCCCTCAGCCAGCTCGGCCCAGTTCTCGCCCAGCCAGCTCTCGGCGTCACCGCGCGACGTGAACGACTCGGCCGGCAGTTCCTCCGCCCCCGTCCGGTCACCGTCGGTGCCGATGTACCGCCACGTCCACGCCATCCTCGACCGCCCTTCGTCGCCGGTTCCACGGTGGATGCACCGCGATCCTGTGCCGAGCTTAACCAAGGCTTGGCGCACGATGCTGTTTACTCTTCCGGGTGCGTATCCGATTTCTCGGGACAGCGGGACACACGGGCTGGCCAGCCCCACAGTGCACCTGCTCGTCCTGTAACAAGGCCCATGCGGATCGCCGCCTGCCGCTGCGGGTGACCGTCGACGACCGCTTCCGCCTGCGTGAGGCCGGTGCCGTCGGACCGGTCCCGCCCGGCTACACGGTGACGTCCACGCCGGACGGCGCCCTGATCGAGAGCGCGGACGGGGGACGTCTGCTGTTCGCGCGCTCCGGTCCGGGGCCACTGCCCGGGGGACCGCCCGCCGACGGTCGGCCCTCGGGGGCGTCCGCGTACTCGTCCGCGCCCGCCCAGCAGGTGGACATGGTGATCGTGGACGCCGCGCAGCGCCCGGAGGTGGTCGGAGAGCTGCGCCGGTCCGGGGTGATCGGGGTGACCACCGCCGTCGTGGCGGTCGGCGGCGACCACCGGATCCGGTCTCCCGAGGAGTTCGCCCGGCGGGCCCGGCTGTGGGGCGCCCTGGTCCCGGGTGACGGCACCGTCATGTCGTGCCCGCCCACGGTGTGGCCGGAGTCCCGCCCGCACGGGCCGTACCGGACCCTGATCACGGGCGGGGCGCGCTCCGGCAAGTCCACCGAGGCTGAACTGCGTCTGCTGACCGAGCCACGGGTGGTCTACGCGGCCACCGGCCCGGTCCCCGACGGCACCGACCCGGAGTGGGCGGAGCGAGTCGAGCACCACGCCCGGCGGCGCCCCTGGTGGTGGCGGACCGAGGAGACCAGCGGCCTCGCGGTCCTGCTGAGACAGGCGCGCGGCGCGGTCCTGGTCGACTGTCTGGGCACCTGGCTCACGGGGGTGATGGGCGAGTGCGGGCTCTGGGAGGACGAACCGCCCGAGGACGCCGAGGAGCGGTTGGAGACCGCCGTCCACGAGCTGTTGGAGGCCTGGCGGTCGACCCAGGCCTACGTGGTGGCGGTCACCAACGAGGTGGGGTCGGGTGTGGTTCCGCCCACCCGCTCGGGCCGGATCTTCCGTGACCGGCTGGGACTGCTGAACCAGTGGGTGGGCGCCGAGTCCGAGGTCGTGGTGCTGGCGACGGCCGGGCGCGTGGTGGAGCTCGGGTGAGCGGCGCCGACGCCCTGGCCGGGGCCCGCATGGCCGTGGGCACCTTCACGGTCTGGCCGGTGCGGGTGGAGCGGGTGGACCGCGCCGTGGCGGGGTGGGCGATGTGCTGGGCCCCGGTCGTGGGCGGGCTGCTCGGCGCGGTGACCGGGATCGTCGCGGTCGTCGGGGCGTGGTGGTGGTCCGACCCGCTGGCGGCGCTGCTCGCGGTGGGACTGGGGGCGTTGCTCACCAGGGGACTGCACCTGGACGGGCTGGCCGACCTCGCCGACGGCCTCGGCAGCGGTCGCCCGGCGGAGGGCGCGCTGGAGGTGATGCGTCGCTCCGACATCGGACCGTTCGGTGTGCTCACCCTGGTGGTGACGGTCGGGGCCCAGGTCCTGGCGTTGGCCGGGCTGGTCGAGGCCTCCCTCTGGGCCGCCGTCGCCGGTGCCGTGGTCGCGGGCGCGACCGGGCGGCTCGCGGTGACCCTGGCGTGCGCGGGCGCGCCCTCGGCCCGCCCCGACGGGCTCGGCTCGTTCGTGGCGGGGACGGTGCGGCCCCTGGCGGCGGCCGTGTGCGCGGCGGGGGTGCTGGCCGCCGCCCTGCTCGGTCTGGCGTACTCCCCCGGGTTCGCCGTGGCCTGCGCGGTGGGCGCGGTGGCCGGGCTGGCCGCGGCCGGGGTCCTGCTGTACCGGGCGGTGCGCAGGCTGGGCGGCGTGACCGGCGACGTCCTGGGCGCCCTGGTGGAGACGGCCGTGACGGTGGTCCTGCTGGTGACGGCGGCGGCCACACGGGGCTGAGTGCCCCGGTCAGCGGTCGCGCTGGCGGCGGTTCCACCGCTCCAGGCGTTCGCGCGCCTGTTCCGTGCGGCGGCGGACGGCGAGGACGCGGTCGATGTCGTTCGCGCGTTCGTTGTCCCCCTTGAGCTGTTCGTACTCCCTCAGGTGGGTCTCGAACTCCTCCACGGAGTCGGTGGCGGGCGCCTCGGCCCGGGCGAGCGCCTCACCCAGGTCGGTGATGCCCAGGTCGTTCTCGCCCTGGATGGCGGCGACCCGGGCCGCCTCCTCGGCGCGCAGTTCCTCCATGGTCTCGGCGTCCTCACGCTCGGCCGCCAGACGCTCCTGTTCCCGCTCCCGTACGGCCTGCGTCCGACGCCGTCCGAGCACGCCGACCAGCCCGACCGTGGTCAGGACGACCGAGAGCAGCAGGCCGACCACGGCGGGCCAGGGCAGCGTCGGGGTTCCCTCTCCGCTGGCGGGTTCGTCCGCGGAGAGCACCGATGCGTCACCGAGCTCCGACAGGAGACCGTCCACCGAGTTCCGGGCGCTGGCGTGGTCGAGTCCGAAGAAGACGGCGGTGTCGAGGTCGTACCCGCCTCCGGAGACGTCTCCGCGCACCGGGTAGTGCTCCACCCCGCCGGAGCCGTCCAGCGTGTAGACGACGACCGGGTCGTCCGAGCCGCTGGCCACCGCGTCGGCCAGCGGCTCGGCGCCGCCGTCCGGATCGGCCTCCAACCGTGCCCCGGAGGGCAGGACCGCGACGCGGACCGGTTCGTCCCTCGCGGCCAGGGCGGCGTCGAGTTCGACGCGCTCGGACTCGGTGATGTCGGCGCCCGCCCGGGGGTGCACGAAGAGGTGGTCCTCGGTCAGGGCGACCCGGGTGTCGGCCACCACGTTCCCGTCCACCGCTCCGGCGAAGAGGTGGAGCGCGGGCGCCAGGCCGTCCGGGCCGGGGCCGAGTGGCAGCAGCCACGCGAGGTCCTCGGGCGCGGGACCCTCCGGGGCGGAGGCGGGCGTGAGGTCGAAGTCGTCGTGGGTCCAGACGGCGAGCAGGGCGGTGCCATCGTCACCGAGTGGTGCGAGCAGGGCGTCGGCGTACGCCTCCTCGTACCCGGGGGTGTCCCGTCCCGGTGGGGGCACGACCGCGACCCGGGTGTCGTCCAGACCGTCGAACCGTTCCCGGAGGGCCTCGGTGTCGAGGTCGGGCAGGGCCGCCTCGACGGCGGGGTGGACGTGGACCGTCTCCTCCCGGGCCGCCGACGCGACCTCCGGAAGCAGGTCACCGTCGAGCAGGTCCACGGCGCTGACCATCTGCTCCACCGGGCCGCCTCGGGAGAACACGAAGTGGTCCTCCAGGTCGGCGCCGCCGGTGTCGATCCCCACGGCGGTCCAGGACAGGCTGGTCGTGACTCCCCCGGTCGCGGCGCGTTCCTCCGTGGCCACCACGTACAGTCCCGGTTCGCCGACCTCCTCGGCGAGGGTGTGGACGGCCCGTGCGGGGTCCACGCCTTCGAGGAGGGCGCCGCGGATCGGCGTCCGCGCCTCGGAGAGCCGGGCGCGGGCCAGGGCGAGGGTCTGCTCGGAGACCTCGGGGCCGCCCTCCGCGACGTGGACGTGTTCCCCGGAGGAGAGGTCCCGGGCCGCCTCCGCGAGCTGTGACTCCGCCCGGGCCGGGCCGGGGACCGCGACGCACAGGGCGAGCAGGGCCAGCGCGACGGTGGCCGAGCGGAAGGCCCGGAGGGTCGGGGAGGCGGGGGTCGCGGGATCCGGCATCTGTTCTCCCGTGCAGGTCAGAGGCGAGGGAGGGCTCGCCCGAATGATCCTAGGATGGGGCGGGTCGGGGGTGGCGTCCAGGGTGTCCGGGAGGGCGCGGAGGGGGCGGGGTCGACCCCGCTGTGAACGACCGGGGCCTGCTTCACCTGCCGATTCACGCGGTCTGATAGTTTTCCGCGGCGGCCGGATGTCGCCATCATCACATTTTTTCACACTCAGTTTCACGCGGACGGACCCGGGGAGAGGGTGTCCGGGCGCCGCCGACCGCGTGCGACACCTCCCACGAGGGACCAGAGGCCCCACGAGGCGCGGCCGGAGGCGGACCCACCCGGGGTCACCCGTTCGCCGCGCGACGGCGGGGAGCGCCGCGTCAGGGCCCCCGGGGGCGCGGCGCGCGGCGTCACCGCCGGGGGCGCGGGAGGACTAGCATCGAGGACGTGAGCACGACGTTGTCAGTAAACACGGAGTCCCCCAGTTCGCTCGACGCCGACGCGGTTGTCGTCGGTTACCACTCCGGAGGCGACGCCCCGGAGCCCGCATCGGGCGCTCATAGCGTCGACGCCGCCTTCACCGGCGGCCTCGGCTCGACCCTGTCGCTCCTGGGAGCGAGCGGCGCCCCCGAGGAGGTGCACACCATCGCCTCCCTCGGAGCCGTCACGGCCCCGATCGTCGTCGCCGTCGGTCTCGGCCCGGCGCCCACCGACGGTGCCGTCGACCCCGACGTCCTGTCCCGTGCGGCCGGCGCCGCACTGCGCGCGCTGAGCTCCCGCCCCGAGGGCGCGGGCCGCGTCGCCCTGGCCCTGCCCGCGACCACCGCCGACCAGGCGGGCGCCGTCGCGCTCGGCGCCGAGCTCGGCACCTACAGCTTCGACCGCTACCGCACCGGGGAGAAGGCCGAGAAGAAGGCCGCCCGCCCCTCCGCCACGCTCACCGTGGTCAGCGGGGCCGACGGCGCCGCCGACGCTGTGGAGCGCGCCGCCGTTCTGGCCGAGGCCGTGTCCTTCACCCGTGACCTCGTCAACACCGCCCCCGCCGACCTGGTCCCCGAGGACCTGGCCTCGGCGGCCCAGGAGATCGCCCAGCAGGCCGAGCTGGAGATCGAGGTCCTGGACGAGCGTGCCCTGTCCGAGGGCGGCTACGGCGGCCTGACCGGCGTCGGTCAGGGTTCGGCCAACCCGCCCCGCCTGGTGCGGCTCGCGTACACCCACCCCGAGGCCACCAGGACGGTCGCCTTCGTCGGCAAGGGCATCACGTTCGACTCCGGCGGCCTCTCCCTCAAGCCCGCGGGCGGGATGGACTCGATGAAGTCCGACATGAGCGGCGCCGCCTCCGTGCTCGCCGCCATGCGCGCCATCTCCACCCTGGGCCTCAAGGTCAACGCGGTCGGCTACCTGACGGTGGCCGAGAACATGCCCAGCGGCACGGCCCAGCGCCCCTCCGACGTCCTGAGCATCTACGGCGGCAAGACCGTCGAGGTCCTCAACACCGACGCCGAGGGCCGCCTGGTCATGGCCGACGGCCTGGTCCGCGCCCACGAGGACCAGCCCGACCTGATCGTGGACATCGCCACGCTGACCGGCGCCCAGCTGGTCGCGCTCGGCACCCGCGTGTTCGCGGTCATGTCCAACGACGACACCGTGCGCGACGAGGTCGTCGCCGCCGCCACCGCCGAGGGCGAGGCCTCCTGGCCGATGCCGCTCCCGGGCGAGCTGCGCGCCGGTCTCGACTCCTCGGTCGCGGACATCGCCAACGTGGCGGGCGAGCGCTGGGGCGGCATGCTCTCGGCGGGCGTCTTCCTCCAGGAGTTCATCGAGGAGGGCACCAAGTGGGCCCACCTCGACATCGCCGGGCCCTCCTTCAACCAGGGCGGCCCGCACGGATACACCCCCAAGGGCGGCACGGGTGCGGGTACCCGCACCCTCGTCCGGATCGCCGAGGACTACGCCCGCAAGCAGTAGTCCGGAAGGGCGGGGCGGCGCTCCCGAGCCGGCAGCGCCGCCCCGCCCCCGGCAGCCGGGGTCCCCGATGACACACCGCCACCGGCGACGGCGGGCCACGGTCTTCCACCACCCATCACCAGCCACCACAACTAGGAGTTCGTTCCCGTGAGTGAGAGCGGCGGCACCTTCGACCTCGTCGTCCTTGGCGGCGGCAGCGGCGGCTACGCGGCGGCCCTGCGCGCAGCCGAGCTGGACATGAGCGTCGTCCTGATCGAGAAGGACAAGCTCGGCGGCACCTGCCTGCACCGCGGCTGCATCCCCACCAAGGCCCTCCTGCACTCGGCCGAGGTGGCCGACACCGCCAAGGAGAGCGAGAACTTCGGTGTCCGGGCCACGTTCGAGGGCATCGACATCGACGCGGTGCACCAGTACAAGGACAAGGTGATCAACGGCCTGCACAAGGGCCTGAGCGGGCTGATCAAGTCCCGCAAGATCACCGTCGTCGAGGGTGAGGGCAAGCTCACCGCCAAGGACGAGGTCACGGTCGACGGCAAGGTCTACAAGGGGCGCAACATCCTCCTGGCGACCGGCTCCAAGCCCAAGACCCTGGGCCTGGAGATCGACGGCGACAAGGTCATGACCAGCGACCAGGCCCTGGGCCTGAACCGCGTCCCCGAGTCCGTCATCGTCCTGGGCGGCGGCGTGATCGGCGTGGAGTTCGCCAGCGTGTGGCGTTCCTACGGCGCCGACGTCACCATCGTCGAGGCCCTCAAGCACCTGGTCCCCGTCGAGGAGGAGTCCAGCTCCAAGCTGCTGGAGCGCGCCTTCCGCAAGCGGAAGATCAAGGCCGAGCTGGGAACCCCGTTCGAGTCGGTCAAGACCACCGACTCCGGCGTGGTCGTCACCCTCCAGGGCGGCAAGACCCTGGAGGCCGAGGTCCTGCTGGTCGCCATCGGTCGCGGCCCCGTCTCCGAGGGCCTGGGCTACGAGGAGCAGGGCGTCACCCTGGACCGCGGCTTCGTCAAGGTCGACGAGAACCTGCACACCGGCGTGGGCAACGTCTACGCGGTCGGTGACCTCATCCCGACCCTCCAGCTCGCGCACGTCGGCTTCGCCGAGGGCATCTTCGTGGCCGAGCACATCGCCGGGCAGAACCCGCCCGCGATCGACTACGACGGTGTTCCCCGGGTCACGTACTGTGAGCCTGAGGTCGCCTCCGTCGGTCTCACCACCAAGGTGGCCAAGGAGCGCGGTCACGAGGTCGTCGAGATGAACTACAACCTGGCGGGCAACGGCAAGAGCCAGATCCTCCAGACCCAGGGCGCGGTCAAGGTCATCGCCGAGAAGGACGGCCCCGTGCTGGGCGTCCACATGGTCGGCAGCCGCGTCGGCGAGCTCATCGCCGAGGGCCAGCTGATCTACAACTGGGAGGCCCTGCCCTCCGAGGTGGCCCAGCTGATCCACCCGCACCCGAGCCAGTCGGAGGCGCTGGGCGAGGCTCACCTCGCGCTGGCGGGCAAGCCGCTGCACGTCCACGACTGACCGCTTCACCCCCGGGGGCGGGCCCTGACCGGCCCGCCCCCGCACACATCCGCGCTGCCCATCAAGGCCTGGGCAGGTACCGCGTCCAGATCCAACGAGGAATCCATGCCGACTTCCGTTTCCATGCCCGCCCTGGGTGAGAGCGTCACCGAGGGCACCGTCACCCAGTGGCTGAAGAACGTGGGCGACACCGTCGAGGTAGACGAGCCGCTCCTCGAGGTCTCCACCGACAAGGTGGACACCGAGATCCCGTCCCCGGTGGCCGGAGTGCTCACCAAGATCCTCGTCGACGAGGACGAGACCGTGGAGATCGGCGCGGAGATCGCGATCATCGGCGGCGACGGTGACGGCGCCGACGACGCGGCACCCGCGCCCGAGGCCGTACAGCCCGAGGCCGCCGAGCCCGAGCCGGAGCCCGCCGCTGAGGAGCCCGCCCCGGCACCCGCGGCCGAGCCCGAGCCCGCCGCCCCGGCCGCCGGGTCCGACGGCCCCGGCACCCCCGTGACCATCCCCGCCCTGGGTGAGAGCGTCACCGAGGGCACCATCACCCAGTGGCTGAAGAACGTCGGTGACACCGTCGAGGAGGACGAGCCGCTCCTCGAGGTCTCCACCGACAAGGTGGACACCGAGATCCCGTCCCCGGTGGCCGGAGTGCTCACCAAGATCCTCGTCAACGAGGACGAGACGGTCGAGATCGGCACGGAGATCGCGATCATCGGCGGCGCCTCCGGTTCCGCCCCCGCCCCGGCGGCACCGGCCCAGCCCGCCCCCGCGCCCAAGAGCGAGCCCGCCCCCGCCCCGTCCGCGCCTGCTCCCGCCGCACGTGAGCAGGACTCCGACAGCCCGTCGGTGGACATCGAGACCCTCAGTGGCACGGGTCAGGCCTCCGGCACCGACGCCGTGGCCGAGGGGTACGTGACCCCGCTGGTCCGCAAGCTCGCCAGCGAGCACCGCGTCGACCTCGCCCGGGTCACCGGCACCGGCGTGGGCGGTCGCATCCGCAAGCAGGACGTCCTCAAGGCCGCCGAGGCCCAGCGTTCGGCCGCCGCCGCTCCCGCGGCGCCCGCCGCGCGCCAGGTCACCTCGGACACCTCGGTGCGGGGTCGCACCGAGAAGCTGAGCCGTCTGCGCAAGTCCATCGCCGACCGCATGGTCGAGTCGCTGCGCGTCTCCGCCACGACGACCCAGGTCATCGAGGTCGACGTCAGCAAGATCGCGCGCCTGCGCGACCAGGCCGCCGACGACTTCGCCAAGCGTGAGGGTGTGGAGCTGGGCTTCTTCCCGTTCTTCGCCCAGGCCGCCGTGGAGGCCCTCAAGGCCCACCCGAAGGTCAATGCGGTGATCAACGCCGCCGAGCAGACGGTGACCTACCACGACGTCGAGAACCTGGCCGTCTCGGTGGACACCGAGCGCGGTCTGCTCGCCCCCGTGGTCAAGGACGCCGGTTCGCTGAACCTCGGTGGTCTGGCCCGCGGCCTCACCGACCTGACCGAGCGCGCCCACACCGGCAAGCTCGGCCCGGACGAGTTGGGCGGCGGCACGTTCTCGATCTCCGAGACGGGCCACACCGGCGCGCTCTTCGGCACGCCGATCATCAACCAGCCGCAGGTGGCGATCCTGGAGACCGGCGCGGTCGTCAAGCGTCCCGTGGTCGTCGAGGACGAGGCCATGGGCGGCGAGGTCATCGCGGTCCGCTCGATGGTCTACCTGTCGATGGCCCACGACCACCGTCTGATCGACAGCGCCGACGCCGGCCGCTTCCTCCAGACCGTGAAGGTGCGCCTGGAAGAGGGCGCCTTCGAGGGCGACCTCGGTCTGTCCTGAGCCCCTCCTCCCCTCCGGGAGGCCGCTCTCCGGCCCGGGCCTTCTTCACGCCGGCGGCGCCCACCCGCCACCCCGACTTGACCTCAACAGGACTTGAGGTCCTATCGTTGTCTGGCCTCCCAGCCCTGCCCTGCCCCGGCCACCCGAAGACGAGGAACCCCCATGCACCAGCCGGACCTGCGGATCGCCGTCATCCTGGGCGGAAACCTCAACGGCCGCACCGGCACCGTGGTCTCCGGATGGTTCCTGGACCGGGCCGCCTCCCACCAGGACGTGGTCCTCGACGTCCTGGACGTGGCCGAGCTCGATCTGCGTGACGGCCACGGGACGGCGCTGGACGCCTTCTCGCCCCGGATCGACGCGGCGGACGGGTTCGTGGTGGTGACCCCGGAGTACAACCACGGCTATCCCGGACCGCTGAAGAGCGCCATCGACTCGGCGCGCAAGGAGTGGTTCGCCAAACCGGTCGCGTTCGTCTCCTACGGAGGCATGTCCGGCGGCCTTCGCGCCGTGGAACAGCTGCGCGCGGTCTTCGCCGAGCTGCACGCCACGTCGGTGCGGACCTCCGTGAGCCTGCACAACGCCCAGCGGATGTTCGGCGCGGAGGGCGGCCCCGTCGCGGAGCTGAGGGGAGCCGAGGACGCGGTGGAGGAGATGCTGGACCAGCTCGTGTGGTGGGCGCTGTCGCTGCGTGAGGCCCGCGCGCGCCGCCCCTTTCCCGGCTGAGGGAGAACAGGCGGCGAACGGTGGACGGGGCGGCGCCTGAACGGCACCGCCCCGTCTTTCTACCCCACCAATCACCATCCCCTGATGATCCCCATCATCAAAGGTCTGCGGGTCGGCGAACGCCTGCCAGCCCGACAGTGCGTCGCCCACGGTAGCTCCGCGCTGACGCGGAGTTCCATGTCCCACTCACAACCTAGAAGACCCAGCCGTCGCCCGCAGTCCTTTCACCGAAAAACTCGAGAAAAGTTCGACGGCAACGCCCTCGCGGGTCCTCCTATTCCCCCGACGACCCCGGCCACGGCAGTGCGCTATCCGACATCCTGCCCTGACCCGCCCCTCCCGCCGGGGCGTAAGGTGGAGGTGTGAGTGATCTCGTTTACGCATGGCTGGGCGACACTCCCGTCCCGTACCACCAGGGCTGGGATCTCCAGAGACGGCTCCACCAGAGCCGCGTCGCCGATGAGGTGGCCGACACGGTCCTCTTCCTGGAACACGAGCCGGTCTACACGGCGGGCAAGCGCACCGGGAGGTCGGATCGTCCCATGATCGATCCCGGGGCTCCCGTGGTGGACATCGACCGGGGCGGCAAGATCACGTGGCACGGTCCCGGCCAGTTGACGGTGTACCCGATCGTCAAGCTGCCGGACCCGATCGACGTGATCGCCTACGTCCGCATGCTGGAGGAGGCGATCATCCGCACCCTCTCCGACTACGGCCTCACGGGCCGACGGGTCGAGGGCCGCACCGGGGTCTGGCTGGACGCCGATCCCGAGCGCGGACTGACCGAGCGCAAGATCGCCGCGATCGGCTGCCGTATCGCCCGCGGGGTGGGGATGCACGGTCTGGCGTTGAACTGCGACAATGACATGTCGTGGTTCGACCGGATCGTCCCCTGCGGGATCTCCGACGCGGGGGTCACCTCGCTCACCAACGAACTGGGGCGCACCGTCACCGTCGCAGACGCGCGACCGCGCCTCGAACGGCACCTGGCCGACGTCCTCGGCGCGGCGGAGTACAGCCACACCGACGGCTCCGGAATGCTCTCCGGCGCCACCGCCCGCGGATGACTGACCACAGCCCCCACGAGGGGCGCGAGGGTCCCCGTCAAGGGGTACAGAAGGGAACGGGTTCGCGTTGACCATCGCTCCTGAGGGCCGCAAGCTGCTGCGTGTGGAGGCGCGCAACAGCGAGACCCCGATCGAGAGAAAGCCGCCGTGGATCAAGATCAAGGCGCACATGGGGCCCGAGTACACCGAGCTCCAGTCCCTGGTCAAGGGCGAGGGCCTGCACACCGTCTGCCAGGAGGCGGGCTGCCCCAACATCTTCGAGTGCTGGGAGGACCGGGAGGCCACGTTCCTCATCGGCGGTGACCAGTGCACCCGCCGCTGCGACTTCTGCCAGATCGCCACCGGCAAGCCGTCGGCGCTGGACCGGATGGAGCCGACCAAGGTCGCCACCTCCGTCAGGAAGATGGAGCTGCGGTACGCGACCGTCACCGGTGTGGCCCGCGACGACCTGGAGGACGGCGGCGCCTGGCTCTACGCCGAGACGGTCCGCAAGATCCACGAGCTCAACCCGGACACCGGCGTCGAGCTGCTCATCCCGGACTTCAACGCCGACCCCGACCAGCTGGCCGAGGTCTTCGGCTCGCGTCCCGAGGTCCTGGCCCACAACGTGGAGACCGTGCCGCGCATCTTCAAGCGCATCCGCCCGGGCTTCCGCTACGAGCGCTCGCTGAGGGTCATCACCGAGGCGCGTGACGCCGGTCTGGTCACCAAGTCCAACCTGATCCTGGGCATGGGCGAGACCCGCGAGGAGATCAGCGAGGCCATGCGCGACCTCCACGAGGCCGGGTGCGACCTGCTGACCATCACCCAGTACCTGCGCCCCTCCAAGCTGCACCACCCGATCGACCGCTGGGTGAAGCCGCAGGAGTTCGTGGAGCTGGGCAAGGAGGCCGAGGAGATCGGTTACGCCGGAGTCATGTCCGGTCCGCTCGTGCGTTCGTCCTACCGCGCCGGGACCCTGTACAAGCAGGCCCGCGAGAAGCGTGACGCCGAGGCCGCCAAGGTCACGAGCGACGCATAACGGCTGATACACCCGAGTCGTGACCAAGCTGGAACGGTGGCCCGCGGGCCACCGTTCCGCATCTCGGGAGCCGGACACATATCCTGGTGTTCCAAGGCGCCCAGCTGGCGGCGCCGGAAGGCGCCGCACCATAGGTCGACCGCGAAGAGGAGGCAAGGCAGCCCAGGGATCTCCTTCCCCACCGACGAGTTCGGTGTGCGCTGCCTGAAAGCACGATGGCGAAGAAGTCCGAGAAAACGACCGCCGGTCAGGGTGGCGAGAAGCAGCCGGGCCGGTTGAAGCAGATCGGCATGGTCGCCAAGGTCGTGCACAAGCAGAGCCCGCGGACGATCCCGATCGCGGTGGCCGTCGCGGTCGTGATCTTCGCGGCCTTCGTCGGTGTCGGCGTCTGGACCGGATCCTGGATCATCTGGCCGCTGACCGGTCTGCCGGTCGCCTTCCTGGTCGGTTTCATCATGTTCACCCGCGCCGCGCAGCGGGTCCAGTACCAGATGCTGGACGGCCGACTGGGCGCCGGGATGGCGATCCTGGAGAACATGCGCGGCAACTGGGCGGTCGAGCCCGGCGTGGCCGCGAACAAGCAGATGGACGTCGTCCACCGCGTGGTGGGCCGCCCCGGTGTGGTCCTGGTCGGTGAGGGCGACCCCGGTCGACTCAAGGGCCTGATCGCCGGCGAGAAGAAGCGCGTCGCCCGTGTCGCCCACGACACGCCCATCTACGACTTCAAGGTCGGCAACGGCGAGGACCAGGTGCCGGTCTCCAAGCTCCAGCGCGCGCTGGTCAAGCTGCCGCGCAACCTGGACAAGGGTGACACCGCCGAACTGAACTACCGGCTCAAGGCGCTGCCGCCCGCGATGCGGATGCCGAAGGGCCCGATGCCGAAGGGCGCGAAGCTGCCCAAGGGCATGCGCGGCAACAAGGCCGGGGGCTGATCCAGCCCGAGCACACGCGAACGGGGCCGTCACACCTGGTGTGACGGCCCCGTTCGCGTGTGGTGGGAGAACCTAGGAGCAGCTGACCTCGTCCTCGGCGGCGGAGGTGGTCTCGATGTCGTCGGCGGATCCGCCCTCACTTCCGGGCTGCCCGCCGCCGGCCAGGCCGTCCCAGTCGGCGCCGCCCATGACCAGTTCCAGGTCGTCCCCGAGCGAGGGCTCCTCGACCACCTCCGCGACGGACAGGGCGGAGGCCAGGACCTCGGCGTGCTCGGCGCGGTCGGGCCCGTGGTAGACCGTGGTCGCGTCGGGGGCGCGCAGCTCGGGGTTGGTGGACTCGGTGACCACGAACCCCTCCGCCTCCAGGAGTCCCTGGACCTGGTTGCCCAGACCGTCGATCCCGGTGTTGTTGAGGACCCGCAGGGACACCTCGGAGGGCGCGACGCCGCCGGAGTCCTCCGCCTCCGCCTCGTCGTCCCCGGAGCCCTCGGTCATCTCACCCGACGCCACCGCCGTGAACAGCTCCTGGGCGGCGGTCTCCTCCAGCGCGACCTTGTTGGCGTCGGCGGGGTAGTCCGTGACCGGGGCGGTGACCATGTTCATGCGGCCCAGGTCGACCTCGCGCATGGCGACGGCCAGCTCGGTCATCTTGTCGGTGCCGAACTCGCTGTCGGTGGTCAGGCTGTCGGTGATGGAGTCCAGGAAGCCGTAGAGGGTGCTGGGGCTCGACAGGATCTCGCCCTCGGTGACCTCGCGCAGGATCGCGCCGATCATGCGCTGCTGGTTCTCGATCCGACCCAGGTCGCTGCCGTTCTCCGCGCTGTCGCGGGAGCGCGCCAGCCCCAGGGCCTGTTCCCCGTCGAGCCGCTGGAGTCCGGCGTCCAGCACCAGGTGCGCCTTGGGGTCGTCGATGGGCTCGGGGACGCACATCTCGATGCCGCCGATCGAGTCCACGATGTTCTCGAACCCGGCGAAGTCCACCAGGACCATGTGGTCGAGGTGGATGCCGGTGACGGTCTCCACCGTGTTGCCCTGGCAGTCCATGCCGCCGTAGGTCATCGCGTGGTTGAGCTGGTCGACGCCGCCGTTCCAGCCCTCGCCCTCGTCGCCTCCGGCGCAGGGCGGGATCTCGACCATCGTGTCGCGGGGGAGGTTCACCATGGTCACCCCGCCCGCGTCGACGTCGATGCTGACGACCACCAGGACGTCGGGGCGGATGCCGTTCAGCTCGTTGTAGCCAGCGTCGTCCCCCGCCCGCTCGTCGGTGCCCAGGAGCAGGATGTTGTGCACCCCGTCCACCTGGGCGGGCCGGTCACCCCAGCCGTCGGTGTCGATCTCGGCGGTGTCGAGGGCGAAGACGTCCTGGTAGATGCCGTAGCCAGCCAGACTCCCGGCGATGACCACCCCGGTCATCCCGCACGCCGCCCACTTGCCGAGGGTCATCCCGGCGGCGGCCTTCGACACGTTTCCTGGAGCCAAGAGGGCACCTGCGATCCGATCTGGGACATGAGAGGAGAAAGCGCCCGGAGGGAAACCAGTCACGGGGGGCTCCCCCTGACTACTCGGACGTAACCCCCCGGATGGTACCGGAACGGTCTCGTTGTGTCAGACCCCGCTCACGAGAACGGGGGCGCCCCGGTCAGGGCGCCCCCGCGAGATCGTGGTCTAGGGCGTGTTTTTGTGGATGCTTTCGCCGGTGGCGGCGGAGCCGCCATCGATGCGAGCGGCCGTCAGGCAATCTCTCGCAAGACGATGAGTGAAGCTGCCCCTACTGTGCCCTGCTACGCGAGCTCCGCAGCTTCGCACAGCGGGGGCCCGCCCGGGTTTGGCTGTCCGAGCTTCATCGGCGCGGCGAGAGGCAGCCTGGCAACGCGAGCGCGGAATGATCCACAAAACACGGCCTAGCAGGCGCTTTCCTGCTTCTCGGCGGTGACGCCGCCGAGGTCGTCGGTGATGGACAGGTCACTCCCGGAGGAGGAGCCGCCGAAGCCCTCCCAGTCCGATCCGGCGACGAGTTCGAGGGTCTGTTCCAGGCCCTCGGCCTCCTCGGTCTGGGCGTTGGTGAGGCTGTCCGCGAGCAGCTTGGCCGCGGCCTCGTCCCCCGGACCGTGGTAGACGGTGGTGAGTTCGGGAACACGGGCCTCGGGGTTGCCGACCCCCGTGACCACGAAGCCCTCCTGGACCAGGACGGCCTGGATCTCCAGGGCGAGGCCGTCGATTCCGGTGTTGTTGGCGATCTCGACCGAGACGTCGCCGGGCTCGACCGTGACGTCCTCGGCCTGGTCGTCGTCCTTCGCGTCGCCGTCGCCGTCGCCGCCGAGGTCCTCGCCGTTGTTGATCGCCTCGAACAGGGCCGGGGCCGCGTCACTCATGATGATGCGGTTCTCGTCGGCCGGGTGGGCGCCGTTGGGAACCGTGACGAACTGGACCCGGTCCAGGTCGACCTCGCGCATCGAGATGGCGATGTCGGCCATGGTGTCCACCGTCAGCTCCTCGTCGGTGGTGATCGAGTCGGTGACGGCGCCCAGGAAGCGGGTGATGGTGACGGGGCTGGTCATCACGTCGCTGCTGAGCACCTCGCGGAGCATGGCGCCCATGAACTCCTGCTGGCGGTCGATCCGGGACAGGTCGCTGCCGTCGCCCTGGGAGTAGCGCGAGCGGACGAAGCCGAGCGAGTCCTCACCGTCCAGGGTCTGGAGCCCGGCGTCGAGCACCAGGTGCGCCTTGGGGTCGTCCACCGGTTCGGGGATGCACATCTCGACGCCGCCGATGGCGTCCACCATGTCCTTGAAACCGACGAAGTCCATCATCAGGAAGTGGTCCAGGTGCACACCCGTGACCTGCTCGACCGCCTGCCACTGGCAGCCCACCCCGCCGAAGGTCATGGCGGAGTTGATCATGCCCTGCTGGGCCTGCATGCCCTCGTAGCCCTCCGTCGCCTCGCAGCCGGGCAGGTCGACCATGAGGTCGCGGGGCAGGTTCACCAGGGTCGCCGCGCCGTTGTCCACGTTGATGCTCGCGATGAGCATCGTGTCCGGACGCTCGCCCTCGACCTCGCCGTACTCGGCGTTCTCCCCCGAGCGCACGTCCGAGCCGATGATGAGGATGTTCATGACGCCCTCGACGCTCGTGGGCCGGTCCCACTCGTCGGTGTCCACCTGGGCGGTCGTGATGTTGCCGATCAGACCCTGGTACCAGCCGTAACCGCCGAGGCTGGCGATGATGGCCAGCGCGGTCGCGACGCACGCGACCCACTGTCCGGCGGACAACCGGGCGGTGCTGAGGGCACCGGTGTTGCGAGGGGCGGAGCGTCTTCCAGCCATGCGAACCTTCGAGGGTGCGAGGAGACCTTGAGGGGGGCGGGTTCAGGGCAGCCAGGGCGCGTCCGGACGGCACACCCGCCGGAGTGGCGGGGCGTCGACGTGCGGTACACGGCCCGAGGTCGCGGGGGTCCCTGCGGGAATGCCGTGAACGGATGCTAACAGCAGCTCGGTACGGGTTCGCACGCGCGTGCGCATGGCGTGCGGGGAGCGTGGGACCGCGCGAGTGCGCTCAGTAACGGGTCGCGACGGTCCCGGCCGCGCGGTCGTGCAGGCCCCGGGTGTCACGGTCGTAGACCACGGCCGGGATCACCAGGCACAACAGCAGGGTGCGCACGGCCATGGAGGCGATCCAGGGCCAGCCGCGCTCACCGGTGGCGGTGATACCGATCCCGACGAGTCGGCGTCCGATCGTCGTGCCGAACATGGTCAGCAGGAGGAGGTTCATCGCCGCGAACACCACCAAGGTGGACAGGGTGGTGAAGTTGGTGAGGGCGATGGCCTCGGGGTCGCCCCCTGCCGCCGCCGCTGCGGCCAGTTCCTGACCGATGAGCCCGAAGCTGAGCGCGACCCACACCAGCATCGCGGAGATGGCCCAGTCGAGGGCGAGGCCGACCAGGCGGCGCATGACCCCGGGCACCGACCCGCTGCCGCTCTCGGGCAGACCCAGCCGGTTGCCGCGGTAACGGAAGTCGTCATCGGAGACCGTGGGGGCGCCGCTCCGGCTCTTGTCGCTCATGTTTTTCACGTTATCCGCCCCGTGTCACCCCCCGCGCGCGGGTCCGCTCGACGCCGGTGACATGCGGACGGAGGGCGCGTGGCACAGGTCACTCCGAAGGCCGCCGACGCCCCGGTTTCGCCCCGAAACAGGCGGAATCACCGTTCCGGGACCACCGGCCAACCCGGGCGACCGGCTCCGTAACATGCAGGAAACAATAGAGACACGGCGTGGAAATCACGCGCTCCTAGCTTCGATGACGAGGCCGGGAGACGGCGCGTGGTTCGACACGGCCGCGATGGCGCGGGCCGCGAACCCGCCGTCTCAGCTATCTGCACGGAGGTTCCGTTTTGTTCAGCAGCGTCGACGAGGTGCTCGCCTACATCCGAGATGAGGACGTCAAGTTCTTCGACGTCCGGTTCACGGACCTGTTCGGGGGCGTCAACCACGTTACCCTCCCGGTCGAGAACGTGGACGCGTCCACGTTCACCGATGGTCAGATGTTCGACGGTTCCTCGATCCGCGGGTTCCAGGCCATCCACGAGTCCGACATGCTGCTCCTGCCCGACCTGAGCACCGGTGTCCTGGACCCGTTCCGCAAGCACAAGACGCTGAACATGACGTTCTTCGTCCACGACCCGCTCACGCTGGAGTCGTACAGCCGCGACCCGCGCAACGTCGCCCGCAAGGCCGAGGCCTACCTCACGGGCTCCGGTGTGGCCGACACCGCCTTCTTCGGCCCCGAGGCCGAGTTCTACATCTTCGACGACGTCAAGTTCGAGACGCGCGCGAACACCGGCTACTACGAGATCGACTCGATCGAGGGCGCCTGGAACACCGGCTCCGCGATCGAGGGCGGCAACCGCGGCTACCGTCCGCGCTTCAAGGGCGGCTACTTCCCCGTCGAGCCGGTCGACCACTACAGCGACCTGCGCTCGGACATGGTGCGGACCCTGATCGACTCCGGTATCGAGGTGGAGCTCCAGCACCACGAGGTCGGCACCGCCGGCCAGGCCGAGATCGGCATCAAGTTCGGCACGCTGCTCCAGCAGGCCGACAAGGTCCAGCTGTACAAGTACATCGTGAAGAACGTGGCGAACGAGGCGGGCAAGACCGCCACGTTCATGCCGAAGCCGCTCTTCGGTGACAACGGTTCGGGCATGCACTGCCACCAGAGCCTGTGGAAGGACGGCGCGCCGCTGTTCTTCGACGAGGCCGGCTACGGCCAGCTCTCGGACACGGCCCGCCACTACATCGGTGGTCTGCTCAAGCACGCCTCGGCGCTGCTGGCCTTCACCAACCCGACGGTGAACTCCTTCCACCGCCTGGTGCCGGGCTACGAGGCCCCGATCAACCTGGTCTACAGCCAGCGGAACCGTTCGGCCTGCATCCGCCTGCCGCTCACCGGCTCCAACCCGAAGGCCAAGCGCATCGAGTTCCGGGTGCCGGACCCCTCGGCCAACCCGTACCTGGCCTTCTCCGCCATGCTCATGGCGGGTCTGGACGGCATCAAGAACAAGATCGAGCCGCCGGAGCCGGTCGACAAGGACCTGTACGAGCTGCCCCCGGCCGAAGCCGCGGCGATCGAGACGGTCCCGGCGTCCCTGGAGGCCGCTCTGGAGGCCCTGGAGGCCGACCACGAGTTCCTGCTGGAGGGCGGGGTCTTCACCAAGGACCTCATCGAGACCTACATCGACTACAAGC
The DNA here is from genome assembly GCF_965344335.1 of Nocardiopsis eucommiae. Lineage (NCBI taxonomy): Bacteria > Bacillati > Actinomycetota > Actinomycetes > Streptosporangiales > Nocardiopsidaceae > Nocardiopsis > Nocardiopsis eucommiae. The sequence goes on from NZ_CBDRIY010000008.1 coordinate 91,195, forward strand.
GCACCGAGGAGATCGACTCCCTGCGCCTGCGCCCGCACCCGCGCGAGTTCGAGCTCTACTACGACATCTAGTCACACCCCCTCGGGGCCGGTATCCAGTTCGGGTACCGGCCCCGAGCCGGTTCCGGGGTCCGGATCCCCGATACGGCTACCGTTGACGCGTGGCAAGGGACGGAAGAACCAACATGACAGCGGGCGCGCTCGCTCGACGCGGTTTCAGTGACAGCACCCGGGCCCTGCGGCTGGTGGAGGAGGCGGGGCTGGACGCCCTGGCCGACACCGAGGTGATCGGTGCTCTCGCAGCGGCGGCCGACCCGGACCAGGCGCTGCTGGGCCTCCTCCGGCTGCTGGAGGTCGCGCCGGACCCGGAGGAGGTGCGTGTCGCCCTCCGCGAGGAACGCGACCTGCGCACCCGGCTGTGCCGTGTCCTGGGGGCCAGCACGGCGCTCACCGACCACCTGGTGCGGCACCCCGGTGACTGGCGTGAGCTGCGCGGCGCCGACGCCGCGCGCACCCCGGACCGCGAGGAGCTGCGCCGGGGGCTGATGCACACCGTGGGCGCGTGCCCCGACGAGCCCGCTCCGACGGCCGACCTCTCTCTGGGGCAGGGCGAGGAGGGGGAGGCCTCGGCCGTGCTGCGGCACACGCTGCGGGTGGCCTACCGGCGCCGTGTGCTGCGGCTGGCCGGGCGGGACCTGACCGGGGTGAACACCGTGGACGAGGTCGCCGCCGAGCTTGCCGACCTGGCGGCGGCGACCCTGGACGCGGCGCTCGCGGTGGCCCGCGCGGAGTCCCCCGAGGACGCCGCGCTGTGCCGTCTGAGCGTGATCGGGATGGGCAAGTGCGGCGGCCGTGAACTGAACTACGTCAGTGACGTGGACGTGGTGTTCGTGGCCGAGCCCGCCACCGGCGCCGACGGTGCGCCCGCCGACGACCAGGAGGCCCAGCGGGCCGCCACCCGGCTCGCGACCGCCATGATGCGCGTCCCGTCGGAGACCGACGCGGAGGGCACCCTGTGGGAGGTGGACCCGGCCCTGCGTCCGGAGGGCCGTAACGGTCCCCTGGTCCGGCCGCTCGCGGGGCACCTGGCTTACTACGAGCGCTGGGCCAAGACCTGGGAGTTCCAGGCGTTGCTCAAGGCCCGGCCGATCGCCGGTGACGAGGAGCTGGGACGGCGGTACGCGGAGGCCATCGCACCGCTGGTGTGGGAGGCCTCCGGCCGCAAGGACTTCGTGGAGGACGTGCAGGCCATGCGCCGCCGGGTGGTGGCGCACATCCCCGCCGGGCAGGCCGAGCACGAACTGAAGCTGGGGCCCGGGGGGCTGCGCGACATCGAGTTCTCCGTGCAGCTGCTCCAGCTGGTGCACGGGCGTTCGGACGAGCGCCTGAGGTCGGGCAACACCCTCCAGGCGCTCTCGGCGCTGTCGGAGTACGGCTACGTGGGGCGGCGGGACGCGGCGGGGCTGTCCGACGCCTACCGCTTCCTGCGGCGGGTGGAGCACCTGCTGCAGCTGGAGCGGCTGCGCCGGACCCACCTGATGCCCGATCCCCAGGCCGCCGACGGTCCGTCACGGCTGCGGCAGCTGGGCCGTGCCCTGGGGTTCACCGCCGACTCGGTGCGCGAGCTGACCGATGCGCGCAAGCGGGTGTCTGCGGAGGTGCGGCGCCTGCACGAGAAGCTCTTCTACCGCCCGCTGCTGAACGCGGTGGCCGCCCTGCCCGAGGACGAGATCCGGCTCTCCGCCGACCAGGCCGTGGAGCGGCTGGGGGCGCTGGGCTTCGTGGACCCGCGCGGGGCGCTGCGCCACCTTCAGTCGCTGACGTCGGGGCTGTCCCGGCGCGCGGCCATCCAGCGCACACTGCTGCCGGTGATGCTGGGCTGGTTCGCGGACTCCCCCGACCCGGACGCGGGACTGCTCGGGTTCCGTCAGGTCAGCGACGCGCTGGGCACCACGCCCTGGTACCTCCGGCTGCTGCGCGACGACGTCCGGGTGGCCGAGCGGATGGCGTGGCTGCTGGGGACCAGCCGGTACGTGACCGAACTGCTGCTGCGGGCCCCGGAGGCGGTGGCCATGCTGGGCGACGACGCCGACCTCCGACGGCGCGAGCGCAGGTCGCTGATGGCCGAGGCCGACGCGGCCCTGCGCCGCTACGACACCCCGGAGGAGGCGGTGTCGGCGGTGCGGGCGCTGCGCCGGCGGGAGCTGCTGCGCACGGCCGCCGCCGACCTGCTGGGCGTGTGCTCGGTCGAGGAGGTGGGCCGGGCCCTCACCGGGATCGCGGAGGTCACCATCGACGCCGCCCTGCGCGCGGCCTACACCAAGGTGATCTCCGAGTCCGGCGGCGAGGTGCTCACCCGGGTGTGCGTGGTGGCGATGGGCCGGTTCGGCGGTGGTGAGCTGACCTACGCCAGCGACGCCGACGTGATGTACGTGCACGACCCCATGCCGGACGTGGACTCGGGCGCGGCCACCAAGCAGGCCATGGCGATCGTGCGGGAACTGGCCCGGCTGCTGGAGATGCCGCAGGCCGAGCCCGCGCTGAAGGTCGACACGGACCTGCGCCCGGAGGGTCGCAGCGGGCCGGTGGTGCGCACGCTGGACTCCTACGCCGCCTACTACGGGCGCTGGTCGCAGGTGTGGGAGAGCCAGGCGCTGCTGCGGGCGCGGCCGATCGCCGGTGACGAGGGGCTGCGTTCGGCGTTCGTGGCGCTGATCGACCCGATCCGCTATCCGGTGGGGGGCGTCTCCCCCGCGTCCGTGTTGGAGATCCGCAAGCTCAAGGCACGTATGGAGGCCGAGCGGCTGCCGCGCGGGGCGGACCCGACCCTGCACACGAAGCTGGGCCGGGGCGGGCTGTCGGACGTGGAGTGGGTGGCGCAGCTGGTGCAGCTGCGGCACGCGCACGAGTTCCCGGACCTGCGTACCCCGCAGACGCTGCCCGCACTGGCGGTGGCGGTGGCGCACGGGTTCCTGGCCGCCGACGACGGTGTGGTGCTGGAACGGTCGTGGCGGCTGGCCTCGCGGGTGCGCGGCATGGTGATGCTGGTACGCGGCCGGGGCGGCGACTCGATCCCGCACGACCTGCGGGTGCGCGCGGCGCTGGCCCAGGCCATGGGGTACGGCGACGGGGACGGGGCCGACACGGACGGCGAGGGTGCCGAGGAGGACGGCGCGGCGGCGGAGGGTCCCGAGCCCGAGGGTCCGGCGGAGCAGCTGACCGAGTCCTACCTGCGCACGACCCGGCGGGCGCGCGCGGTGATGGAACGGGCCTTCTACGACGACTGACGGGTGTCCCGGGCGGGGAGGGTGACCGTGACGGTGAGACCCCCTCCCTGGTCGGCCCCGCGTGGGCGCAGGTCCAGGGTGCCGCCGTGGACCTGCGCGACCCGGGCCACCAGAGCCAGACCGAGCCCGTGTCCCTGACCGGTACCGACCCGTCCCGCACCGCGCAGGAAGGGTTCGTGCAGGCGGGCGGCGGCCTCCGGGGTGTACACGGGGCCGGTGTTCTCGACCCTCAGGACGACGCCGCCGGTGCGCGGGTCGCGGTCGGTGGTGACGTGGGCGGTCCCACCCGGGCCCTGGAGGTTGTGCCTCAGGGCGTTGCGCACCAGGTTCTCGGTGAGCTGGGTGAGCAGCGCGGTGTCACCGACCACCGGGGCCGGGGAGAGCGCGTGGTCCAGTCGCACCCCCGCCTGACGCGCCTCCTCGGCGGTCTCCGCCGCGACCTCGCGCGCGATCTCGGCGAGGTCCGCGGGTGCGGACACGGCGGTGACGGCGTTGGCGTCGGCCAGCCGCAGCAGCGCCTCGGTGAGGGCGATCGCCCGGGCGTTGGTGAGGTCCAGGCGTTCGAGCAGGCGCGGGTGGTCCTGGCCCTCGGGGTCGCGCCGGGCCACGTCCAGGAGGGTCGCGTTGACCGCCAGCGGGGTGCGGAGTTCGTGGGAGGCGTTGGCGGCGAACCTCTCCTGCGCCTCGAAGGCGTCCTGGAGGCGGTCCAGCATGTGGTCGAAGGCGTCGGCCAGCTGGCGGAACTCGTCGTTGCGGCCGGAGAGCGCGACGCGGTGCCCGAGCCGCCCGGTCGTGGCGGCCAGCACGGCCTCGTTGATCCGGTTCAGGGGCCGCAGCACCCACCCCGCCAGGTACCAGCCGCCGACCAGCCCGATCACGGCCAGCACCAGCAGGACGCCGCCGGAGACGCGGACGACGGCCTCCAGGATCTGGGCGCGGGCCGCGATGGGCTGCCCGAGGTCGCTGGGGTTGGCGGCGGTGAGCGGGTAGTCGGGCACGTACCGCAGCACCACGTACACCCCGGCCAGCACGGCCAGGCCCGCCACGACCAGGAACCCGGCGTAGCCCAGGGTGAGGCGCAGGCGGGCGCTGACCCGTACCCGCACGCCGTTCACCGGGCCTCCCCGGGGACCACCAGGCGGTAGCCCACGCCGGGAACGGTCACGATGGGGTCCGGTTCCCCCAGCACCCGGCGGAGTTGGGACACCGTCACCCGGGGCGCGCTGGTGAAGGGGTCGGCGTGCTCGTCCCAGACCTTCTCCAGGAGGGTCTCCGCGCTGACCGCTCCCCCGTCCGCCCGCATGAGCAGTTCGAGGACGGCGAACTGCTTGCGGGGCAGCCGGAGGTAGCGGCCGGAACGGTGGGCCTCCCGGCGGTAGGGGTCCAGACGCAGGTCGCCCCGCTCCAGCACCGGCTGGACCGTGGCGGCGGGTCGCCGGGCCAGCGCGCGCAGGCGCATGACCAGCTCCTCGACCGCGAAGGGTTTGGTGAGGTAGTCGTCGGCGCCCAGGGCGAAGCCGTCCACCTTGTCACGGAGCCGCGCGGCGGCGGTGAGCATGAGCACCCGTGTACCGGGGTGGTCGCGGGCGATGAGCGCGCACACCTGGTCGCCGTGGGTTCCGGGGAGGTCCCGGTCGAGAACGACCACGTCGTAGTCGTTGACCCCGATCCGTTCCAGGGCCGCGTCACCGTCCAGGGCGACGTCGGCGGCGATGGCCTCGTGGCGCAGACCCGCCTGGAGTGCCTCCGCCATGAAGACCTCGTCCTCGACCACCAGCACGCGCATGCGCTTCCCCCGTCCCTCGGCCGACGGCCCAGTCTAGGCAGGGGCGGTGTTGCGGAAGTGTTGGCTCGTCCGCACACATCCGCGCAACACCGTCCCTGGTGACCTGGGGCCTTCGGTACCGGACACGGGGTCCGGTCCACGGAGGAGGGACGTCCCATGTGCCGTCGACCGACCGTTCTGGCCACCGTCGCCGTGGCCGTCCTGACCCTGGCGGGGTGCGCCTCGGCCGGGGCGGCCGACGGGGGGAAGGCGCGGACCGGCCTCCCGGTGACCCGGCTGACCCCGTTGGGCGAGGGCGACGGGTTCGTCCCCGAGGGCGGGGGCCTGGACCCCGACGAGGACGTGCCCGCGCTGTCCGAGCTGGACCCGGACCTGGTGGCGGCGGTCCGAGAGGCCGCCGGGGCCGCTCTGGAGGAGGACGGCATCGAGGTGCTGGTGACCAGCGGATGGCGCAGCGAGCGCTATCAGCGGTTCCTGCTGGAGTCGGCCGTGGGGGTGTACGGGAGCGAGGAGGAGGCGGCCCGGTGGGTGGCCTCCCCCGAGGACTCCTCGCACGTCACGGGGGAGGCGGTGGACGTGGGCCGCACCGACGCCGCGTACTGGTTCGCCCAGCACGGGGCGCGGTTCGGGCTCTGCCAGACCTACGCCAACGAGGTGTGGCACTACGAGCTCGCGGTGGACCCGGGCGGGACCTGCCCGGCGCCGAAGGAGGACGCCTCGGCGGGGTGAGCCGGACCGGGCGCCCCCGTGGGGACGCCCGGTGGCCTCAGCGCTGACCCCAGGTGACGGTGGTGGCCGGGCCGACGCGGTTGGCGCCGGGCTCCCAGTCCGCGCCGTCCGGGGACACCCGGACCAGCTTCCACTCGGTGTCGGCGCCGAGGGTGACACGGCCGGACCACTGCGGGTAGGTGGACGCGTCGGTGCTCAGCGGGGCGCCGTCCGCCGGGTTCCACGACCCCAGTTCGGGGGTGGAGCCGACGACGAACACCTCCTGACCGGGCCGGGTCTCGACCGTCGCGGTCAGGGTGTCGCCGGGCTCGCCCGGCTCGCCCGGACCTCCGCCGCAGTCCTGCTCGCACTCGCCGCCCACGTGCAGCGCCAGGGCGCCGTCGGCGGGGACGGTCGCGCTGACCTGGCCCGAGGAGACCGTGGCGGTGCCGGGTCCGGACGCGTTGTCGTACTCGCCGTCCGGGAGCGACGTCGGGGCGGTCAGGGCCCAGTCTCCGCCCGAGGCGTTGAAGGCGGCGAACCCGGCCTCGCCCCGGTCGAAGGCCACACGGGAGGATCCGTCGCGGGCCCGTTCGGTGAGGCCGGAGTCCCCCACCGCCGACCGGAAGGCCACCATGCCGCTGACGGCCTCGTTCCGGTGCTCGCAGACCCACGCGGCGCCGGAGCAGTCGCTGTCCTCGGTGATCCACCCGGCGGGGTTGCCGTCCTGGGCCGCGCTGGGCGGGCCCTCGGTCACGTTGCCCTCGAAGTCGTAGCTGGACATCACCACGGGGGTGCCGTAGGGGTGGGCGAGCATGAACGCGGTGGCGAGGTAGTAGCGGTCGCCGTCCACGTAGGTGAGGGTCGGCTCGTAGCGCTGGGTGTCGTGGTTGTCGACGAAGACCACGGCCTCGTCGGAGGTGAGGCCGCCGTGGTCGGGCATGTCGGTGAGCCCGGCGATGTCACCGTTGGCGAAGCCGGAGGCGACGGAGCGCTTGTAGTCGAAGTTGGTGACCTGCCCGTAGGGCGTGTAAGCGGTGTAGGGGATGGTCTGGTCGCCGTAGACCTCGTGGAACACCCGGGGGGCGCCGCCGAACCCGGGGACGTCGTCCAGGGCCCCGATGATGGCGCCCATGTCGTCCTCGGGGACGTGCTTGGAGGCGTCCACCCGGAAGCCGCCGACCCCCATGGCCACCAGGCCGTTGAGGTACCGGACGATCTGGTCACGGACGTGCGGGGAGCCGGTGTCCAGGTCGGCCAGGTCGAGGAGCTGGCAGTTCTGCACCTCGTCCTTGTCGTTCCAGTTCTCGATGGTGTCGTAGCAGGGACCGAAGTCGTCGTAGGAGTAGGCGGCCGTGCCGTCCCCGAACAGGTCGGGGTACTCGTAGCGCTCCCACTCGGTGCCGGCGCTGCCGGTGCTGGTGCCCTCGGCCGGTCCGGTCATGTGGTTGATGACGGCGTCCACGTAGATCCGGACGCCGTTGTCGGCACACGTGGAGACCATCGCCTGGAAGTCCTCGGCGGTGCCGCGCCGGGTGTTGTCGATCCGGTAGGAGACCGGCTGGTAGTCCTGCCACCAGGGGTGGTTGCCGCCCTCGGAGAAGGGGACGACCACGTGTTCCTGGGGCGGGGAGACCTGGACGCCGCCGTACCCGGCGGGGCCGAGGAATTCGGCGCACTCGGCGGCGACGGAGTCCCAGTTCCACTGGAAGAGGTGGACGATCGTGTCGTCGTTGGCGTTCTGCGCGGAGACGGGTGCGGCGTCCTGGGTGGCGGCCTGGCCGGGTACCGCCAACAGGGCGGCTCCCATCAGGGCCGCTCCGAGGAGGGCGCCGACGCGGGGTGTTCTCATGTGCGCTCCTTGGGGGGGAGGTGCCGCATGCTCTTGCAGTTTGCGCAAGAGTTTGCGTTGAGGTGACGAAGGTAACAGACCGACCTCGACCTGTGAACACCACGTGAACACCGGATCACCCGGAAATGCAGCCCTGATCTGGACGAAAGGGCCTGCAAGATTTTCCAGACGAAAAAGCCGGTGGCGGTCCGGAGCACTCCGGACCGCCACCGGCGGCAGACCCGTGCGGGCGGGTCGGCGGGCGTCTACCAGAAGACCGCGACACCGATGTTGACGATGGCCAGGACACCGGCGATGATCGCCAGGTTCTTCGCGGGCTTGCGCAGGTTGAGCACACCGACGACCACGACGCTCAGGGCGATCACGAGCTTCACGCCGATCTTGACGTGGTTGAGTTCGCCGATGTCGGCCATCTCGGCCACACCGACCAGCAGGAGGCCCGTGACGAACTGGAGCAGGGCGCTGTGCAGCAGCACCTTGGTCGCCTTGACGTTGTCGGTCATCAGCTGCATGAGGAAACCGGCGATGATCCCGGCCAGGCCGATCATGTGCAGGAACACGAGCGCGGAGTAAAGGAAGTCCATACGCTTAGACTACTACGCGTTGTAGTTGAAGCCCGCGTCTTGCTGACGCCCTGACGTAACAAATCGGACACCCGTCGGGTCAGGTGCCGCGTGAGGCGCCCCACTGTCGCCACATCAGCCACACCAGCACCATCAGCACCCCCACGCCCACCGCGCGGACCAGGCCGTCCCGGTCCACCATCTCCCCCATCTTCGAGAGCACCGTTCGGTCCCCGACCAGCAGGGTGTCGCTCGCGCAGGCCACGGGATCGCCGTCCCGGTCCAACAGCAGGCAGGCGGTGCTCACCACCCGCTCCCCCGGCTCGGCGTCCTCCGGCACCCGGACCCGGACGGTGTAGGCGGCCTCCCCGTCCTCCGGCAGGTCCACCCTCCAGTTGGCGACGCCCTCCTCGACGATCCCGCCTTGGCCGACCTCCCGGACATCGAGGGGTTCGGGCACGTGCTGTGCGAGCAGCCCCTCCTCGACCTCCCCGGCTCCGCCGTTGACCACGGTGGCCCGGTAGACGACCTCCTCGCCGGGGAGCGGCGACCGGTCCACCCCGGACAGGGACAGCCCCACCGCGTCCCCGCCGTCGTCCGCCGAGGCGGGGGCCGCGCACAGCCCGGCGAGGGCCAGCCCGGCGACCACCCCTGCGGCCCTTCGCCCGAACGCGCCCCGTCGGTCGGTCCCGCAAGCGACCCGAGTCATCCCACGACCTCCTGAGATCCGCCATCAGTGCTGGCCGGAGCACCCCCGGGAGGAGACGCCCAGCCCCCACACACTTGCCCGCCCCGAGGCACCGGAGTCAAGGAACCTCCGGGGCGTTTGGCGAATCGGCGGGACTCACGAGGGTTCTTAGGACGGATCTCACCCCTCTTAGGAGGCCGTCCGACGCTTTGGCGGCCGATCCACTGATTCCTCCCGATGCGCCGACTCCGTTCTCAGCCGGATCGTGGAGGTCATCGGGCGGGACACGGGTCCCGCCGCACAGCGGAAGGGCAGCACCGTGTTCCACCCCGACTTCGTCCTCAGGGACGACCGCGCCCGCTCCGAGGCCGCCGCCCGTCGCAGCGAGCAGCTCACGGCGGTGCGCCGGGCCAGGGCCGAGGCCCGCGCCCGAGCCCGGGAACGGGCCGCGAAGCGCCGCCGACGCGCCTCCTGACCCCGCGCGCACCAGGCACGCCGCCCCGAGCACCGCACAGACACCACGGAAAGGACACCACCGTGCCCCTCAGAGACCTACGGGCGGCCACCGCCCAGGCGATCATCCAGGAGCGCCTCCGCCGGGCCGAGCTCCACCGCCGAGCCCGTCTCCTGAGTGCCGAGGAGCGGACCCGAACCGGGAAGACCCCGGAGCCGCCGCGACCCCGGCGCGCATAATGGGGGGTATGCCCCTGTTCTCCGCAGTGAGTCCCCTCTTCGTCGGCCGCCGGGACCACCTCCGGCTCCTGGCCGACCAGGCCGACCGCGTACGCACCGGCCCCCCGGAGACACTGCTGGTGGGCGGGGACGCGGGGGTCGGCAAGAGCCGCCTGGTCTCCGAGTTCGCCGCCACCCGGCCCGCCGGGACGGTGTTCGTCGGGGCCTGCCTGCAACTCGGCGTCGACGGCCTGTCCTACGCCCCCTTCACCGCCGTGCTCCGCCAGATCCTGCGCGAGCGCGGACGCGCCCCGTTCGACGCGGCCGCGCCGGGCGGGGTCGGCGAGTTCGCCCGGCTCCTCCCCGAGCTGGGCGAGCCCGCCTCGGACCGCCGGGAGAACCGGGGCATCCTCTTCGAGCAGGTACTGCGCCTGTGCGAGCAGGTGGCCGGGGAGGACGGGGTCACCGTCGTCCTGGAGGACCTGCACTGGGCGGACGGCGCCACCCGGGACCTGTTGGCCTTCCTCGCCCGCAACCTCTCCCGCCCCGGGACCCAGGTCGTCGCCACCTACCGCAGTGACGACCTGCACCGCGCGCACCCGCTGCGGCGGCTCCTCCCCCAGCTCGAACGCCTGCCGGGCGTGCGCCGGATCGTGCTGGAGCCGTTCACCCGGGAGGAGGTGGGCGTCCAGGCCGCGGCGATCCGAGGCGAGGAACTGGAGCACGACGCCCTGGACACGCTCTTCCGGCGCAGCGAGGGCGTCCCGTTGTTCGTGGAGGCCCTGGCCGCCGCCGAGACCTGCCCCTCCGACGACGACCCCGACCTGCCCGACCACTTCCGCGACCTGCTCCTGGAGCCGGTGCGCCGCTTCGACGAGACCACGCTCTCCGTCCTGCGGGCGGCGGCGGTGGGGGCCGTGGCCGACGGCATCGAGCACGAGGTGCTCCACCACGCGGCCGGGCTGCCCGAGCGTGACCTGGAGGCCGCCCTGCACGCCCTGGTGGACGCCAACGTGCTGCGGCCCGGACGCACCGGTTACCGCTTCCGGCACGCACTGCTGCGCGACGCGGTGCACGACGAGATCCTGCCCGGGCCGCACTCCCGGCTGCACCTGCGCTTCGCCCAGCTCATCGACGCGTACCCGGACGCCGTCCCCGAGGACCGCCGTGCCGCCGAGCAGGCCCACCACTACCACGCCGCGCAGGACCTGCCCCGGGCCATGGAGGCCGCCTGGCGGGCCGCCGTCCAGGCCAGCAGGACGCTCGCCTTCGACGAACGCCTCGGCATGCTGGACCGCGTCCTGGCGCTGTGGGACCGGGTGCCCGACCCCAGCGACCGGGTGGAGGGGAACAGCTGGGCGGAGGTGGTGAGCAGGGCCGCGGGCGCGGCGATCTCGGCCAACCGCAACCGGCGTGCGCTGGAACTCGTCGACGAGGCCCTGGCGACGCTGGACGAGGACGCCGACGACGACGGGACCCTCACGGCGCGGGCGGTCCTGCTGCGCCAGCGGGGCCAGGCCCGCTCCTCCCACGCGTGCACCGGCGGCGTCGAGGACCTGGTCCGGGCCCTGGAACTGCACCCGCCGCACATGCCCGGATACAGCCAGCTCCTGGCTCTCCTGGCCCGGGAGAGCGCCATGCTGCGCGAGGACCGGAACCCGACCCCCGAGGGGAGGGTCCTCCAAGAGCTGAACGACACCGGCCGCGGTTTCGGGACGTTGGCCGAGCTGGCGATCGACGCGGCCGACACGGGCAGTGTGTCCGACCGCTGCGCGGCCGCCGACGCCCGGATCACGTTGGGCGGGGTCCGTATGCGGGACGGTGACGTCGAACACGGGCGCCCGCTGGTGGAACGGGGGATGGCGGAGGCCATCGAGCTCCGCGAGCCCTACATGGAGGCGCGCGGAGCCGGGAACCTCGCCCACTTCCTGCGTGAGCTCGGCCACCACGAGGAGGGCCTGCGCGTGCTGGAGGAGTCCCTGGCCCGGCACGAGGCGTGGGGCTGGGCGCCCTACCACCGGTCCTTCCACCACCAGAACCGCGCCGAGATCCTCTTCGAGACGGGAGACCTGCGCCAGAGCCGCGAGGTCCACCGCCGCCACCTGGCCAGGAGGCACGGGGACGACAAGCACCAGCACTACGTCCAGGCGGTCGAGGCGCGTGCCGCGGCGGCGATGGGGGACGCGGTCGCGGCGCGTGCCGAGGCCGGGCCCAGCGGAGACCGTTCCATGCTGGACGCGCACCGGATGGACGTCGTGCAGCTGCGCACCACGGGCCTGCTGGACGCCGCCCTGGCCGAGGGTGACCTCGCCGAGGCGCTGTCCCTCTCCAGGGACGTCCTGGAGCAGGCGGCCCTGGAGCGTTCCCCGGGGTACACGTGGCCGCTGCTGGAACGGATGGCGGAGGCCGCCCGACTGGGCGCGGAGCGGGCGCGCGGAGAGGCGGGGTTCGGGGAGACGGCCCGGCTCGTGGTCGGGTTGGTCGGCACCGTCGCGAGGAGGCTCCCGTGCAACGGCCTGGTCCGGCCGGCGCACGCGGCGACCGTACGGGCCCAGATCAGCGAGGTCGAGGGCGCCGCGCCCCCGTCCCTGGCCACGTCGTGGGCCAACGCGGCGGCGGCCTGGGAGTCCACTCCCCTGCGGTTGCACCTGGCCCGGGCCCGGCTGCGCGAGGCCGAGGCCCGGGTGGCCGCCGGTGAGCGGGAGCGTGCCGTGGAGCTGACCCGCCTGGTCTTCGCGACCGCCGACGCGTGTGGTGCGTCACCCTTGGCCCGCGCCGCCGAGGACCTGGCGCGCCGCCTCGGCGCCGGTCTCTCCGGCGGGTCCGTCCCGCCTCCGGCACCCGCCGGGCTGACTCCGCGCGAGACGGAGGTGCTGCGCCTGCTGGCCACGGGCGCGACCAACGCGGCGATCGCGGAGGCGCTGTTCATCAGCCCCAAGACCGCGAGCGTGCACGTGTCCCACATCCTGGGGAAGCTCGGTGTGCCCAACCGGGCCACGGCGGGGGCCCGCGCCCGGGAACTCGGTCTGGCCCAAGCCGTCCCGAACCTCCTGATTCAGCGGTCATAATGCCTGTGCGGGGAGGTCCGGGCAGGCTGGTTGGCGTGTGCGGAAATACCCCGGAAATATCCGCACGGCAGACTGGCTCCGGGAGATCGTTCCCGGCACGGCTCACGTGCGCGGACCGGGCCGGAACCGACCGGCATCGAGGAGGGTCATCGTGAATCGACAGCAGGAATTCGTGCTCCGCACGTTGGAGGAGCGCGACATCCGGTTCGTGAGGCTGTGGTTCACCGACGTGCTCGGGTACCTCAAGTCCGTGGCGGTGGCGCCCGCCGAACTGGAGGCCGCCTTCTCCGAGGGCATCGGGTTCGACGGTTCGGCCATCGAGGGCTTCGCCCGGGTGTACGAGGCCGACATGCTCGCCCAGCCCGACCCCTCCACGTTCCAGGTGCTGCCCTGGCGCAACGAGCCGCACGGCACCGCGCGCATGTACTGCGACATCCTCATGCCCGACGGCTCGCCGTCCCCGGCGGACCCCAGGCACGTTCTCAAGCGCCAGCTCGGGAAGGCCTCCGACCTCGGGTTCACGTTCTACACGCACCCCGAGATCGAGTTCTACCTCCTGAAGAAGTTCCCGGAGCACGGTGAGTTCCCCGAGCCCAACGACTCGGGTGGCTACTTCGACCACACGCCGCACAACAGCGCGCACGACTTCCGGCGCAACGCCATCAACATGCTGGAGGCCATGGGCATCTCGGTGGAGTTCAGCCACCACGAGGGCGGCCCGGGCCAGCAGGAGATCGACCTGCGCTACGCGGACGCGCTCACCACCGCCGACAACATCATGACCTTCCGTTTGGTGATGAAGGAGGTGGCCATGGAGCAGGGCGTGTACGCCACCTTCATGCCCAAGCCCTTCACCCAGTACCCGGGGTCGGGCATGCACACCCACCTGTCGCTGTTCGAGGGTGACCGCAACGCCTTCTACGAGCCCGGAGCGGAGTACCAGCTCTCCAAGGTCGGGCGCGGGTTCATTGCGGGGCTGCTGCGCCACGCCGACGAGATCGCGGCCGTCACCAACCAGTGGGTGAACTCCTACAAGCGCATCTGGGACGACCCGGCCGCCTCGGCGGGGATGGGCGGCGAGGCCCCGGCCTACATCTGCTGGGGGCACAACAACCGCTCGGCACTGGTCCGCGTGCCGATGTACAAGCCCGGCAAGTCGAACTCCAGCCGGATCGAGATCCGCTCGCTGGACAGCTCCGCCAACCCGTACCTGGCCTACGCGGTGATCCTGGCCGCAGGTCTGAAGGGGATCGAGGAGGGCTACGAGCTGCCGCCGGGCGCCGAGGACGACGTCTGGGCCCTCACGGACTCCGAGCGCCGCGCGCTGGGCATCAAGCCGCTCCCCCAGAGCCTGGACGAGGCGCTGCGCCTGATGGAGAACAGCGAGCTGGTGGCGGAGACGCTGGGCGAGCACGTCTTCGACTTCTTCCTGCGCAACAAGAAGGCGGAGTGGAACTCCTACCGCCGCCAGGTGACCCCGTACGAGCTCCAGAGGTACCTGCCGACGCTCTGACCAGTACAGGACTCCGCATCGGGGGGGTATTCCCGGAATCGGTGACAAGCACGTCACATACCCCGGGGGGTAGAATCCCTACCAAAGTCGTGGACTACCCCTTCTCCCCTGGAGTCAGACACACATGAGCGAGTCCGTCGACGCGGCGACCGTCAGAGCCCGGCTCGACAGCGGGTCCTCCCCGCTCCTGGTGGACGTGCGCACCCCGGCCGAGTTCGAGAGCGCGCACGTCCCCGGAGCGGTCAACCTCCCGCTGGACGAGCTCGACCACCACGCCGGGAGGGTCGCCCGGGACGCCACCGAGCAGATCGTCCTGGTGTGCCAGAGCGGGTCCCGAGCCGAGCAGGCCCGGCGTCGGCTGGCCTCCTCCGGGCTGGAGGACGCCGTGGTGCTGACCGGCGGCATGAACGCCTGGGCCCAGGCCGAGGGCCCGACCGTGCACGGTCCGGAGCGGTGGGCCCTGGACCGCCAGGTGCGGCTCGTGGCGGGTTCGACGGTGCTGGTCGCGGCGGCGGCGAGTCTGTGGTGGACCCCCGCCGTGCTCCTGGCCGCGTTCGTGGGCGCCGGGCTGGCCTTCGCGGCGGTCACGAACACCTGCGGGATGGCGTACCTGCTCTCGAAGCTCCCCCACAACCGGCCGACCGAGCGGGTGGACGTCGAGGCCTCCCTGGCCCGGATCAGTCGGGCGGGCTCCCGGGCCTGACCGGCCCGCCCTCCCGGAGCGCGACCCGCCCCAGGATCCCGGAGGCGAGCCCGGCGGCCGCGAGCGCCGTGAGGGCCACGGGCAGACTCGTGGCGGCGGCCAGCGCGCCGACCGCCAACGGCCCTCCGGCGTCCCCTACCTCCCGACCGAGTTCGGCGTTGCCCATCGTGCGTCCCAGCCGCTCCTCGGGCGTGGTCTCGGCCAGGTGTGCGAAGGCCAGCGGGGTGACGGTGCCGACCATGAGGCCGATCGCCACGGACGCGGCGACCAGCGTGACCACGTTCGGGGCCAGGGCCAGCGCCAGCAGGGCGGCCGCCGCCAGCCCCAGGCCGACGGCCCCGCCGTCGCGCGTGGAGATCCCGTGCCGGTCGCGTCGGCGGCCGACGATCGGCTGGACGATGGTGGAGACCAGGGCCAGCAGGGTGACGGCCGCCGCACCTGCGAGCGGGTGCAGGTCGAGCCGCACGGCCAGCAGCGGCAGGAACCCGACCGCGACGCCGAGGATCGCGGTCGTGGAGGCCAGCAGCAGCGTGGGGACCAGGAACCCGCGCTCGGTGGTCTGCCGGACGAGGTCGGCGACGGTGTAGCGCGGCCGGGGCACCACCGGCAGGGCCGGGAGCGCGAGCAGCACCCACGCCGCCGCGCCCGCCGCGAGCACGGCGAGCGTCAGGTACAGGGCCCCGATCCCCCACACGTGGGCCAGTGCCACACCGCTGAGCGGACCGAGCACGTAGCCGAGGCTCTTCCACGCCCCGTAGCGGCCGAACGACCGCCCCAGCCGTTCCCTCCCTGCCAGTCGCGCGACCGCCGCCGACGACGCCGGGGAGAACGCGGAGGCCGCCGCGCCCTGCCCGACCCGCGCGAGCCCCAGCACGAGCGGAGTGGGCGCCAGCAGGGCCAGGAGGGACGCCACGGAGAACGCGACCAGCCCGCCGAAGATCACCGGACGGACGCCGATCCGGTCGCTGAGCGCTCCGAAGACCGGCTTGAGGACCACCTCCGCCACGTCGTACAGGGCCAGCATGAGTCCGAGGCCCAGCAGGGAGAGCCCGAGGGAGTCGCTCTGGGTTCCCAGGACACCCGCGACGCCGTGGGCGCCGAAGGCCGTGGTGAACCCGGCGAGGTACAGGGGTGCGACCGACCACACCGGAGGAGATTGTGTCACGCACCAGACTGTAACACCTGCTACTCGCCCGAAGTCTCCCCTGCTCCGCCCGACTGTTACGGTCGGGTTCGTGACAGACGAAGCGGTGCGATGGATCCTCGCGGTGGTACAGGTCCCGGCCAAGCCCTCACGGCACCGGGTCGCGGTCTGGCGGGAACTGCGGCGCGCGGGGGCGGTGCCCGTCTCCCAGGGCACCTGGGCCCTGCCCGCGGCGGAGGCCTTCCGCCCGTTCGTGGAGCGCGCGACGGAGCTGGCGGTGGAGGGCGGCGGCCGGGTGGCCGTCTACGACGTCGAACCCCGGGACGCCGACGCGCGCGCGTTCGTCGAGGACGCGTTCCGGGCCGCCCGGATCGACGAGTGGGGCGAGTTCACCAGCGACTGCGGCCGGTTCGAGGCCGAGATCGCGAAGGAGATCGCCAAGGAGAAGTTCACCTTCGCGGAACTGGAGGAGGAGGAACAGAGCCTGGAGCGGTTGCGCCGTTGGTTCCGCGACCTCAGGAGGCGCGACGTCCTCGCCCTGCCCGAGGCCCGGGCCGCCGCAGAGCGCCTGACCGCGTGCGCGGACGCCCTGGAGGCCTACTCCGAACTGGTCTACGCGGCGATGCACGGCCAGGGCGCGGTGGAGCCTCCGGCGCACTGACCGGCGCGGGGCGGCCCGCCCGGTACGGCGGGGTCGAACCCGGACGGGACGCCTCCGGCCGGGTCAGACCAGCCCGAGCTCCCGGGCCCGCGCCACCGCGGCCGTCCGGTTGGCCACCCCCAGCTTGCCCATCGCGTTGCTCAGGTGCACGCTCACCGTCTTGCCCGAGATGAACAGCGCCTCCCCCACCTCCCGGTTACTCGACCCACGGGCCACCTCCACCAGCACCTCCACCTCACGCGGCGTCAGCCCGGCGGGCGGTGCCGCCGCGGAGTCCGGGCCGAGGGCCGCGCGCATCTCCGCCACGAGCTGGCGCACCACGTACAGGTCGAACCCGGCCAGCACGGCCTCGCAACGTCGCAACAGGTCCCGGGCGCGTCCGGTGTCGGCCGTCCCGAGCGCGTTCCAGAAGGCCCCGAACAGACACTCGACCAGGCTGAGGCCACCGGCGCGTTCGGCCAGGGGCAGGGCCCGGTCCCAGTACTCCGCCGCGCGCTCCGGGTCCTCCTCCAGGAAGGCCAGCGCGGTCTCCCCGCTCAGTCTCCCCAGCGGGGAGACCGGCCAGTCGCCCCCCTCCAGCACGCTCACCAGAGGCTCCGCCAGTGTGTCGGCGAGCTCCCGGTCACCGGGTTCGGCACGGCGCCGCAGTCGCCACACCACCATCGCCGTGGCGGACCCGGTACTGGCGCTGAACCGGACGTGGGAGACCATGCGGACCTCCTGCTCGGCCTCCAGGATCACCCGGGCGGCCTCGGTCCACCGCTCCCCCGGCTCGAAGAGCAGCCCCAGGAGACGCGCGTAGTAGTGCGACATGTACTCAACGCGGGTGGAGGTCTCCCGTGGCAGCAGCCGCGTGAACTCCTCCAGGGCACCTCGGCTGGTCTCCCAGTCCCCCTCCAGCGCGGCCATCTGGGCGACGAGCACCTGGCGTCTGGCCCCCGACAGGTCCTCACCCGCGGGGGCCGCGTCCAGCCTCGCCCGCGCCTCCTCCAGACGCCCCGCCGCGACGAGGGCGCTGGCCAGCCCGTTGGCCAGGCCCGCCCCCTGGCTGCGGGCCACTCCCAGCTCGGCGCTGCGGTCCAGGGCCTCCTGGGCGCAGGCCAACCGCTCCCGTGTCTCGAACCGGCTGCCGAGGTTGCTGCCGAGGTTGTTGAGCCCGCGCATCTCCACCTGGACGTCACCCAGTTCGCGCGCGATGCGGATCCCCTGGCGCAGCATCTCCAGGGGCTCCTCCTCCCCCGTGTGGTCCAGGAGGGCCCCCAGGGTGACCAGCGCGTCCGCCTCGCTGGCCCGGTCCCCGCAGGCACGCGCCTCCTCGATCGCGGCGCGCGCGGCCCGCTCCGCCTCGGCGTCACTGCCCCGCATCATCAGCACCGAGGCCGTGTTGGCGCTGACCACGGCCGGTTCCGGGTGGTTCCGAGCGGCGGCGCGCAGGTCGTCCAGGGCCTCGAGCCGTCCCAGTTCCTTGTAGGAGAGGCCCCGGGCGACCAGGAGGCGCGCGGCGAGCTCGCTCCCCGGATCCAGCTCGGCCAGTGCCTCGCTGGCGTGCTCGACCGCCCGGCGCGGGTCACCCGCCGTCTGCGCGGCGAGGCAGACCCCCAGCAGGAGTTCCCCGTAGGTGGTCCCCAGGCGCTCGGCGGCGTCGGGGACCAGTTCCCACAGCTCCACCACACGTTCGAGCAGGGCCAGGTGCTCGGGGTGGGCGCTGGCGTCCCGGGCGTGTCCGGCCGACTCCCACGCGGCGCCCAACGCCCTGGGGTGGTCGTGGGCCGAGTACGCGTGGTGGGCGAGTTGGGCGACCGACTCACTGCGTGACAGACCGGGGACACCGCCTTCGAGCGCCGCCGCGTAGCGACGGTGGGCACGCACCCGCTGGCCCGGCAGCAGGTCGCCCTTGACCGCCTCGGCCAACAGCGCGTGCCGGAACACGTACCCCGTGTCCGTGGCCCCGAGCACCCGGGCGTCGACCGCCTCGCGCAGCGCCTCGTCCAGGTCGTCCTCGCCCACGCCGGAGGCCTCGGCCACCTCTGTGAGGAGCCCGTGGTCGACCCGGTCCCCGGCCACCGAGGCCAGCCCGAGGACCCTGCGGGTGGTGGCGGCGAGGGGTTCGACACGGCGCATGAGGAGTTCGCGCGGGCCCTCCGGGACGCCGCCCTCGGGGGCCGCGAGGAAGGACTCCACGAACAGGGGGTTGCCGCCGCTGCGTTCCAGCAGGAGCGCAAGGGTGTCGGGGTCGGGCACCGATCCGCTCAGCGCGGCGACCTGCTCGGCGACGGCCTCCCGGGTGAGCGGTGCGAGGTCGAGCCGGGTGACCCGGGGCAGCCGTTCGAGTTCGGGCAGGGCGCGGCTCAGGGGATGGGTGCGGTGCAGGTCGTCGGAGCGGACCGAGACGACCAGGTGCACCGGTGCGGCACCGAGGTTGCGCAGGAGGAAGACGAGCAGGTCGCGGGTGGAGGCGTCGGCCCAGTGCAGGTCCTCGACCACGAGGCTGAGCCCCGCCGGGGCCGCGCGCTCCTCCAGGTAGGTCAGCACCGCCTCGAACAGTCGGGCGCGGTCGTGGTCGTCGGTGCCGGACCGCGCGGAGGGAGCCTCGCCCTGTCCGGGCAGGAGTCGGGTGAGTTCGCTCCCGGCGGCCGGCACTGGGCCGCCCTCCCTGACCAGTTGGCGCAGGAGCGCGGTGAACGGGGCGAAGGCGAGGCCCCCGGCGCCCAGTTCCAGGCAGGCGCCCAGGGCCCGGTTCCGCAGGGGCGTGTGCTCCAGGTACTCCTCCAGGAGCCGTGACTTGCCGATTCCGGCGTCGCCGCGGAGCAGGACCGTCCTGGCCCCCTCGGTACGGGCCCGGGCGGCGTCGGAGAGGAGGTGGTCGACCTGCCGCTGTCGGCCGACGAAGGTTGAGGGGGACATACGCCCCAGTATGCCCGGGGCTCCCTGGTCCGAGGCCGGGTCAGACCAGCCCGAGCTCGCGGGCCCGCGCCACCGCGGCCGTCCGGTTGCGCACCCCGAGTTTGCCCATCGCGTTGCTCAGGTGCACGCTCACCGTCTTGCCCGAGATGAACAGCGCCTCCCCCACCTCCCGGTTGCTCGACCCACGGGCCACCTCCACCAGCACCTCCACCTCACGCGGCGTCAGCCCGGCGGGCGGCGATCCGGCCGCCGGGGTGGGCCCGGCGGGGAGCGCGGCCCGTTCCGGAGCGGGGCTGGTGGCGGCGTGTCCGTCCGGGTCGGGCAGGGCGTGGCGGGCCCGCAGCGCGCGGGTCTGCCTCTCGAACAGGGCCATGCCGTGCCGGACCGCCAGGCGGTGGACCGCGTCGACGTGCGCGGCCGCGCGGTCGCGGCGCCCCGCCCGCAGGGCCGCCTCCGCCGCCGCCAGCTCGTACTCGGCTCCGAGGACCACGTGGCCGGTGGGCGCGACCGCCGCCATCGCCGCCTCGAACAGCGCCAGGGACTCCTCCGGGTCCGGGGCCAGCCAGGCATCGGCGGCCAGCCGGGCGTGGGAGTCGGAGTGTTCCGTAACGGGGGGCATGTCGTCCAGGAGCTCGCGGGCCTCCCGGGCCAGCTGGCGCGCCTCCTCTCCCGGTTCCTCCGCCAGGCGGGCGGCGACCGAGGTGTGCCGGACCAGGGTGGAACGGTAGAGACCCTGGGCGAGCGGAGTCCTGGAGCGTTCCCCCGCCGTCCGGTGGAGCAGGTCCCGGGTCATCCGTCCGGCGTCCAGCAGGCGTCCCTCGTACACGGCCAGCTGCTGGAGGACCCCGTGCACCGGAAGGTGCTCCACCGGGGAGCTCACGCGTGCGGGCAGCGCGCGATGGAACTCGTCGATGGTGGCGCGCAGCGCATCCGGACGCCAGCGGTACAGGTCCAGTTGCATGCGCAGGGTGAGGGCCCGCGCCCACGTCACCCCGCCCTCCGTGACCCTGGACAGCAGTTCCTCGCTCTCGGCGAACCTTCCCTGGTGGAACCGGGTCACCGCCAACCCGCAGGCGAACGCCCCGCCCTGGGTCCGGGTCAGGCCGAGCTCACCGCAGCGCCGCATCCCCTCCAGGGACACCCGGGCGCTCTCCTCCAGCCGGTCGAGGTTCTTGAGGTGGCCGCTGAGGTTGACCAGCCCCCGGATCTCGACCGGGACGTCACCGGCCTCGCGGGCCAGACCGATGCCCTCACCGAACAGGGCCAACCCCTCGTCGGTGTCGAGCGGGTCGCTGAGGCCGCCGAGGGTGATAAGCGCGTCCGCCTCGCTCCTCCGGTCACCGAGCGCACGCGCGCTGTCGAGGACCCGGCGGGCCATCCTGGCCGCCTGGTCGTGGTGGCCGCGCATCATGAGAGTGGCGGCCATGGTCGCGCCCACCGCCGTGGCGTCCGGGTGGTCGTGGGCGAGCAGCACGAGGCCGTCGGCCAGATCCTCCAGGGCACCGTCGCGACCCATCTCCTTGAGCGCCCGGCCCCGGGCGTGACGCAGCCGGGAGGCGCGTTCGAAGCTCTCCCTACGGGCTCCGTGCGGGTCACGGAATCCCGTGACCCCGAGTTCGTCCAGTCCCTCGGTGGCGTAGCTGACCGCGCGTCGCGGCGAACCCGCGACCAGAGACACCTCGGCGGCCCGGACCAGCACCTGGTCCCGGGGCAGCCCGACGCGTTCGACCGCGTCGGGCACCTGGTCCCACAGTTCCAGGACGCGTTCGATCAGTCCCAGGTGCTCGGGGTAGGCGTCCACGGCGGCGGCGTGGTCGGCGGCCCGCCAGGCCGCCGAGAGGGCGAGCGGCTGGTCGTGGGCGCAGTGCGCGTGGTGGGCGAGCTGGAGGGCCCGCTCGCGCTCGGGCATCCGCTCCACACCCGCCTGGAGCGCCTCGGCGTAGCGGCGGTGCGCGCGCACGCGTTCACCCGGCATGAGGTCGGTGTGCACCGCCTCCGCCAGCAGTGCGTGCCGGAACGCGTAGCCGTCCGCCGTCGAACGCAGGATGCGGGCGTCGACGGCCGGGCGCAGGGCCGCGTCGAGCTCCACGTCGGAGCTCCCGGCGCGGCGGTTCACGCTGGCGAGGAGTGTGTGCCGGACCCGGGTCCCCGCGGTCGCGACGAGGCCGAGGATGCGGCGGGTGGGTTCGGGCAGGGGTTCGACAGCGGAGAGCAGCAGGTCCCGGAGCCCTTCCGGTAGGGGCGCCCCGGCGGGGTCGTGCCCGGTGGCCAGGAATGACTCCACGAAGAGCGGGTTGCCGCCGCTGCGCTCGAACAGCAGGTCGAGGTCGGCCGGATCGAGTTCGCGACCGCTCAGGGCGGTGGCCTGGGCTCCGACCTCGTCCTTGGAGAGCAGTTCCAGGTCCAGGCGGCGGACCCCGGGGAGGCGTTCGAGTTCGGGGAGCAGACCGCGCAGCGGGTGGGTCCGGTGCAGGTCGTCGGTGCGCACGCTGATGAGCAGGTGGACGGGGGCGGACCCGAGGTTGCGCAGCAGGAACACGAGCAGGTCGCGGGTGGAGGCGTCGGCCCAGTGCAGGTCCTCGATCACCAGGGTGAGTCCGGCCGGTGCGGCGCGCTCCTCCAGGAAGGTGAGGACCGCCTCGAACAGACGGGCACGGCTCTCGACCACCGCCCCGGAGACACCCTTGAGATCGGGGAGGAGACGGCCGAGGTCGCCGGTGGGGTCGGCGGCGGGGCCTCCGGAGCGCACGAGTTCACGCAGGAGGGCGGTGAAGGGGGCGAAGGGGACACCCTCGGCGCCCAGTTCCAGACAGCCGCCCACGGCGGAGGGGGTGCCGGGGACCCGGCGCAGGTGCTCGGTGAGCAGGCGGGACTTGCCTACACCGGCGCCGCCGAGGACCAGGACGGTGCGGGCGCCCTCGGGAACGGTGCGGCGCGCGTCCGCCGCGAGCAGGGACAGGTGGTGGTGGCGACCGACGAAGGCGGGGGAGGGTTCGTGGACCAGCATGGTGCCCAGTATGGCCGCCGGGCCCCCGCGCGGTCGTGGCCCGGCGCCCGCTAGGACCTGTTCGCGGCCCGGTCGTTCGACTCGTGGCTCGGGGGTTCACGGGGCATCCACACCAGCACCACGACCAGACCGATGAGACCGATGCACAGCGAGACCAGCGCCGCCATGTGCAGTCCCGCCAGGAACGCCTGCTTGGCCGGGGCGACGAGCGCGTCGCCCGCCGGACCCAGTCTCTGGACCAGCGCCATGGTCGCCTCGATGGACTCGGCCGCCGTCTGAGCGTCCTTCGGGGTCACGTCGTGGGTCCGTTCCGCCACCGCGTTCAGGTCGCCCTCCATCCCCGCTCGGTACCGGTAGGAGATCACCGCGCCGAGGACGGCCACGCCCATGGCGGTGGCGATCTGGCGGGCCGTGTTCTGCACGGCGGAGGCGGCCCCGGCCTTGCCCGGCGGGACCGACGACATGATCGCGTTGGTGGCCGGGGTGAGCACCACCGCCATGGCCGAGGTCTGGAGGAAGAAGAACACGATGATCAGTGCGAGCGGGGTGTCCACCCGGATCTGCGTGTAGAAGACGAAGCTGCAGCAGACCACCCCCACACCGATCGCGGCGAGGACGCGCGGACCCACCCAACGCACCAGGGTTGGGCTCAACGGAGCGAAGATCAGCTGGCCCAGCGCGGACGGCAGCATCAGCAGGCCCGCGACGAACGGGGGGAAGCCGCGGACGCTCTGCCAGTAGAAGCTCAGGAAGAAGAGGATCCCCGCCATGCTGAAGAACAGGACCATGACCGTGGCGACGGAGACGCTGAACCGGGGGTCCCGGAAGAAGCGCACGTCGAGCGAGGGGTTGGGGGCGCGGGACTCGTGGACCAGGAACATCCCCAGCACCGCCAGGCCCAGGACCAGAGCGCCGTACACGTCCCAGTCCGCCAGTGAGGACCGCTCCCCAGCAGTGATGATGCCGTAGACGATCAGGACCAGGCCCGGGATGGACAACAGCACGCCGAGGACGTCCGGGCGCCCCGCGTTCTCGTCCCTCGACTCGGGGACCAGGAAGAACATCAGCGCCAGCCCGAGGAGCACGAAGGGCACGTTGACCAGGAAGATCGATCCCCACCAGAAGTTCTCCAGGAGGAGCCCTCCCGCCGACGGCCCGATCGCCATCGCCAGACCCACCGCGCCCGCCCACAGGCCGATCGCCCGGGCCCGTTCCTCCGGCGGGAACACGTTGGTGATCACCGACAGGGTCTGCGGCATCACCATGGAGGCGCCGAATCCCATCGCCGCGCGCGCCGCGACGAGCTGCTCCGGGCTCTGTGAGTAGGCGGTGAGTGTCGAGGCGGCGCCGAACACGATCAGTCCGGCCGCCAGCAGCCGCCGTCTCCCCCACCGGTCACCGAGCACCCCGAAGGTGAACAGCAGTCCGGCGAAGACCAGGGTGTAGGCGTTGATCGCCCACGCCAGCTCGGCCTGGCTGGCGCCCACCCCCCGCTGCGGGTCGGAGAGGGTCTTCAGCGCGACGTTGAGGATCGTGTTGTCGGCCACGATCACCAGCAGGCAGATGATCAGCACCGCCAACCCGCCCCACCTGCGCCGGTGTGCTGTCTGCTGGTCCACGGACGTCCCTTCAGCCACTCAACCCCGGTGCCGCTGTCATGCTAACCAGCCGCCTCTCACAGCGCCGGGACCACGGCTCCGGCTTGCCGGGCGCGCCCGGAAAAAGGCACCGTCCCGGGGAGGACGGCCCGCCCCCTCCCGTGCGATGATGCTGGCGTGCGCCCCCGCGCACCCGTCCTCCCCGCACCGGCTCCGCCGGGTGGACAGAGGCTGGTGGCGGGGAACGGGGAACAACCCGCCCCGGCACGCCGTTCCTCCCGAGGAACCCCTCCCTTCGGGGAACCGCGCGTGCAAGCGCGCACGACAACAGTTTTCGTCCACAGGTCCGGGGACACCCCAGCGGGTGCTTCGAGACAACGGAGGAAGAACCCATCATGAGCACCACAGCCAAGACCCCCTCCGCCGGGAACGCCCTGTACGGCGGGGTCACCAACCGGCGCGTCACCATCCGCGACCTGGCCCTGGCCAAGCAGCGCGGCGAGCGGTGGCCCATGCTGACCGCCTACGACGCCCTCACCTCCCGGATCTTCGACGAGGCGGGTATCCCCGTCCTCCTCGTCGGCGACTCCGCCGCCAACGTGGTCTACGGCTACGACTCCACCGTCCCGGTGACGGTGGACGAGCTGATCCCGCTCACCGCCGCCGTCACCCGCTCCACCAAGCGGGCCCTGGTCGTGGCCGACCTGCCCTTCGGCTCCTACCAGGCCTCCCCCCAGCAGGCTCTGGAGGCCGCCTCCCGGTTCATGAAGGAGGGCAACGCCCAGGCGGTGAAGTTGGAGGGCGGCCAGGCGGTCGCCCCCCAGGTAGAGCTGCTGACCTCGGCGGGCATCCCGGTGATGGGCCACATCGGTCTGACCCCGCAGTCGGTCAACACCCTGGGCGGATACCGTGTGCAGGGCCGGGGCGAGGCCGCCGCAGGTCTGCTCAAGGACGCCAAGGAACTGGAGCGCGCGGGCGCGTTCTCCGTCGTGCTGGAGGCGGTCCCGGCCGACCTCGCGGCCGAGGTGACCGAGCAGCTCGCCGTCCCGACCATCGGCATCGGCGCCGGCCCCTCCACCGACGCCCAGGTGCTGGTGTGGCAGGACATGGCCGGGCTGAGCCCCCGGGTGGCGAAGTTCGTCAAGACCTACGCCAACCTCGCGGAGACGCTGCGCGAGGCCGCCACGGACTACGCGTCCGAGGTCGTCGGCGGGAGCTTCCCCGCCGAGGAGCACACCTACGCGAGCTGATCCGGCGGCTGGGCGGTCTCCGGTTCCTCCGGGGGCCGCTCCAGCTCCGTGGCCGTGCGGCCGAAGGCGGGCAGGCACACCGCCGCCAGGTACAGTGCGGCCCCGGCGACCAGGACCGGGGACACCCCGAACAGTCCGATCGCCACCCCGATCCCGGGTGCCGCGACCGGGGCTCCGATCCGGGTCAGCGCACCCACCATGGACATCCCCCGGCCGACCATGCGCGGAGGCAGCCGTTCGAAGATCACCGCGGACAGGATGGGGTTGATCAGTCCGCCGCCGACCCCGGAGACGGCCCACACCGCCAGGACCACCCACAGGGGCACGTCGAGGGCGAGCACCAGGAAGCGCGGCGGCCCGGAGAGCACCATGGCGGCGAGGAACGTGGCGCGGCGCGGCAACCGGTGACCGATCCACACCGCCACCAGGGAGCCCAGCACCGAGGTGGCGCCGAGCGCCCCCGCGACCAGCCCCACCGCCTGCGGACCCCACCCCCGCTCGGCCGCCCAGACGGGCAGAGCCAGGCTCATGACCGCCACGTCCACGATGTTGGTCACCATGATCATCGTGACCAGCGCCCGCAACGGCAGGTCGCCCCAGACCGCCCGCCATCCCGCGTGCAGGCGCACGAGGTAGCCGTCGCCCTCCTCCGGGTCCGCCCCGGATCGCCCCGCCACCTCGACGTCGCGACGCAGGAGGAGCGCCGTCACCAGGGCGGCGAGCACCATGAGGGCGGCGTTCACGTACAGCGCGGTGAGCGCGCCCAGGGCGGCGACCACCGCACCGGCGGCGATCGGTCCCACGGTCATGGAGAGCCGGTCGACCGTCCCGGTCAGCCCGGTGACGCGTTCCAGCCGGACGCCCCCGGCCACGGCCACGAAAGGTGACAGCGAGACCTTGGCCGCCTCCGAGGGGCCGGTGGCCAGCCCGATCACGGTGACCAGGACCAGCAGCACCGGGAACGGCAGCAGCCCGGCGGAGAAGAGGGGCGGCACCGTCGCGAGGGCGGTGGCGGCCAGCAGGTCCACCCGGATGCTCACCGCGCGCTGTCCGACACGGTCCAGGAGAGGGCCGACGAACAGCCGGGCCAGGGTGTAGGAGCCGAGTTCGAAGAGGGTCACCAGGCCCATGTGGGTGGGGCTGCCGGTGGTCTCCAGGACGAACCAGGGGATGGCGATCATGGCCAGCCTGGTGCCCGTGTAGGCGAGGGCCTGGGCGGCGACCAGGCCGACGACCGGTCTCATCGGGTCTCCTGCGGGGTGGTGGGGGAACGGGGACCGAAGGTGGGGAACCCAGGTGCGGCCGGGCAGGGGGTCCCGGGTTCACCGGGGCCCTTCGGCCGCCGGGTCCGGGTCGGCTCCGGGGAAGGCGGCCAACTGGACGTGGACCGTGCGCTCCCCCGTCTCCCCGGTCCCGCCCTCGGCGGTGTGCCGGTTGAGCACCTCGACCAGCTCCGCGCGCAGGCGTTCCATCTGTTCGAGGGTCAGGCGCAGGGTGCGGTCCGACATGAGCTGGGCCTCACGCCACCCCTCGGGCTGGGCCGACCACTCGTTGACCGCCGCGCCCAGGCGTTCGGTCCACCCGGCGGCGACGGTGTGGCGCAGCGCCGTGGTGAGTTCGGGGGCCTCGGTGTCCAGACTCTCGGGGAGGCGGAAGCCGCTGTGGGCCGCACGCCACCAGCGTTCGCGGCTGGTGCCCAACGCGGGGTCCTCCCTGATGAAACCGTGGGTCTCCAGCTGGCGCAGGTGGTAACTGGCCGAAGCGGAGGAGACCCCCAGTCTCTCAGCGACGATCTTGCCGGTGGCGGGAGTCTTCTGGAGCAGCTGGTAGACGCGCATGCGCAGCGGGTGCGCCAGTCCGCGCAGGGAGTGGGCGTCCAGGACGGCGGCGTTCGCGAAGGGGTCCGGAACGGTGTCGTGGTGGGCCTCGGGTGTGTCGTCGTGCTCTTCCGTGCCGTGGTTCATACCGGCACCCTAGACGACCAAGGGTTCTTGGCCAAGACTCCTTGGCCAAGAAGTCTTGGGCAAGAGGGTGAGAGCGGGACGGAAACCGAACGTGACTCGGTAGTACAGTGTCGGCACACCGAGCACCGACGCGGGCCGGGGGTCCGGCCCACCGGGAGGACAGCACATGCGCATCTCGATGCCGCTCCAGTACGCGGGCGAGCCCAAGGAGGCCGTCGAGCAGGTCGTCGAACTGGAGAAGGCCGGGCTGGACACCGTGTGGGTCGCGGAGGCCTACGGCTACGACAGCCCCACCCTCATGGGCTACCTCGCGGCCCGCACCGAACACGTGTCGATCGGCTCCGCCATCCTGCCGATGTACACCCGTACCCCCACCCTCATCGCGATGACCGCGGCCGGGCTGGACTACCTCTCCGACGGGCGGGCCGTCCTCGGCCTCGGGGCCAGCGGCCCGCAGGTGATCGAGGGCTTCCACGGCGTCCCCTACACCAAGCCGCTCGGCCGCACCCGGGAGACCATCGAGATCTGCCGGAAGGTCTGGGCGCGCGAGGAGCGCCTGACCCACGACGGTCAGGTGTTCCAGCTGCCGCTGCCGCCCGAGCAGGGCACCGGACTGGGCCGGCCGCTCAAGATCATCAACCACCCGGTGCGCCCGCGGATCCCGATCCACGTGGCCTCCCTCGGGGAGAAGAACGTCGAGATGACCGCCGAGACCGCCGACGGCTGGTTGCCGCACCTGTTCATCCCGGAGAAGGCCGAGAGCGTGTGGGGCCCGTCCCTGGCCAGGGGCCGGGCCAAGCGCGACCCCGGCCTCGGTGAGCTGGAGATCTCCGCGGGCGGCCTGCTCGCCATCGGTGAGGACGAGGAGACCGCGCGCCTCGCGGACCTCACCCGGCCGATCATCGCCCTGTACGTGGGCGGCATGGGCGCCAAGGGGAGGAACTTCTACAACACGGTGGCCCAGCGGTACGGCTATGAGGAGGCAGCGGAGAAGATCCAGGACCTCTACCTCGCCGGGAGGAAGGACGAGGCCGCCGCCGCGGTCCCGGACGAGTTCGTGGAGCTGACCAACCTGGTCGGGCCCGAGTCCTACGTCCGCGAGCGGGTGGAGGCCTTTCGCGCCGCCGGGGTCACCCAGCTCAACGTGACCCCGGTCGGCGGGGACCCCGCCCGGCTCATCGCGAAGGTCAAGGAGTGGGCGGCCTAGGCCGCGCGGACCTACAGGCCGGTGATCCGGACACCCGCGTGCGTCCTGTAACGGCGGTTGACCGCGATCAGGTTGGCGGTGAGGGCCTCGACCTGGTGGGCGTTGCGCAGACGCCCGCCGAACACTCCGCGCACCCCCGGGATCCGGTCCGCCAGGGCGCGCACGGTGTCCGTGGCGCCGCGGTCCTCCCCCAGCACCAGGACGTCCAGCTCGATCTGGTCGACCTCGGGGTCCAGGAGGAGCACGGCGGAGACGTGGTGGAAGGCGGCGGTGACCCGGCTGCCCGCCAGGACCTCGGCGGCCTGCTGGGCGGCGCTCCCCTCCGGGACGTCCAGGGCGAAGGGGCCCTTCTTGTCGAAGCCGAGCGGGTTCACGCAGTCCACCACGATCTTGCCCGCCAGCCGGTCGGCCAGCGACACCAGCAGCTCGCGGTGGCCGTCCCACGGAACGGCGACGACCACGATGTCCCCCCGCTCCGCCGCGTCGGGGTTGGCGAGCCCGCGCACGTCGATCGCGGTGGACTCGGCCGCCACGAGGTCGTCCGCGGCCTTGGCGGCACGCTCGGCGTCGCGGGAGCCGAGGAGGACCGTGAGGCCGGACCGGGCGAAGCGCCGGGCCAGTCCCCGCCCCTGGTCGCCGGTCCCGCCCAGGACCGCGATGGTCAGCCCGGTGATGTCCGCGCCCTGCTGTGCGTCGTGTTCGCTCATGGGGCCGATCCTGTCAGAACGGGCCCGGAGGGGGAACGCGCAGGGCCGGTGGCGCCCCACACGGCCCCGCGCTCCGTCAGCCGTTGCCCTCGTTCTCGTCCTGCTCGTCCCAGGCCTCGTTGCGTTCGGCCGCGATGCGCAGCGCCCGCGCGGCCGTGGCCTCGTCCGGGTAGGGCCCGAGCCGCTGGGAGTCGGGACAGCCCGCGCCGTGTTCCACCCCGCCGTGACGGAGGCAGTACCACCAGCCGTCGTCCTCTGCGTCGTTCACCACGACCACCTCTCGTCGTTCCGGGTTCGTGTGGCATCTACCCCTCCGCCGGGCGCTCCTCACCCGCCGCCCACGAACTACAATCAGTGTCCATGACTACTCCGCTGGTTCCTGGGCGCATCTCGCCCCAACGTTCGGTCCCCTCGCACATCGTCCGGCCGGAGTACGTGGGTCAGAAGCGTCCGGTGGAGGGTGTCCTGGGCGACGTCCAGACCCCGGAGACCGTCGAGAGGATCCGTGTGGCGGGGCGCATCGCGGCCCAGGCGCTCGAGGAGGTGGGCAAGAACGTCCAGCCCGGGGTGACCACGGACGAGCTGGACCGGATCGGCCACGAGTTCCTGCTGGACCACGGCGCCTACCCGAGCACCCTGGGTTACAAGGGCTACCCGAAGTCGCTGTGCTCCTCCCTCAACGAGGTCATCTGCCACGGCATCCCCGATGACACGGTGGTCCGCGACGGCGACATCGTGAACATCGACATCACCGCGTACAAGGACGGCGTGCACGGCGACACCAACGCCACCTTCCTCTGCGGTGACGTCTCCGAGGAGCACCGCCTCCTCGTCGAGCGCACCCGTGAGGCCACCATGCGCGCCATCAAGGCGTGCCGCCCCGGGCGCCAGATCAACGTGATCGGCCGCGTCATCGAGTCGTACGCCAAGCGCTTCGGCTACGGGGTGGTGCGTGACTTCACCGGCCACGGCGTGGGCCCGGAGTTCCACTCCGGCCTGGTGGTGCCGCACTACGACGACCCGCGCGCCACCACGGTGATGGAACCGGGCATGACCTTCACCATCGAGCCCATGATCACCCTGGGCGCCGTGGAGTACGACATGTGGGACGACGGCTGGACCGCCGTCACCGCCGACCGCCGGTGGACCGCGCAGTTCGAGCACACCCTGGTCATCACCGACTCCGGCGCGGAGATCCTCACCCTGCCGTAGTACCCCGAGCCCCGGCCGCCGACGGCGCCGGGGCTCTCTCACACCCCCCGGAGTGACTCCTGGTGACGCCACGACTCCGGAGAGCCCCTCTGTTCGCTGTGCCGGTGTGTCGCAGCGGAACCGCGTACTGACGGAGCGGCATCCTATGCTGTGCGGGATTCGAACGACCGCGAACCTGGGTACCCCTCCTTCGGTGATCCCGAGCGGGCCGCGTTCACGTCCGGAGTGACCCCGTCGACCGCTCGACGCCCCTCCCCCAGGGCCCTGGCCGCCCACCGGCACCGGGGCCCTCATGTGTGCGGACACCGCGGAGCCGGTCCGAACGGGTTGCGGAAAACCCCTGCACCAGGAGTGCCGTTGCGGATTGACTGATCCCCGCGACCCTCCACCCACCGTCACGACCCATCGACACACAGGAACCACACCATGGCGATGTTCGTCCACCTGACCCCCCGCGCCAACATCTCCCGAGTACGGAGGTCCGGTCTGGGGACCGCTGTGGGACCCGGCGGGGTGCGCGGGGTCTTCTGCTTCCCCGTGCTGCCCTCGTACACGGTGACGCACCAGTGGCTGCGTGAGCTGACCGGCCATCACGGGCCACGAGGCCTGATAGGCGTGTACCTCACCCTCTCCGACGACGAACCGGTCACCGTGGGGCACTTCGACGACAGCGACGGCCCCCGGCTGGTCGACGCCGCCGAGGCCGTGCGCGTGGTCGCCGGGCTCCGTGAACCCCGTGGCTGGGAGGTGTTCGTTCCCCGCCCGGTCGCCCGCCGCGAGGTGCACCGCATCCGCGAGGTCCGGCGGCTGTCCGAGACCCGTCCCCACCCCCGTCGCGCCCCGATCCCGATCGAACTCGTCGCCGACGCCTGCGACCGCCGCGACACGGTGGCCCTGCGGGAGGCGCTGTCCAGGATCGGCCAGCGCCGCCGGGGCCCCCTGGACCGCGTGGCGTCCCTGTCCGGTCACCCGGAACCCCTGGTCCGCGCCACTCTGGCGGAGACCATCGCGGCCTGGGCCCTCCCCGGTGTGACCGGCCTCCTGACCCGGCTTACCAGGGATCCCGACCACAAGGTCCGTGAGGCCGCCGCCGAGGCCCTGGAGTCCCGCGCCAGCGCTCCGATCCCCCGTCCCCGGGACCAGGACCCTCGAAGCGCGCACGAGGTCACGCTGCCACGGGCCAGGAGCGCCCCGCTGTACCCCCGCACCCACCACTGAGGGCCCCGGGATCCACCGGGCCAGCGCGCGACGTCCGCCGCCGCCACGGCATGGCGCGCCGACCGGCTCCGGGCTAGGGTCTGCTGGATGAAGATCCTCATCTCCGCGGACATGGAGGGCGCCACCGGCGTCACCTGGCCCGCCGACTGCGAGCCAGGGACCGAGCAGTGGCAGCGCTGCCGTTCGATGTTCACCAGCGACGTCAACGCCGCGATCAGCGGACTCGTCGAGGGGGGCGCCACCGAGGTGCTGGTCAACGAGGCCCACTCGACCATGCGCAACCTCCTGCTGGAGGATCTGGACCTGCGGGCCACGATGATCACCGGCCGCCACAAGGAGCTCTCCATGGTGGAGGGCGTCCAGGCGGGCGACGTCGACGGGATCGTCTTCCTCGGATACCACTGCGCGGCGGGCGAGGACGGCGTGCTGGCGCACACCTACCTGCCGAACGCGATCACCGGGGTGTGGCTGGACGGCCGCACGGCGAGCGAGGGCTACCTCAACGCGGCGGTGGTGGCGGAGTACGGAACCCCGGTGATCCTGGTGACCGGGGACGACCGGGCCTGCGAGGACGCCGGGGGATACGCTCCGCACGCCCGCACGGTGGCGGTCAAGGACCACGTGAGCCGGTACGCGGCCCGCTGCCGACCTCCGGCCAGGACGGCGGCGGACATCCGCGCGGCGGCGGAGTCCGCCATGACGCTGGCCGGGCGGGTGGACCCGGTGCGGCGTGTCCCGAAGACGATGGAGGTCGAGGTCGACTCCGCGCAGCTGGCCCAGGCCGCGGCGATCGTTCCCGGGGTGACCCGTACGGAGGCCCGCCGTGTCCGCTACACCTCGCCGGACGCCTACGAGATGATCAGGACCTTCAAGGCGGTCTGCACCCTGATCTCGAACGCCATGGAGAAGGACTACGGGTGACCTCGCACGCGATGCGATGGGGCATCGCGAGGACAACGACCTGTGGAAACCGATAGAACTGTGGCGGGGAACGGCATCGAACCACGCGTGTGAAACGTGTGTCTGACGTGAGCAAGAAACCCTGCACCCTGCTGAGAGCGAGGCCGAGACCGTGGGCCAGACCAACACCTCCCTGACGGACAGCGCGCGTGGTGCCGCGCTGGCCGAGGCCGGAGAGGACGCCGTCCGTCTGACGCGGGAGCTGATCCGGCGGGACTCCACCAACCAGGGCAGGGGCGTGGGAGACGAACGCGCCGCCGCCGAGTTCGCCGCCGAGGCGCTCGGGGAGGCGGGGCTCTCCCCCGTGGTCCTGGAGTCCGCCGACCGGCGCGCGAACGTCGTGGTGCGCGTCCCGGGGACCGACCCGGACGCCGACGCCCTGCTCGTGCACGGGCACCTGGACGTGGTGCCCGCGGACGCCCACGACTGGACGTTCCCGCCGTTCGCGGGGGAGATCGCCGACTGTCCCGTGACCGGGGCCCCCTCACTGTGGGGGCGCGGCGCGGTGGACATGAAGAACACGGTGGGCATGGTCACCGCCGTGGTCCGCTACTGGGCCAGGCTCGGCCTGCGCCCCCGACGCGACATCGTGCTGGCGTTCGTCGCCGACGAGGAGGACAGCGCCGCCTACGGGGCGGACTACCTGGTGCGCGGCCACGCCGACCTGTTCGAGGGCTGCACGATGGCGATCGGTGAGGGCGGTGGACACACCGTCCACGCCCGGACCGCGTCGGGGGCCGCCGCACGCCTGTACCCGATCAGCGCCGCGGAGCGCGGCAGCGCCTGGCTGACACTGCGCGCGTACGGGACGGCCGGGCACGGTTCCCGGCCGCCGAGGGACAACGCCGTGGGCGCGATGGCCGCCGCGGTGGCCCGGATCGACCAGCACCGTTGGCCGCTGCACCTGACCCCGGTCACCCGGTCCGCGATCGACGCGATCGCCCACGCGCTGGAGGTCGAGCGCGTGGCCGGTGACACGGACACCAACGAGGCCGTGGACGCCCTGGTGGCGAGGTTCGGCACCGCCGCCTCCCTGGTCTCCGCCACCGTCCGCAACAGCGCCGCGCCGACGATGCTCTCGGCCGGGTACAAGGTGAACGTGGTGCCGGGCGAGGCGACCGCCGGTGTGGACGGGCGCGTGCTGCCCGGGAGCCGGGAACGGTTCGAGGCCACGATGGACGCGCTGACCGGTGACCATGTGGAGTGGGAGTACGCGCACGGGTCGCCGCCGGTCGAGGCCCCGGTGGACTCCCCCGTCTTCGACGCCCTGCGCTCAGCGGTCCTGGCCCACGACCCGGAGGGCCTGGTGGTCCCGGTGTGCCTGGGCGGCGGGACGGACGCGAAGGTCTTCGCGCGGTTGGGGATCGACTGCTACGGCTTCTCGCCCATGCGGCTGCCGGGGGGCGTCGACTACCCGGGGCTGCTGCACGGGGTGGACGAGCGGGTTCCGCTGGACGGACTCCGGTTCGGCGTGCGGGTGCTGGACAGTTTCCTGCGCGCCTGAGGCGGTGGGCACGGACGAAGGGATGGGGACCAACGTGGGCGAGTCGGTGACCGAAGTGCGTGAAGGGGAGCCCGTGGCGGACCCCCGCGGAGCGCGGGCGCTGACCCGTCCGCCGAGACTGCGCGTGGGGGACCGGGTGCGCCTGGTCGCCCCGTGCAGCCCCGTACCGGAGCAGCAGCTGGACGCCGCGGCGGAGGCGCTGCGGGGGTGGGGGCTGGAGGTCGAGCTCGCCCCCCACGTGCGCGACCGCCATCCGGTGCTGCCCTACCTGGCCGGGACGGACCGGGACCGCGCCCGGGACCTCCAGGAGGCCTGGTGCGACCCGGACGTGCGCGCGGTGTTCTGCGCGCGGGGCGGTGACGGCGCCCACCGGATGCTGGACCTGTTGGACTTCGACGCGATGCGCCGGGCCGCGCCCAAGGCGCTGATCGGCTTCAGCGACATCACCGCGCTGCACGAGGCGTTCGCCGTGGAACTGGGCGTGGTGACCGTGCACGGGCCGGTGGTGGGGACCCGCTACTTCGTGGGCGACGCCGTGGCCCAGAGGGAGCTGCACACCACGTTGTTCTCCCCCGAGCTGCGCACGGTCCTGACCTCGCCGGGGGCACGGGCCCTGGTGCCGGGCCGGGTCTCGGGGGTCACGTTCGGCGGGAACCTGAGCCTGCTCAACGACGGGCTGGCGACCCCGCACGGCCGGTTGTCGGCGGCGGGCGGTGTCCTGATCCTGGAGGACGTCAACGAGGACGCCGCGCGTCTCGACCGGATGCTCACCCACCTGCTGCGGACGGGGTGGATGGACGGCGTGGCCGGAGTGGCCCTGGGCACCTGGACGGACTGCCCGCCCGACCTGGGGGTGGTCTCGGAGCTGATGCGGGACCGGCTGGAGCCGTTGGGGGTGCCGGTGCTGTGGGGCCTGGAGTTCGGGCACTGCGCGGAGCAGCTCACCGTGCCGCTGGGTGTCCCGGCGGTGCTGGACGCCGACGCGGGCACCCTGGAGCTGGCCGTCCCCGGTCTGGCCTAGGCGGGGTCGGGACGAGTGCCCGCCCGTGCGCGCACGGGCGGGTCGGTGTCCCCGGCGAGGTCGTGCCCGGTCAGGGCAGGGTGAGCACCACGGGCCCGTCCTCGGTGACGGCGACCGTGTGCTCGCAGTGGGCGGCCCGGGTGCCGTCGTCGCTGAGGACGGTCCATCCGTCGTCACCGTGGGCGTAGCCGTCGGAGCCGCCGCGCACCAGCATGGGCTCGATCGCGATGACCAGACCCGGGACGAGCCTGAACCCCCGGCCGGGGCGGCCGTCGTTGAGCACGTCGGGGGCCTCGTGCATGGTGCGGCCGATCCCGTGGCCGCCGTGGTCGGCGGTGAGCCCGTACCCGGCCGCGCGGGCCTCGGTCGCGATGGCGTGCCCGATGTCGCCCACCCGGTCGCCGGGGCGCGCGGCCGCGATGCCCCGGGCCAGCGCGGCCTCGGTGTCGGCGATCAGGGCGAGGTCGGCGGGGTCGGCCTCCCCCACCACGAAGCTGATCGCGGAGTCGGCGGACCAGCCGCGCAGCCGCGCCCCGCAGTCGAGGCTGACCAGGTCCCCGTCGGCGAGGACGCGGTCGCCGGGGACGCCGTGCACGATCTCGTCGTTGACGCTCACGCAGGCCACCCCGGGGAAGGGCATGGGCGCCCAGGCGGGCTGGTAGCCCTGGAAGAGCGGTTCGGCGCCCGCCTCGGAGATGACCCGGGCGGCGGCGCGGTCGAGGTCGGCGGTGGTGCGTCCGGGCGCGGCGGCCTCGCGTCCGGCGGCGAGCGCGAGGGCGACGACGCGCCCCGCCTCGCGCATGAGGGCGATCTCTTCGGGGGTCTTGATCTCGACCATGGGGAACCTTCCCGGGCGACTCTGGGATAACAATACCGGTATTACTATACGGCTCCTCGGGCGCGGGTTAGACTCACGGCATGGTTCGAGAACCGCTCACCGAAGACCAGATCGAACGCGGTCGCGCGCTGGGGGCCCTCCTTCGCGAGGCCCGGGCCGACCGCACCACGGTGGACGTCGCCCGCTGCGCGGGGATCTCCGTGGAGACCCTCCGCAAGATCGAGGGCGGCCGGGTCCCCACCCCGGCCTTCTTCACCGTCGCCGCCGTCGCGGCCACGCTGGGGCTCTCCCTGGACACCCTGCTCGCCCGGATCGACCCCGAGCCGGTGCCCGCACCCGTCCCCCTGCGCGGCATCGCCGTCTGACCCGGCACCCTCCCCCGCTCCCCCACCCTCTACCTTGGGACTCACGAGGCCGTGGCCCGGGCGTGTACACGGCGGCCCTCCGGCGCGGAGTGGTAACAGGTGAAGGTCGCGTCAACGACGACCACAGGGGGAGCACATGAGCGAACAGTCGCTGTTGAAGCTGGACGAGGCCGAGCTGCGCGGCCTGCTCGACGGGCGGTGGGCCCACGTACGCGAACGCGCGCGTGACGTGATCCGGGGCGAGGAGTTCGCCCCGGTGTACGGCCTGTCCGTGGAGGAGCACCGCGCCCGCACCCTCTCCCAGCTCATGGCGCTGGCGCAGACCGGCGTGCCCGCCTACGGCTTCCCCGAGTCCGTGGGCGGCACCGACGACATCGGCGCCTCCGTGGTGGCCTTCGAGATGCTCGTCGCGGACATGTCCCTCATGGTGAAGATGGGCGTGCAGTTCGGGCTGTTCGGCGGGGCCATCCGGGCACTGGGCACCGACGAGCACCACCGGAGGTACCTGCCCGACGTCATGACGGTGGCCCTGCCCGGCTGCTTCGCGATGACCGAGACCGGGCACGGCTCGGACGTGCAGCGCCTGCGCACCACCGCCACCTACGAGCCGGAGACCGGGGAGTTCGTCGTCCACACTCCCGACGAGTCCGCGCGCAAGGACTACATCGGCAACGCGGCCCGCGACGGCCGCATGGCGGTGGTCTTCGCCCAGCTGCGCACCCCGGACGCCGACGGCGGTCTGATCGAACACGGCGTGCACGCGGTGATGGTCCCCCTCCGGGACGACGAGGGCACTCCGCTGCCGGGCGTGACCGTCGAGGACTGCGGGCCGAAGGCCGGGCTGAACGGGGTGGACAACGGCCGCCTGTGGTTCGACGGCGTGCGGGTGCCCCGCACCAACCTGCTCAACCGGTACGGCGACGTGGCCGCCGACGGCACCTACTCCAGCCCCATCGAGAACCCCAACCGCCGGTTCTTCACCATGCTGGGCACCCTGATCCGGGGGCGCATCAGCGTGGCCGGGGGCGCGGGCACCGCCACCAAGGCCTCACTGGCCATCGCGATCCGCTACGCCGACACGCGACGTCAGTTCACCCGACCGGCGACGGACACCCGGCCGGAGCAGGAGGTGCGCGTCCTGGACTACCTCGCCCACCAGCGCAAGCTCCTGCCCGCGCTGGCCCGCACCTACGGCCTGCACTTCGCCCAGGAGGAGCTGGTCACGCGCCTGCACGAGCTGTCCCGCTCCAGTGAGCGCGACGAGCACGCCCAGCGGGAGCTGGAGTCGCGCGCCGCCGGGCTCAAGGCGGTCGCCACGTGGCACGCCACCGAGACCATCCAGACCTGCCGCGAGGCGTGCGGCGGCTCCGGGTACCTCTCGGAGAACCGCATCCCGCAGCTCAAGGCGGACTCGGACATCTTCACCACGTTCGAGGGCGACAACACCGTCCTGCTGCAACAGCTCACCAAGGCCCTCCTCACCAACTTCAAGGACTCCTTCGGCGACCTCGACCAACTGGGGCTGGCCCGGTTCATGGCGGGGAAGGTGTTCGAGACCGTCATCGAGCGCACCGCCGCGATCCCGCTCATCGACCGGCTGGTCGCGGCGTCGCCGGGCCGGGACGAGGCGAGCCTGTACAACCGGGGCTGGCACCTGGAGCTGATGGAGGACCGCGAGAAGCACGTCATCGAGGGTCTGGCGGGACGGCTGCGGCGCTCCAGGAAGGACGGCAGCGACGCCTTCGACGTCTTCAACCAGGCCCAGGACCACGTGCTCGCGGCCGGTCGGGCGCACATGGACCGGGTGGTGCTGGAGGCGTTCGTGGCGGGCATCGACCGCTGCGGCGACCAGTCCACCGCCAAGCTGCTCAACCGTCTGTGCGACCTGTACGTGCTGTCCGTGATCGAGGAGGACCGGGCCTGGTTCCTGGAGCACGAACGCCTCTCGACCGCGCGGACCAAGGCGGTCACGTCCGCCGTGAACGACCTCTGCCGGGGTCTGCGCCCGTACGCGGTTCCGCTGGTGGACGCCTTCGGCCTGCGGGACGAGTGGCTGGGCGCGCCGATCGCCCTGGGCGCCGA
Organism: Nocardiopsis eucommiae; assembly: GCF_965344335.1. Taxonomy (NCBI): domain Bacteria; kingdom Bacillati; phylum Actinomycetota; class Actinomycetes; order Streptosporangiales; family Nocardiopsidaceae; genus Nocardiopsis; species Nocardiopsis eucommiae. The sequence goes on from NZ_CBDRIY010000008.1 coordinate 129,676, forward strand.
GCACCGGCGCCAGGACGAGCAGCTGGCCGCCGACCAGCGGGCCTGACCCGGCCCGCGTGCCCCTCACCCCGTAGGCTGGTCCGCGTTGACCAACGGGGTGAGGGGTAGGGGATGTCGGCCATCCGCTTGCTGGTGCTCGGGGCGGTCCGGCTCCACGGGCGGGCGCACGGTTACCAGGTCCGCAACGACCTGGAGTCCTGGGGCGCGCACGAGTGGTCCAACGCCAAACCGGGGTCGATCTACCACGCGCTCAAGCAGATGGCCCGGCAGGGCCTGCTGGTGGCGCACGAGGTGGCCCCCTCCACGGCCGGTGGTCCGCCCCGGGTCGAGTACGAGGTCACCGGGCGCGGCACCGAGGAGTACCTCACCCTGCTGCGCGCGGCGCTGTCGGCGCACGACACCAGGCCGGACGTGCTCTCCGCCGGTCTGGGCTTCGCCGTGGACCTGCCCCGGGGCGAGGCCCTCGCCCTGCTGCGGCGCCGGTTGGCGGGGCTGGAGCGGTGGCGGTCCGAGGTGGTCCGGCACTACGACCCCGAGCGCGGCCCGGAGCCGTTGGGGCACATCGGCGAGATCATGGACCTGTGGGTGCACACCTCGGACTCCGAGGCCGTCTGGACCCGTGGCCTGATCTCCCGGATCGAGGGCGGCGCGTACACCTTCGCGGACGAGGAGGGCACGCCCTTCGAGGGTGTCCTGGCCCCCGACACCGGGAGCTGAGTCCGACGCTCAGACCTCGGAGCCGCCGTCGCCCTCGCGCCACTCGTCCAGGCGGATCGCGTGGTCCAGTTCCCGGTCGACCCGCTGGCGCTCCTCCTCAGTGAGCTCCACCGCCTCCAGCTCGGCCCGCCAGGCCTCGGCCTGGTCCGGGTCGTCCAGGGCCAGGGACAGCTCGACCAGGGTGGCGTGCGCCAGGGCCCGGTCCAGCGGGGAGGAGGTCTCCGCGTGCCTGCGCAGGGCGGACCTGAGGTGCCGGTACGCGGCGAGGTCGTCGTTCTTGAACTCCCGGAAGTTGCGTGCCTGGTCGAGCGCCCTGGCGATGCCCTCCAGTTCGGGCGATCCCCCGTAGTCCAGCCCCTCGGGCTCGTCCCTGCGGATGAAGATGAGGCTGTTCCCGGAGGGGTCCATCAGGGTGAACCGACTGGCGCCGGGCCGAAGGCGGGTGACGCGGGGGAGGCCGCGGGAGAGGACCTTTCCGTGGGCCGCGCGCATGGCGGCGGTGACGGCCTCGTGGTAGGGAGCCACGGCGTCGACCATGACCAGCGCGCCGCCGGTGTGCTCCTGGGCGGGGTCGAGGCCCCGGGGCGCGGCCCCGTAGTGGAGCTCGAACCCGCTCCACCGGAACGCCAGGTAGACGTAGGGCCGGACCTGCTTCCAGGTGACCTCGAAGCCGAGTGACTCGTAGAAGTCGAGGGTGGCCTGGGGGTCGTGGGTGTGCAGGACGGGCACGGTGGTCTCGTTGGGACGCATCGTCTCTGTCATGCCCCCCAGACTACTAGTCAAAGTTGACTAGATACCCGTGCGCGACCCACACCCTTCCCCCACGGGCCGCGCCTGGCCTAACATGAACCACCCTCATGTTAGGTGGATCACACCGTGCGCACACCCCCGGCGCAGCCGCCCCCGGCCCTCGCCGAACCCACCCGTGACGTCCGCGCCCTGTGGGTGGCCGGAATCAGCCTCGCCAACCTCGGCATGTGGATGGCCTTCTTCGGCCCCCTCCAGGTCCTGCTCCCCGAGCAGGTCGGCCGGGTCAGCCCCGCCGACAAGGAGACCGTCCTGGCCTGGGTCACCGGGGTCGGGGCGGCCCTGGCGATGGTCGCCACGCCACTCGCCGGGGCCCTGTCCGACCGCACCACCGGTCCCCTCGGCCGCCGCCGACCCTGGGTCCTGACCGGGGCCCTGCTCGGCGCGGTCGGGCTGGTGGTCCTCGGCACCCGGGAGAGCGTCGGCGGCATCCTGCTGGGCTGGGCGTTCGTCCAGACCGCCCTGTCCTGTCTGAACGCCACCCTGCTCGCCGCCGTCCCGGACCACGTCCCCCGGAGCCAGCGCGGCGCCGTCTCGGGGTGGATCGGCGTCCCGCAGTCGGCCGGGGTCGTGGCGGCGGTCGTGCTGGTCACCGTCGTCGTCACCGAGGTGGCCCCCGGGTACACGCTCATCGGGGTCCTCACCCTCGCCTGCGCCCTGCCCTTCGCGCTCCTGTCCCCCGACCCTCCCCTGCCCCGGGAGCACCGACCGCCCTGGCGCGACCTCGCCCGGAGCATGTGGGTGTCGCCCCGGAGGCACCCCGACTTCGCCTGGGCCTTCCTCACCCGGTTCCTCATCGGCACCGGCAACGCGATGTTCGTCCTCTACCTGCTCTACTTCCTGCGCGACGCCGTCGGGTACGAGGACCTGTTCCCCGGCTCCTCCGCCTCGGACGGGCTGCTCACGCTGATCCTCGTCTACACGGCGGCGGTCGTGGCCACCACCGTGGTCGCGGGCGTGGTCTCCGACCGGATCGGGAGGCGGCGCGGCATGGTGGCGCTGGCCGGGGTGCTGATGGGCCTGCCCGCCTTCGGGCTGGCCCTCGCGCCCACCTGGACGACGGTGGTCCTCTGCGCCGTGGTCCTGGGGGTGGGGTTCGGCGTCTTCCTGTCCGTGGACGGCGCGCTGGTCACCGAGGTGCTACCGGCGGCCGAGGGCCGCGCGAAGGATCTGGGCATCGTCAACGTCGCCAGCACGGGTCCGCAGGTCATCGCCCCCGCCCTCGCCGGTCCCGTCGTCGTGCACCTGGGCGGCTACCCGGTGCTGTACACGATCTGCGGGCTCGTCTCCCTCCTGGGCGCGGCGACCGTCTGGGGGATCAGGGGGGTGCGCTGAGACAGTGCCCGCCCGCCTCTGGCGCCACCGCCCCACCACGGGTGACCATGGGGGCATGGACGAGAGCAGGACGTGGGACTGGCTGGTCAGCGAGCTCACCGAGGGCACCGAGACGACCGTGCGGCCCTGCGGGATCGGCGCCCCGGTCACCTACCGCGCCGCCGCCCGGGCCGAGGTCCTGCCCGGGGAGCGCGGTATCCGGATCAACTGCTTCCAGGGCCGCGAACTGGAGGAGCCGATGCTCCTGCACCTGGACCCGCCCACGCTGGCCGCACGGCTGCGGGACCTGGTCGAGGACGCGGTGACCGCGTTCGGCACCCGGCGCGACGGCGGCCTGGTGGAGGCCTTCGCCCTGCTGATGCTCCACCTCCAGGAGACGGTGGACACCGCACGGCACGGAGAGGTCCACCTGGTACCGGCCCGGGGCGGGTTCGACTCCGTGCGCGAACCGCCGGTCAGTCGGTGACGGCGTCCAGGGTGCCGCTGTCCGCGCGGGTGTGGGAGGGGGTCTCCTCACCCCGCTGACGGGCCGGCTCCCACCACCACCAGTGCGTCTCCGGCACCCAGGCCGGGACCGCCTCGACGGTGGCGGGGCTGGCGTCGGCCGCCACCGCCTCCAGGGCGTCGTCGATACGCGGGAGGGCGTCGAGGTCGACGGGCCGCAGGAAACTCTCCAGCGGCACGAACGCGTCACCGAGGATCTGGATCATGGAGCGGCGCCAGCAGGCCGGACGGTAACCCTCGTGCCGACCGTTGTCGGCGGCGGTCTGGCTGCGCACCACGTAGAGGCTGAGTCGGACCGGGTTGTTGCCGCTCACCAGGAGGTCGGCGAGGGCCGCGTTGAACCCTCGTCCGGCCGGAGAGCCGCGTTCGGCCTCGGTCGTGGCCTGGTAGAGGTCGAAGAGCCGCGCGAACGCGGTGTCCATGAGGGCGTCGCGGTCCCTGCCCCGTGCGGCGCTCTCCGTGAACGCGTCCACCGCCCGTTTGGCCAGGCCGGGAAGGTCCCTGACCGCATCCGCACCCACCGGTCCACCGCCCTGTCCGCAGAACTGTTGTGAGGAACTGTCGGGTCGGTCCCCCGACCGACCACTTCGATCATAATCGCCCACCACGCCGGGCCGGTAGGCGGTCACCCACCGAAACTACCGTCCGGCTCCCAGGGCGTGGTCGAGCATGGCCGCCCACTGGCGGACGACACGGCGTCGACGGGGGCCGTCGTCGGTGAGGAGGCTGGCCAGGCCCAGCCCCCGGGCGAGGTCCAGGGTGGCCTGCACCGCCTCCCGGGTCCCGGGCACGGACTCGTCGGCGCCCAGCAGCTCCACGGCCGCGCGGTGCACCTCCCGCCCCACCTGTTCCTCCAGGGGGATGACGCGGGCGCGCAGCGCGGGGTCGCTCGCGGCCCCGGCCCACAGTTGGAGGGCGGCGTCGAAGCCGGTCCCGTTGAAGGCGTCCACCACCATCTGCACGACGGCCTCGGTACGGCCCGGGCCCTCCGGGACCGCCTCGGCGCGACGGCGCAGTTCGGCACCGCGCACGTCCACCATGTGCCGCAACGCGGCGAGCAGCAGGTCCTCACGGGTGGGGAAGTGGTGCTGCGCGGCGCCCCGGGACACCCCCGCGCGGTGGGCGACCGCGCCCACGGTGGCCCCGGCCACGCCGCGTTCGGCCAGGCACTCCACGGCGGCGCCGAGTAGCCGGGCCCGCGTGGCCCGGCTGCGTTCCTGTCTCGGCTCCCGGTCGGACGCCGCGCCCACCGCGCACCCCTTCTCTCCGTGTCAGTACGACTTGGGCAGCCCGAGGGACTGCTGGGCCACGTAGTTGAGGACCATCTCCCGGCTCACCGGGGCGATCCGGGCCAACCGGGCGGCGGCGATCGCCGACCCCAGGCCGTAGCCGCTGGCCAGACCGTTGCCGCCGAGGGTCTGCACGGCCTGGTCCACGGACCGCACGCAGGCCTCGGCGGCGGCGTACTTGGCCATGTTGGCGGCCTCCCCGGCACCCGCGTCGTCGCCGGAATCGTAGCGGAGCGCCGCGTGCTGGGTCATCAGGCGGGCCTGCTCCATCTCGATCTTCACCTGAGCCAGCGGGTGGGCCAGTCCCTGGTGCGAGCCGATGGGCCGGTCCCGCCACACGGTCCGTTCCTTGGCGTAGGCGACGGCCTTGTCGAGGGCGTGGCGGGCGCTCCCCGTGGCCAGGGAGGCGGCCATGATGCGTTCGGGGTTGAGCCCGGCGAAGAGCTGGAGGAGCCCGGCCTCGGGGTCACCGACCAGGGCGTCGGCGGGCAGCCGGACGTCGTCCAGGAACAGCTGGAACTGGTGGTCGGGGCTGACCAGGTCCATCTCGATGCGCTGTGCCGTGAACCCGGGGGTACCGGTGGGGACGACGAACAGGGCGGCCGAGAGGCGACCGGTGTCCTCGTCCTGGATCCGCCCGACCACGAGGACGGCGTCCGCGACGTCCACCCCGGAGATGAAGGTCTTCTGTCCGTTGAGCACCCATCCGTCGCCCTCGCGGCGCGCGGTGGTGGTGATGCGGTGGGAGTTGGACCCGGCGTCGGGTTCGGTGATGGCGAAGGCCATGATGGACGCACCGCTGGCCAGCCCGGGCAACCACCGGTCGCGCTGTTCGGGGGTACCGAAGCGGGAGAGCACGGTTCCGCAGATCGCCGGGGAGACCACCATCATCAGGGTCGGGCAGCCCGCCGCGCTGAACTCCTCCAGGACGGCGGCGAGGTCACCGATGCCGCCGCCCCCGCCCCCGTGCTCCTCGGGGATGTTCACGCCGAGGTAGCCGAGCCCGCCCGCCTCCTTCCAGAGCTCGGTGAGGTAGGCGCCCTCCCTGGCCCTGGCCCGGTAGTACTCGGAACCGTACTTGGCGGCGAGGTCGGAGACGGCGGCACGGAGCTCGACGCGCTCGGGCGGTTCGTTGAAGGTCATGGCACCAGTCACTGATCAGGCCCTTCGTTGTCGGTGTGGTCGAGGACGGCCAGTGGGGCCCCGGCCGGGACCCGGTCCCCCGCGCCGACGGGCAGTTCCCGGACGGTTCCGTCGGCGGGAGCGGTGACGCGGTGCTCCATCTTCATCGCCTCCATGCGCAGCAGGGTCTGCCCCTCGCGGACCCGGTCCCCCACCGCGACGTCCACGGCGGTGACGGTGCCGGGCAGGGGCGCGGGCAGGGCGCCGGGGTCGACGGTGGGCACGGGTGCGGGGAGTGGGTCGACGGGGGTGAGGGTGACCGCGCCCAGAGCGGATTCGACGTGGACGTCCGTGTCGCCGGGGCGCGGCCCGTACACGTCGAAGGCCCGCCGGAGTCCGTCCACCTCCAGCACCACGTGATCCGCCGTGGCCGAGAGCACCCGGACCCCGTCCCGCTCGGGCAGGTGGGTCCCGCGCACGGAGCGGAAGGCGGAGGTGGTCTCGCGGCCGTCGGGTGTGGTGTGGCGCCGCCGGTGCGGCGCCGAGGGCAGGTTCCGCCACCCGGCCGGGACACCCGGAGGCAGGACGCCGCTCCCCCGGGAGCCCTCGACCGAGGCCAGGGACGCGGCGAGAGCGGCGAGGTCCTCGGTGTCGTCGTCCGCGAGGGGCCGGGCGAGCTCGGCGAGGCGGTCGCCGGTGAGGAGGCCGGTGTGGAGGCGTTCGGGCCGCCGCTCGGCGTCCGCGAGGTCCGGGTGGCGCAGGGCCCGCACGAGCAGGTCCCGGTTGGTGCCCACCCCGTGCAGGCGGGCGTGGGCGAGGGCGGCGGACAGGCGGCGCAGGGCGTCGCGGCGGTCGCGGCCGTAGGCGATGACCTTGGCGAGCATGGGGTCGAAGTCGGTGCCGACGGTGTCGCCCGCCTCCACCCCGTGGTCCAGGCGCACCCCGGGTGCGGTGAGCGGCGCGAAGGAGACGTCGGCGGGGACGTCGAAGGCGTGCAGCGTGCCGGTGCGGGGCCGCCAGCCGTCGCGCGGGTCCTCGGCGTACAGGCGGGCCTCCACGGCGTGGCCGCGCGGGGCGGGCGGCCCGGTGTCGGGCAGGGGCTCGCCCTCGGCGATCCGCAGCTGCCACTCCACCAGGTCGAGGCCGGTGACGCACTCGGTGACGGGGTGCTCCACCTGGAGGCGGGTGTTCATCTCCAGGAAGACCGGTTCCCCCGTTCCACCGTCCGTGACCGGGACCAGGAACTCGGCCGTTCCGGCCCCCGTGTAGCCGATGGCGGCGGCGAGGTCGCGGGCGGCGCGGTGCAGGCGTTGGCGGGTCTCCTCGGGCAGCCCGGGCGCGGGCGCTTCCTCCAGGACCTTCTGGTGGCGGCGCTGCGCGGAGCAGTCGCGCTCGCCCAGCGCCCAGACGGTGCCGTGGTGGTCCGCGAGGATCTGCACCTCCACGTGGCGCCCGCGTTCCACGTAGGGCTCGCAGAACACCGTGGGGTCACCGAAGGCGGAGGCGGCCTCGGCACGGGCGGTCTCGGCCTCGAAGGCGAGGGCGTCGAGGTCGCGGACCACGCGCATGCCGCGTCCGCCGCCCCCGGACACCGCCTTGACCAGGACGGGGAGGTGTTCGGCGCGGACGTCGGCGGGGTCGAGGGCGTCCGCGACCGGCACCCCGGCGTCGCGCGCGACCTTCTTGGCGAGGGTCTTGGACCCCATCTGCTCGACCGCCTCGGCGCCGGGCCCGACCCAGGTCAGTCCGGCGTCGACGACGGCGCGCGCGAAGGCGGCGTTCTCGGAGAGGAAGCCGTAGCCCGGGTGGACCGCGTCGGCCCCGGCGGAGCGGGCGGCGGCCACGAGCGCGTCGGAGTCGAGGTAGGCGTCGACGGGTCCGCGCCCCTCGGGGACGGGCAGGCGCACGGCGGTGTCGGCCTCACGCACGTGGGGGGCGTCCTCCTCGCCGGGGGCGTGCACGGCGACGGTGGCCACGCCCAGGGTGCGGCAGGTGCGGAGGATCCGGCGGGCGATCTCGCCCCGGTTGGCGACGAGCAGTGTGTTGATGGGTCGGGTGGGGGTCATGGTCCTTCCCCTTCTCACATTCGGAAGACACCGAAGCGGTCGGTGCCGCGTACCGGTGCGTTGCTGGCGAAGGACAGGCACAGCCCGAGGACGGTGCGGGTGTCGCGGGGATCGATGACGCCGTCGTCGTAGACCCGTCCGGACAGGAACGTCGGCAGGGACTCGGCCTCGATCTGGTGCTCGATCAGCTCCCGCATCGCGGCGTCCTGGTCGTCGTCGTAGGGCTGGCCCTTCTTGGCGGCGGAGGCGCGCGAGACGATCGAGACGACCTCGGCCAGCTGCTTGGGCCCCATGACGGCGGAGCGCGCGCTGGGCCAGGAGAAGAGGAAGCGGGGGTCGTAGGCGCGGCCGCACATGCCGTAGTGCCCGGCGCCGTAGGAGGCGCCGATGAGCACGGAGAAGTGCGGGACGGTGCTGTTGGAGACGGCGTTGATCATCATCGAGCCGTGCTTGATGATCCCGCCCTGCTCGTACTCGGCACCGACCATGTAGCCGGTGGTGTTGTGCAGGAAGACCAGCGGTGTGTGGGAGCGGTTGGCGAGCTGGATGAACTGGGTGGCCTTCTGCGCCTCGGCGCTGAACAGCACGCCGTTGTCGTTGGCCAGGAGGCCGACCGGGTACCCGTGCAGGGTGGCCCAGCCGGTGACCAGGCCGGGGCCGTAGGACGGTTTGAACTCGTCGAACTCCGAGCCGTCCACCACGCGCGCGATGACCTCGCGCGGGTCCACCGGGACCTTGAGGTCGGGCGGCATGATCCCCAGGAGCTCCTCGGCGGGCAGCAGGGGTTCGCGGACCTCGCGGGCGGGGACGGGTCCGGCCTTGACGTGGTTGAGGCGGGCCACGATTCGGCGGCCGAGCCGGATCGCGTCGTGCTCGTCCTCGGCCAGGTGGTCGGCGAGGCCGGAGACCTCGGCGTGCATGCGGGCGCCGCCCAGGGACTCGTCGTCGCTCTCCTCGCCGGTGGCCGCCTTGACCAGCGGTGGACCGCCGAGGAAGACCTTGGAGCGGTCCCGGACCATGACCACGTGGTCGCTCATGCCGGGGACGTAGGCCCCACCCGCTGTGGAGTTGCCGAAGACCAGGGCGATGGTGGGGATCCCCGCGGCGGACAGCTGGGTGAGGTGGCGGAAGGTGCCGCCGCCGGGGATGAAGATCTCCTTCTGCGTGGGCAGGTCGGCGCCGCCGGACTCCACGAGGCTGATCATGGGCATCCGGTTGCGTTCCGCGATCTCCCCGGCCCGCTGCGACTTGCGCAGGGACCAGGGGTTGCTGGAGCCGCCGCGCACGGTGGGGTCGTTGGCGACGATCACGCACTCGACGCCCGAGACCACGCCCACCCCGGTGACCACGCTGGCGCCCACGTGGAAGTCGCTCCCCCACGCGGCCAGCGGGGACAGTTCGAGGAAGGGGCTGCCCTCGTCCAGGAGGAGTTCGATCCGTTCCCGGGCCAGCAGTCCGCCCCGGGCACGGTGCCGCTCCACGTAGCGTTCACCGCCCCCGGCCAGGGCCTTGGCGTGTTCGGTGTCGAGCTCGGTGAGTTTGGCGAGCATGGACTCCCTGGCCTCGGCGTAGGCCGGGCTCCGGGTGTCGAGTCCGGAGGTCAGGACGCTCACGGGCCCTCCTCGTGTCGCGGGGTCTGGGGCAGCGGGGTCTCGGGCAGCAGGGACGCGGGGACGGGCAGACGGCGGGCGCGCAGCCACTCACCGAGCCCCTTGGCCTGGGGGTCCAGTCCCTCGCGGCGGGCGGAGCCGGTGGCGAGGATCCCCTCGATCCAGAAGTTGGCGGCCCGTAGTCGGGGCAGCAGGTGGCGGGTGACCCGGAGGTCGGCGGTCTCGGGCAGGAGCTCGCGCAGGGTGTCGGCGGTGAGGGTGTGGGCCAGCCAGCGCCAGCCCTCGTCGGAGGTGGCCCACACGCCCACGTTGGCGTCAGCGCCCTTGTCGCCGCTGCGCGCGCCCAGTACCAGGCCCAGGGGGGCGACGCGGGTCGGCCCCTCGGGCAGGGGTTCGGGGAGCGGGGGTTCGGGGACCTCCGTGAGTGCTCTGGTGCGCTCGGGGTGCGGGACGTGTTCCCGCTCCCCGTCCGGGGTGATGACGGTGTGCTCGACCTCGGCCGCCGGGACCAGCGCGTGGGAGACGGTGACCCCGTCCGGGCGGGCGTCGCGGGGCGGCGCGGTGATGTGGAACCCGGCGTAGCTGGCGAGCGCCAGTTCCACCGCGGCGGCACCGAAGCGGCGCCCGATGACGGCGGGGTCGTGGTCGCGGGCGACCACGCGCAGCCGGGCGGTGGCGTCGTCCTGGGTGTCACCGTGGGGATCGCGGGCCGGAACGAACGCGAACCGGAGGTCGGCGGGGCCGCCCCTGGCCAGTGCGGCGCGCATCTGGCGCTCGGCCCGGGCGGCCTTGTCCTCCGCGTCCAGTCCGGTGACGAGGAACTCGACCTCGTTGCGGAAGCCGCTGATCCCGGTGAGGCCGACCCTGAGCTCGGGCGGCGGGGCCTCCCCGGTGACCCCGCTGATCCGTACCCGGTCCTCGGCCTCCTGGTCGAGCCGGACGGTGTCCAGGCGGGTGGTGACGTCGGGGCCGGGGTAGCGGGCGCCCCGGATCTCGTAGACGAGCTGCGCGGTGACGGTGCCCACGGTGACCGCGCCGCCGGAACCCGGGTGCTTGGTGATCACCGAGGTGCCGTCGGCGGAGATCTCCGCGATCGGGAACCCGGGGTGGTCCAGGTCGCGTCCGGCGAGCTCGCGCGGCAGGGCGTAGTTGCCGCCCGTGGCCTGGGCTCCGCACTCGATGACGTGTCCCGCGGCGGTCGCTCCGGCGAGGGCGTCGAGGTCGTCCCGGGTCCAGCCGAAGTGGGAGATGGCGGGGCCCACCGCCAGGGAGGCGTCGGTGACGCGGCCGGTGACGACGATGTCCGCCCCGGCGTCCAGGCACCGGGCGATCCCGAAGGCGCCCAGGTAGGCGTTGGCTGTGAGGGGGGTGCCGAGGTCGAGTTCCTCGGCCCGGTGCAGCAGGTCGTCCCCGGTGACGCAGGCGATACGGGGCTCGAAGCCGAGACCCTCCGCCAGTTCGGTGAGGCGGTCGGCCAGGCCCCGGGGGTTGAGGCCGCCCGCGTTGGTGACCACGCGGACCCGGCGTTCCATGACGGTGGCCAGGCACGCACGCATCTGCCGCAGGAAGGTGCGGGCGTAACCCCTGCTCGGGTCGGCCAGCTGGTCGCGACCGAGGATGGCCATCGTGAGTTCGGCCAGGTAGTCGCCGGTGAGCACGTCGACGGGGCCTTCGGTGAGCATCTCGTGGACGGCGGCGAGGCGGTCACCGTAGAAGCCCGAGGCGTTCCCGATCCACAGGGAGGGGGCTGCTGTAGCGGTCATGGGAAAGAGGGTGACACCGGACACAGAAAAGAACAAGCACCCGTGATTGTTTTTCCCCTGAACGACGACCTCGGGCGAAATGGCCGGAACCGGCCGCAGTCAACCGGTTACGGTGCCGCGAAACGGGACGGACGCGGGGTATTTTGGCGCGCGTGAGTACCTCCTCAGAAGACACCACGTCCCCCACCTCCCCCGACGAGTCCACCGAGACGCCCGGGTCCGAGCCCACCCCCGAGACCCCCGCCGCCGCGGTGTCCTCACCCGCCTCCGAGGCGTTCCTGGAGGGCCAGCACGCGCCGCGCCGCGCTCCCCTGTTCGGTCCCGGGACCCTCAGCGTGACCGGGCTCCTCATGCTGGCCACCACCCTGCTGTCCACCCAGCTGATCGGGATCTTCAACACGCAGACCCTCATCGGCGCCGAGGGCACCCTCGGCCCGGCGGTCCAGGGTGAGCTCACCGGCGCCGGACTGTTCTCGGCGCTGGCCGTCCTGTGCTCGGCCGCCGCGCTGTTCCGCTCCGGACCGGAGACCAGCCCGTGGGTGCGCGCCCTCTCCGCCGCCACCGTGCTGGTCGGGCTCCTGTTCGTCGTACTGACCGTGCTGTCGTACGTGCTACTGACCGCACCGACCTCCGCCGCCTGACCGGAAATTGGCGGTATCCCTTGCCTGAGCAGGTGATTCTTAGGTCCCGCTTATCCCGATACGCGGGTACGTTGGCCGCGTGAGTACCGCACCGGAAGACAACGACAAGCCCGAGAACACCACGAGCACCGGCGGGGGCTCGCCGCAGCCGAAGTTCGAGCCGGGGTACCCCGCCGAGGCCTCCGGCACGGCGCGCACCGCCGAGCCCGACGCCCCGGAGGGTGAGGCCGCCGAGGAGGAGGCCGCCGACGACCACGAGTTCGAGGTCACCGAGACCGAGCCCCGCCCCGGCGGCGCCTTCTCCAGCGAGACCCTGAGCATCGTGGGCCTGGCCCTGCTCGCCGTCACCATCTTCTCCAGCCAGCTGCTGGAGCTCCTCACCAGCATGATCATGCTCGGTGGCCAGCCCATCGAGGGCGGCCAGATCCGCTCCATCGAGGCCCAGCTGTGGATGGGCGGCGCGGTGTCACTGCTCACCGTGCTCGCCTCCACCCTGGCCCTGGCCCTGCTCAACCGGGGAACCAGCCCGTGGGCGCGCTGGTCCGCCACGGCGACGACGGTGGTCGGTTTCCTGTTCGTCCTCGTCGCCGCCGCCGCGTTCCTGCTGGTGCCGGACGCCGCCCCGCAGCAGATGATGCCGCCGATGCCCAACTAGGGGTCAGGAGACCCGGTCGATGACCAGGGGGTTCGCCGTCCGCTCGGCCGCGCCGCCGATGTCGAGGGCGCCCTCCAGCGCCCGGGCGGCGCGGTCGAAGCGTTCGGGCTCGTCCGCGTGCAGGGTGAACAGCGGTTCACCCGCCGAGACCTCCTCGCCCGGCTTGGCGTGCAGGGTGACCCCCGCGCCGAACGAGACCGCGTCCTCCTTGCGGGCCCGGCCCGCGCCCAGACGCCACGCGGCCAGGCCCACCTGGTAGGCGTCCAGCCGCGTGACCACACCGCTGGTCGGAGCCAGGACCGTACGGCGTTCGGCCGCCACCGGCAGCGCCGCGTCCGGGTCCCCGCCCTGGGCGCGCACCAGCGCCTTCCAGGACTCCAGCGCGCTGCCGTCGCGCAGCGCGTCGGCGGGGTCCTTCACCCCGTTCTCCCCGGGCGTCATGCCCGCCGCGAGGAGCATCTCGCGGGCCAGCGCCACCGTGAGCTCCACGACGTCGGCGGGGCCGCCGCCCGAGAGCACCTCCACCGACTCCGCGACCTCCAGCGCGTTGCCGACCTGGCGGCCCAGGGGCGTGGCCATGTCGGTGAGCAGGGCGACCGTGCGGACACCGTGGTCGTTGCCGATGTCCACCATCGTCCGGGCCAGCTCGCGGGCGGAGTCGGCGTCCTTCATGAACGCGCCCGAACCCACCTTGACGTCCAGCACCAGCGCGGCCGTGCCCTCCGCGAGCTTCTTGCTCATGATGGAGGCGGCGATCAGCGGGATGGACTCCACCGTGCCGGTGACGTCGCGCAGGGCGTACAGCCTGCGGTCGGCGGGTGCCAGTCCGCTTCCGGCCGCGCAGATCACCCCGCCGGTGTCGGTGATGACCCGCCGCATCTCGTCGGTGGACAGCGACGCCCGCCACCCGGGGATGGACTCCAGCTTGTCGAGGGTGCCGCCGGTGTGCCCGAGCCCGCGCCCGGACAGCTGCGGGACGGCCGCCCCGCAGGCCGCCACGGTGGGGGTGAGCGGAAGGGTGATTTTGTCGCCCACTCCTCCGGTGGAGTGCTTGTCCGTGGTGGGCCGGTCCAGGTCGGTGAAGTCCAGGCGGTCACCCGAGGAGAGCATCGCCTCGGTCCAGCGGCTCACCTCCGCGCGGTCCATGCCGCGCAGGAAGATCGCCATCGCCAGCGCCGCCATCTGCTCCTCGGCCACCTCGCCACCGGTGTAGGCCCCGATCACCCAGTCGATCTGTTCCGGGGTCAGGCGTCCCCCGTCTCGTTTGGCGCGGATGATCTCGATGACGTCCATGTCATGTTCCTTCCGTGTCGTGAAGAGGTGGTGCGCAAAGACGTCTCCCCGGCCGCCGTGGGTCGGCGGCCGGGGAGACGACCGTTGGTGCTCCGCCGGTCAGGCGAGGTTGTGCGGTCCGAAGGCCTGGGGCAGCACGCGTTCCATGGGCAGGATGCCCTCGGGCGTGTCCACCAGCAGGTCCGGCCCGCCGTGTTCGTACAGGAGCTGGCGACAGCGCCCGCACGGCATCAGGGTCCGCCCCTGGCCGTCCACGCAGGCGAAGGCGACCAGTCGGCCGCCACCGGAGGCGTGCAGGGCGCTGACGAGCCCGCACTCGGCGCACAGGCCCACACCGTAGGAGGCGTTCTCCACGTTGCAGCCGCTCACCACCCGGCCGTCGTCGACCAGCGCCGCCGCGCCCACCGGGTACTTCGAGTACGGCGCGTAGGCGTGGCCCATGGCCTCCCGGGCGGCCTCGCGCAGGGCCTCCCAGTCCACTTCCCGTGCGGTCATGACCTGCTCGCCCTCCACTGTTTTCCGATCCCGGCGGGTGCCCGCAGCCGTTGCGAGGCCAGCGAGAGCACCAGCAGCGTCGCGATGTGCGGGCTGTAGGTCGCCAGCTCACGCGGCAGCGAGTCGGTGCTGAAGTACCAGAAGAGCAGGACGATCGCGGCGAGGACACCCGCCACGGCGATGCCCTTGCGGTCCTTGCGCACCTGCCACACGGCCACCACGAGCAGGACCACGGCCAGGAGCAGCAGCAGTGCGTGGATGGCCGCTCCGCCCCCGCGCAGCTGGAGCGCGTCGGTGTAGCCGAACAGGGTGGCGCCCATGGCCAGACCGCCGGGGCGCCAGTTGCCGAAGATCATCGCGGCCAGACCGATGTAGCCCCGGCCGCCAGTCTGCCCCTCCTGGTAGATCTGGGAGGCGACGATCGCGAGGAACACGCCGCCCATACCGGCCAGACCACCGGAGATGACCACGGCGACGTACTTGAGCGTGTACACCGGCACACCGAGGGACTCGGCGGCGTCGGGGTTCTCACCGACCGAGCGCAGCCGCAGGCCGAAGGTGGTCTTCCACAGCACCAGGTAGCTGATCGGGACCAGCAGGATGGCGATGAGGGTCAGCGCCGACATGCGGGTGGTGAGGCCGATGACCAGCGCCGCCAGGTCGCTGACCAGGAAGATGCCGCTCTGCGCGACCGGCGCGAGCGCCTCCGGCAACCACGGCAGGTTCAGGGTCGGGAACGACGGGGCGGACGGGGACTGGGCCGCGCCGGCTCCGGGGATGTCGGAGTAGACCAGGATCGACAGGTAGCGCATGGCGCCCAGGGCGAGGATGTTGATCGCCACACCGGACACGATGTGGTCCACCGCGAAGGTCACGGTGGCCACCGCGTGGACCAGGCCGCCGAGCATGCCGCCCAGGGTTCCGGCCAGCAGGCCGATCCACGGGTCGTTGAAGCTCCACGCGAAGTAGGCGCCGAACCACGTCCCGAAGATCATCATGCCTTCGAGACCGATGTTGATGATGCCCGCGCGCTCGGCCCACAGACCGCCGAGGGCGGCCAGACCGATCGGGACCGCGAAGGTCAGCGTGGTGCGGACGGTGCCCGCGTCGGTCAGCATGTCCTGGCCGGTGATGACCCGCAGGCCCGCCAGCGACACGAAGACCGCCATGAGCAGGGTGAGGCCGCGCCAGCGCGACCATCCCCGGGGCCGGGACGCCCTGTTCACCGGCTCCATCACGTTGAGTTCCTGGCTCACTGTGCCTCCCCGCCGCGCTTGTCGTCGGTGCCGTCGGTGCCGTCGGTTACGGGACCGTCGGAGGCGCCGCCGTCGGACACGGCGGCGGGCTCCGGGGTGGACTCGGTCGTGCGGCCGAGCTGCCTGCCGATCTGCTGCTGCTGGTAGCGGCGGCCCCAGCGGTGCACGACCTCGTAGACCACGACGACCGTGAGGACGATCGTGGCCTGGGCGATGACGGCGATCTCCTGCGGGATGCCGTCGAAGGGCAGGATGCCCGCCGCCTGGGTCAGGAAGGCCCAGAACAGGGAGGCGAAGACGATGCCCACGGGGTGGTTGCGTCCCAGCAGCGCGATCGCGATGCCGATGAAGCCGATCCCCGTCGGGAAGTCCAGGGCGTAGTAGTGGGAGTTGCCGAGCAGCTGCGGCAGACCCACCAGACCGGCGACCATGCCCGAGAAGAGCATGGACAGGAAGACCATCTTCCGCACGTTCACACCGCTGGCCTCGGCCGCCGACTGCGACTGGCCGGTGGCCCGCAGTTCGAAGCCGAACCGTGTGCGGTTGAGCATGATCCAGTACCCGATGCCCACCGCGACGGACAGCAGGATCAGACCGTAGATCTCCCGGTCCGAGCCGAGGAAGGTCGCCGGGATGCCGGGGACCCAGCCGGACTCGGGGATCGGCGGGGTGCCGATGTTGTTGGTGCTGATCTCGACCGCGAGGCGGCCCTCGCTCAGCAGGTAGGCGGTGATGCCGGTGGCGATCGCGTTGAGCATGATCGTGGAGATCACCTCGGACACGCCCCGGGCCACCTTGAGGTAGCCCGCGATGCCCGCCCACACGCCGCCGACCACGACGGCGGTGAGGATGACGACGAACTGGCTGAGCACCGGGGGCAGCACCAGGTAGCCGCCGACAGCGGCCGCCAGCAGCGCGGCGAGCCGGTACTGGCCGTCCACGCCGATGTTGAACAGCTTCATCTTGAAGCCGATCGCCACGGCCACGGCGGCCAGGTAGTACGTGGTGCTGTCGTTGATGATCTGCACCAGGCTGTTGGGCCGGGTGCCGTACTCCAGCATCCGCTCGAAGGTGGGCAGCGGCGCGATGCCGCTGAAGTACAGGACCGCGGCGGTGACGCCGATCGCGATCACGCCCGCCGTCAGCACGGCGGCGAAGGACAGCGCCATCATCGCGGAGAGGCGGTGGAAGAGCACGAACGCGAGCAGCGAGCCGACCACGGCGCCCAGCGCGGCGGCGACGGAATCGATCAGCGAGAGGTCGAACATCCATGCGGCGACCAGGCCGCCCGCGACCGAGAGCACCAGGGCCATCGGGACGACGAGGATCCGGTGGAGGGGTGTGCCCTCCTCCTTGGTCCCGTCGGAGCCCACCCGGTTCCGGTCGGGGGTCATCGGGGCCAGGACGGCCACGAGGGAGAAGGCGAGGACGACGCCGATGATGAGCGCGGCCCACCACAGCAGGAACAGGTCCAGGACGACGGTGGCCCCGCCGCCCAGGAGGACCGCCAGGAGGATCACGACCGGTGTCGCGACGGTCCGGCGTACGGGGTCACTCATGCGCCGTCCTCGCTCTCGTTGCTGTGGGTGCCCTCAGCACCGCTGTCACCTTCTGTGTGCGCGCCCGCGCCGTCCAGTCCGGCGCCGGTCATGGCGGAGCCGAGCTGCTCGGGGGTGACGCTGGTCGGGTCGGCCTCCGCGACCAGGCGGCCGCGGAGGATGACGTGGAGTGTGTCGGACATGCCGATGAGCTCGTCGAGGTCGGCGGAGATCAGCAGCACGGCCAGCCCGGCGGCGCGGGCCTCGCGCAGCTGCTCCCAGATGGCCGACTGCGCGCCGACGTCCACGCCTCGGGTCGGGTGGGCGGCGACCAGGAACCGGGGGTTCCCGCTCATCTCCCGGCCGATGATGAACTTCTGCTGGTTGCCCCCGGACAGCGCGTCGGCGACGACGTCGATGTTGGGGGTGCGGACGTCGTACTCGGCGACGATCCGCTCGGAGTCGGCACGGGCTCCGGGCCGGTTGATCCAGGGGCCGTTGACGCTGGGTGCCCGGGTCTGGTGGCCGAGGACGCGGTTCTCCCAGAGCGGGGAGTCCAGCAGGACACCGTGCCGGTGGCGGTCCTCGGGGATGTAGCCGACCCCGGCCTCGCGGATGCGCAGCGTGGACCAGTGGGTGATGTCGTGCTCTTCGAGGGTGATGGTGCCGGAGCTGGCCCGGCGCATCCCCATGATGGCCTCGATGAGCTCGGACTGGCCGTTGCCCTCGACCCCGGCGATGCCGACGATCTCGCCCTCGCGGATGTCCAGGGTGACGTCGTCGACGACGGGCCGGCCCTCGGCCGAGAGCAGGGTGACCCCGGCCAGGGCGAGCACGACCTTGTCGGTGACGGTGGACTCGCGCAGCTCGGGCACGGGCAGTTCGCCGCCGACCATGAGTGTGGCGAGCTGGCGGGCCGTGGTCGTGCGCGGGTCGGCGGTGGCCACCGTCGTGCCGCGACGGATCACCGTGATGTCGTCCGCGACCGACAGGACCTCGTCGAGCTTGTGCGAGATGAAGATGACCGTCAGGCCCTCGCGCTTGAGCACGCGCAGGTTGTCGAAGAGTTCGTCGACCTCCTGCGGCACCAGCACGGCGGTGGGCTCGTCCAGGATGATGGTCCGGGCGCCCCGGTAGAGGACCTTGAGGATCTCCACGCGCTGGCGGTCGCCGACGCCCAGGTCCTCCATGAGGCGGTCGGGGTCGACGCCGAGCCCGTACTGGGCGGACAGCTCCTGGATGCGGGCCCGGGCCTTCCGGCCGATGCCGTGCCTGCGCTCGGCACCCAGGACCACGTTCTCCAGGACGGTGAGGTTGTCGGCCAGCATGAAGTGCTGGTGGACCATGCCGATGCCGTGCCTGATGGCGTCGGAGGGCGAGTGGAAGCGCACCTCCTGGCCACGGATGTGGATGGTGCCCTCGTCCGGCCGGTGCATGCCGTACAGGGTCTTCATCAGCGTGGACTTGCCCGCCCCGTTCTCGCCGACGATGGCGTGCACGGTACCGGGAGCCACGGTGATGTCGATGTCGTGGTTGGCCACGACGCCGGGAAAACGCTTCGTGATCCCGCGCAGCTCAACGGCGGCGGGTTCGTTCGACCCGCCGCCCGATGGCGTGCTGCTCATCAGACTCCTCTGTGGGAATGTGCGGCGGGGCGCGGACGGGCCTGGGATCGGCCACGGCCGGGACGCCTTCGTCGCGGTGCGGCTACCGGGCGGAGCCGAAGGGGGCTGGCCCCTCCGGCTCCGTGTTCCTTCGTGTCACGGTGCGGGCCCGGTGCCCGCTCCGTGGAGTGTCCCGGAGCCGTTACGGCTGGCTGGGAACCTCGATCTCACCGTCGATGATCTGCTGCTTGAGCTCGTCGAGCTCGTCCTGGACGGGGGCGATCGCCTCTTCGTTGGTCTGCGTGTAGTCCACGCCGCCCTCGCTGAGGTCGAAGCGCTTGATCCCGGCCTCGACGTCGCCCTCGGTGGCGGAGCGGATGAACTCGAAGACCGACACGTCGACCTGCTTGATGGCGGAGGTCAGGACGTACGGCTTCTGCTCCTCCTCGGCGTTCTCGTACTGGTCGCTGTCGACGCCGATGAAGGTGAAGTCGTTGTCCACGGCGGACTGGAGGATGCCGTTGCCGGAGGCGCCGGCGGCATGGTAGATGACGTCCGCGCCGCGGTCGTACTGGGCCTGGGCGGCCTCACGGCCCTGGGCGGGGTCGTTGAAGCCGGCGAAGTCCGGCGGCTGGCTGAGGTAGTTGATCTCCACCTCGATGTCCTCGTCGACGTGCGCGACGCCCGCGACGTAGCCCGCCTCGAACTTGCGGATCAGCGGGGTCTCGACACCGCCGACGAAGCCGACGTGGTCCTCTTCGGTGGTCAGCGCGGCGGCGGCACCGGCGAGGAAGGAGGCCTGCTCCTCGGCGAAGACGAGGCTGGTGACGTTGTCGATGTCCTCGATCTCGGAGTCGACGATCGCGAAGTCGACCTCGGGGTACTCGGTGGCGACGGCCTGGACGGAGGCGTCGTAGGCGAAGCCCACGGCGATGATGACGTCGTAGCCCTCCTCCGCCATGGTGGCCAGGCGCTCCTCCTTGGCGGACTCGGCCTCGCCGTCGGCGGGCTCGAAGTCGTTGGTCTCGACGCCCAGTTCCTCAGCGGCCTGCTCCAGGCCGCGGTAGGCGGAGTCGTTGAAGGAGCGGTCACCGCGACCACCCACGTCGTAGGCCAGGCCGACCTTGAGGTCGGAGGAGACCTCTCCGTCGCCGCCACCGTCGCCACCACCGTTGTCGGCCGCGTTGTCGCACGCGGTGAGTGCGAGCACGCCCGCGGCGGCGACCGCCGCGAACTTGGCTGCGTTGCTGCGCTTCACTAGAAAGTCTCCCCTTCGCCCTCTCAGCGGACCGCATTCCGCGCGGGACCGACCTGAGTTCTGCAGCCGGACGATATCCGCTGGCCGAATGTACTTCTAACCAACGGACGGAGTTGTTATGAAGGCGAGAGCAGAGTGAAACGGGGCCTTACCGGGAAGTTACCAAGAGCACACCGGATCCGGGCAACCTCCGGCCTAATCGCCGTTTTTGACCTCCGGTTCCCCCGAGGAATCCGGCGGTGCGACCGCGCGTGTCGTGACCTTCACCTGTGGTCACACCGCCCCGTCGGAGCCCCGTGCGACCCCACCCGGTCTAGACCGGACTGACCCACTCGGACACGCACGGACTCAGTCGTCCAGGAACCCCACCGCCGCCTGCTTGAAGACCCGCGAGGAGACCGCATTGGCGTGGTCGCGCCCGGGGATCTCCACGAACGACCCGCCGCAACGCTCCGCGAGCCCGGCGGCGCCCTCCGCGACGGTGTCCCTGGCACCGGAGACCAGGAGCATCGGGACCCCGACGGGACGGGGTTCCTCCTGGAAGGGGCGGGCGACCTGGCCCCGGACGCAGGCCGCGAGCGCCTCGGTGTCGTTCCCCGGAAGCGCGGCGACGGTCCGGTACACGTGGTCGAAGGGGGTGTCCCCCGCACCCGGGTCGGCGGCGTCCACGCCCGCCAGCGCGTCGCCCGGACCGAACCCGCCCAGGACCGCCCTCCGCAGCCGCTCGGGGGCGGTGAGCGCGAGCTCCCAGGCGAGCCGGGAGCCCATGGAGTAGCCGACGACGTCGACGCGCTCCACGCCCAGGTCGTCGAGCAGCCCCAGGAGGTCGTTGACGAAGTGTTCGGGCAGGTAGAGCCCGCTGTCGGTGGGCTTGTCGCTGGCCCCGTGACCGCGCAGGTCGGGGCCGATCACCCGGCGACCCTCGGCGTCGAGCGCGCGCGGCCATCCGGCGGCGCTCCAATTCATCTCGAAGTTGGTGCCGAAACCGTGCAGCAGAAGCACCGGGAGGTGATCGCCGGGCGCCTGCGGAGGCAAATCCGCATAACGCATTGTCACGCCTCCGACGAGATTCGCGTTCATGAATCTTTTCCGTTCTCGTGCCGGGTTGGGATTTGCTGGAAGCGAACGAGGGCCCATTCAGATGTTCCTATAAACAGAATGACCGGAATCATCGCTCTGTTCGTGTCGACATCCGAACGGGCCCTCGCCGGAACGGCGTCAGTTCGTCGGTGGCCTGAGCCGGACCCGGCGCCGCGGTGTGGCGTCCTCCTCGGGAACACGTCCCACGATCCCGGCCTGCGGCGCCTTTTCCTCGACCTCCACCGCGAAGGTCACCAGGGCGTCCCCGACCGGGACCACCTGCTCCTCCTCCGCGTGCAGTTCCACCACGCGCCCCGCCTTGGGCGAGGGGATGACGACGGCGGACTTGGTGGTCTCGACCTCGACCAGCGGGTCGTTGCGGCCGATCGTGTCCCCGACCGCGACCTGCCACTCCAGGACGGTCGCCTCGACCAGGCCCTCACCCAGGTCGGGGAGGGTGAAGGTGATGTTCTCTTCGGGCATGGGGGCTAGTACTCCAGGGTTCGCTGGACCGCGAGCAGCACGCGGTCGATCGTCGGCAGGTACTGGGACTCCAACGGCCCGGCCGGGTAGGGCACGTCGAATCCGGTGACGCGCTGGACCGGGGCGGCGAGCTCACGGAAGCAGTTCTCGGTGACGAGCGCGGCCACCTCCGCGCCGAGACCGGCGGTGAGCGGAGCCTCGTGGACGACCACGGCCCGCTTGGTGCGGGCCACCGAGGCGGCCAGCCCCGCGGCGTCGATGGGCTTGAGCCAGCGCAGGTCCAGGACCTCCAGGTCCACTCCGTCCTCGGCGGCCAGCTCGGCCACCTGGAGGCAGCGGTGCACCATCGCGCCCCAGGCGACGAGGGTGGCGTGGGTTCCGGGACGCACGATCCGGCTGGTGCCGATGGGGTCGGTGGGCTCGCTCAAGCGGACCGGACGACGGTCCCAGTAGCGGGCCTTGGGCTCCATGAACACGACCGGGTCGTCGGAACGCACGGACTGGAGCAGCAGGCTGTAGGCCTCACCCGGGTCGGAGGGGGCCACGACCTTGAGCCCGGGGGTGTGCGCGAAGAGCGCCTCCAGGCTCTCGCCGTGGTGCTCGGGGGCCTGGATGCCGCCGAAGGACGGCAGGCGCAGGGTGATCGGCATGGGGGCGGCGCCACGGGTGCGGTAGTTCATGCGCGCCACCTGGTTGACGATCTGGTCGACGGCCGGATACGCGAAGCCGTCGAACTGGAGCTCGGGGACCGGCCGCCAGCCGTTCATCGCCAGGCCGACCGCCATGCCCATGATGGCCGACTCCGCCAGCGGAGTGTCGAAGACGCGCTGGTCACCGAACTCCTTCTGGAGACCGTCCGTGACACGGAAGACACCGCCCAGGGCTCCGACGTCCTCACCGAAGACCAGGACCTCCGGGTCCTCCTCCAGCAGCACGCGCAGGGCCCGGTTGATGGCCTGCTGCATGGACAGCTCGACCGTCCGGGTCACGACCGGCGTGTCGGTGTGTTCGATCAGCTCGGTCACAGCTCGACCTCTTCCTGCCAGGTGCGGTGCTGCCGGGCCAGCTCCTCGGTGGTCTCCCGGAAGACGTGGGTGAACAACGCGGAGCCGTCGGGCTCGGGGGCCTCCGCGACCCCGTCGCGGATCTCCTCGGCGCGCTTCGCTGCCTCGGCGTCCACGGTGGCGAGGTCGGTCGCGTCGGCGTGTCCGGCCTCGATCATCGCCGCGCGCAGCAGCTCGAGGGGGTCGCGTCCGCGCCAGCGCTCGGCCTCCGCCTGGTCCCGGTAGCGGCCCGGGTCGTCGGAGGTGGAGTGGGGTTCGACGCGGTAGGTGAGCGCCTCGATGACCGTGGGACCGCCGCCCGCACGGGCACGCTCGACCGCCTCCGCCGTGGCCGAGTACACGGCGCCGACGTCGTTTCCGTCGACGAGGACCCCGGCCATGCCGTAGCCCTCGGCACGCGCGGCGACGGAGCCTCCCGCCACCTGGCGTTCGTTGGGCACCGACAGGGCCCACTGGTTGTTCTGGCAGAGGAAGACGACGGGGGCCGTGAACACGCCCGCGAAGTTCATGGACTCGTGCACGTCGCCCTCGGAGCTGGCGCCGTCACCGAAGTAGGCCATGGCGACGCCGTCACCGCCCCGGAGCCGCTCACCGACCGCCCAGCCCACGGCGTGCGGCACGGGACCGCCGACCACCGCGTTGATCGCGCCGAAGCGGGACTCCATCACGTCGTAGAGGCCCCCGTGCCACAGGGCGCGGTGGGTGGCCATGTAGCCGACCATCTCGACCCCGTAGGCGAGGGCGGAGGCCATCTCGCGGTAGGTGGGGAAGACGAAGTCGCGGGTGGGGTCGAGCGCGCTGGCGCTGCCCACCTGGGCGGCCTCCTGTCCCCGGACGGAGACGTAGGCGGGGAAGACGCCCTGGCGCTGGAGGGCGATGGCCTCGGTGTCCAGGTCACGCGCCGTACGCATCGCGCGGTACAGCTCGCGGGTGAGTGCGGGGCTCAGGTGCTCCACGGTGGTGGCGCCCTGGCCCGTGGGCTCTGGGGTTGGCATGTCGAGCGGCTCCCAACGTGGCCCCGCTCGCGTGGTGGCGCGACCCGGGCTCGGGGTGGTCACGGTCTGCCTTTGATTCTCCGTACAACTGGACAGTTTCGCTAGATACGACCGTACAGTCGATACGATCAGGAACGTGAGACCTGGTTTGGTTCGTATACGTCCAGGATTCACCCCCTCGAACGAGGGAAAACGACACGCAGTGCCAAACATCACGAATCACCATCAACACCACCCAGCTTCCACCCCACCCGAGGACCCCCGGAGGCCACACACAGGGAGTCGTCGTATGCCCGGACAGTCACGACAAATATGCGGAGAATGGGCGTCAAGACAAGAATTTCTGGCGGATTCTGCTGGTTCGGGTGTAGTTACTGCTCAGTCAGGGAAACCCTCGACCTACTCCGTGCGTCAACCATGAGTACAGTCGGAACTCCTCCGCCACTCCCCCGTTTGGCGGATCCCACCAGAGGTCCGTACGCACGAATCCCCCGAAACCCCCCACCCCGACCCGAGCACCACGGAACGCGCGTCCGTCATCTCTCCGACCGGCTTTTCCCGGCTTCCTGTCAATGACGACAGCACGGAGCAGAGCCCTGCGACAAGAGCACACGAGGAGCACGCACATGGCCATGGGCGAACAGCACAGGAACGGCCGGCGGCCGGACACGACCGACCAGACCATTCTGAGCGCGCTCGCCAAGGACGCCCGGACCGGCATCACCGAGATCGCCGCGCTGGCCAACGTCTCCCGAGCCACGGCATACAACCGGATCAAGCGCCTCACCGACGAAGGGGTCATCCGCGGCTACTCCGTGGTGACCGACCACTCCAAGATGGGGCTCGGCGTCACCGCGCTGGTACTCATCTCGGGCAGCCAGCCCGACTGGCGGGCCAACCGGGAGATCCTCTCGTCCTACCCCGAGATCGAGTACTGCTGGTACGTGGTGGGGTCGGCGGACATCGTGCTACTGGTCCGCGTCGCCAACACCAACCAGCTGCGCGACCTCATCCTGAGCCGACTCCAGTCACTCCCCGGTGTGACGTCCACCCAGACGCTCACCGTCATCGACGAGGTCGTGCACCGGCCGGTCGTGGAACCCTCCGAAGGGAGCGAGTGACCCCGCCCCGGCCCCGGATCATCCCCTGACCACCACGGCGACCGCCGCCATCAGCTCGGACAGCAGTGCCGAGCCGCGCGCGCGGCTGGCGGCGATGTCGCCGTCGACCTCCGACACCACCTCGGCGTAGGCCTTCAGTTTGGGCTCGGTGCCCGAGGGACGCAGCGTCACCCGCCCCCGCGTCCCACCGAGCTCGAAACGCACGGCGTCCGTCGGCGGCAGACCCTCGTGCCCGTCGACGAAGTCCACGACCCCCGACACCTTCAGGGGGCCGAACGCGGCGGGCGGTTCGGCGCGCAACCGCCGCATCGCCGCGGTGATCTCGGAGAGGTCCCGTACCCGAACCGACAGCTGGTCGCTCAGGTGCAGACCGTACCGCCGGGCCTGGTCGTCGAGGAGGTCCACCAGGGTACGGCCCCGGCTCTTCGCCTCGGCCGCCAGTGCGAGCGCCACGAGCGCCGCGCTCACACCGTCCTTGTCGGCCACCGGTCGGCCGTCGTCCCCGCCCACGCAGTAGCCCAGGGCCTCCTCGTAGGAGAACACCCTGCGCTGACCGGGCGCGCCCGCGCGGGCCAGCCACTTGAACCCGGTCAGCGTCTCCTCGTAGTGCACGCCCCGGTCCCGGGCGACGGCGCCGAGCAGGCTGGAGGAGACGATCGAGGTGGCCACCACCCGGTCGGACCCTCCGGTGTGGTCGAGCACGTACTCGGCGAGCAGGCCGCCGACCTCGTTCCCCGTCAGGAGGCCGTAACCGGGCACCGCGAGGGCCAGCCGGTCGGCGTCGGGGTCGTTGGCCACCACCAGGTCCGCCCCGTGCGCCTCCCCCGCCGCCAGGGCCAGGTCCATCGCCCCCGGCTCCTCCGGGTTGGGGAAGGCGACCGTCGGGAAGTCCGGATCCGGCTCGAACTGCTCGGCGACCACCTCGGGAGCCGCGAAACCGGCCCTGCGCACCGCCTCCACCAGCACCCGGCCGCCCACGCCGTGCAGGGGCGTGTAGACCACCGAGAGATCCCGGGGGCCGTCCGGGACCAGTGCGGTCACCGCGTCCAGGTAGGCCGACACCGCGTCGTCGCCCAGCACCTCCCAGTCCCGGCCCAGCGGCAGCGCGCCGACCGGCCCGACCGCGTCGATGGCGGCGGAGATCTCGGCGTCCACCGGGGAGACGATCTGGCTGCCCGCGTCGTCGCCGGACCCGCCGACGTACACCTTGTACCCGTTGTCCTGGGGCGGGTTGTGGCTGGCGGTCACCACGATCCCCGCGTCAGCGCCCAGACGGCGCAGCGTGTAGGCCAGCACGGGCGTCGGCAGCGGACCCGACAGCACGGTGACCCTGTGCCCGGCCCCGGTGAGGACGGCGGCGCTGTCCCGGGCGAAGTCCGCCGACCGGTGTCGTGCGTCGTGACCGATGACCACGTGTCGGGGTTCCGCACCGAGCCAGCCCGCGATCCCGGCCGCCGCGCGCATGACCACCACACGGTTCATCCGGTTGGGCCCCGCCCCCAGAGCGCCGCGCAGCCCGGCCGTGCCGAACTCCAGCCGCGCGGCGAACCGGTCGGCGAGGTCGGTCAGGGCCTCCCCGTCACCCACCTCGACCCGGGCCAGCAGCGCGCCCAGTTCCCCCCGGGTCTCGGGGTCGGGGTCCTGGTCGAGCCAGTCCCTGGCCTGGACGAGGAGGGCGGAGTCGGTCATGGGGATCTCCTGTCTGGGTGATGGGCGCCCGACGGGGCCGGGGCGGAGCGGGACTGGGGCCTAGAACCTCTTGACGATGTCCGCGAGCAGACGGCCCACGGTGGCGGCGGAGTCGCGTCCGGTGGCGAGGACGTCCTCGTGGTCGAGGTTGGCCCCCTCCAGCCCGGCGGCGATGTTGGTGACCAGGGACATCCCCAGCACGCGGGCCCCGGCCTCACGGGCGGCGATGGCCTCCAGGACCGTGGACATACCGACCAGGTCGGCGCCCATGGCCCGGAGCATGCGGATCTCGGCGGGGGTCTCGAAGTGCGGCCCGGGCATGGCCGCGTACACGCCCTCGGGCAGGTCCGGGTCGACCTCGCGCGCCACCGCGCGCAGCTCGGCGGTGTAGGTCTCCGTGAGGTCGACGAAGGTCGCGCCGGTCAGCGGGGAGCGCGCGGTCATGTTCAGGTGGTCCGCGATGAGCACCGGTGAACCCACGGCGTAGTCGGGGTTGATGCCGCCCGCAGCGTTGGTCAGCACGATGGTCCTCGCGCCCGCCGCGACCGCCGTGCGGACGTTGTGCACGACCGCGTCGGTGCCGTGGCCCTCGTACAGATGCGTGCGGCCGAGGAAGGCGAGCGTGTGGCGGTCGCCGTCCACGATGCTGCGGAGCGTCCCGCTGTGGCCCTCCACCGCCGGGGGGAGGAAGCCCGGCAGTTCGGAGGTGGGGAACTCGTGCTTGGAGTCACCGAGCAGGTCGGCGGCGGGCGCCCACCCCGACCCCATCACCAGGGCCACGTCGTAGTTGTCCACACCGGTGCGCGAACGCAGCTCGGTCGCGGCCTCCTCGGCGGCGGCCTGGGGTGTGCGAGTCACTGGGGATTCTCCGTTCGTCGGTACCGCTGGTGCGGTTCGGGGTGGGTTCCGGTCTCCAGGGGGCGCGACATCACTTCCTGGGGGCCCGCGCCTCCGGGGACGACCGTGCCGGTGAAGTCGAAACCCGAGGCCTTGTAGACGCGCTGCGCCGCCTGGTTGGCGCGGTTGACGCAGAGCACGATCTCCTCCGCGTGCGGAGCGACCTCGTGGGCCAGCGCGTCGAGCAGGGGTGCGGAGCACGAGGCCCGGCCGACGCCCCGGCCCTGCCATTGTGGCGTGACGTAGTAGGCGCGCAGCAGCACCGCGCGTTCCGGCGCGTCGACCAGTTCCGATCGCAGGACCCGGTCCAGGACCCCGAACCCCGCACAGGCCTCCTCTGCCCGGTCGGGGCCGGTGACCGGCCCCTCCAGGGCGACGATCGCGTACGGGAAGCGTTCCGGGTCGCCGTCGGCGTCCGGCAGGGTCCGCGCGGGCAGCCCGGTGAAGCGCAGCTGTTCGGGCGGCAGGTGGTGGCCGAGGGCGGCCTCCCGGAGCAGGGCGGCCTCGGCCGTCCCGGTGTCCAGCCGCACCAGGCGGACCTGGTCGGCGCCCCAGCGCCCCGCCGCCCTCCTGCGCGAACCCCGCCAGCGCGTCATCGGTGTTCCGGCAGCTGCGGCACGGGGTGGGAGCCGGTCTCGACCGGTCGGGTGAACACGCTCTGCATGCCGTGCTCCCCGGCGTCGTGGCGTCGGCCGTTGGGAAGGAACCCGGCCGAGCGGTAGGTCCGCTCTCCCAGGTCGTTGCCGTCGTTGACGCACAGCGCGATCTGGGTGGCCCCGGGCGCGATCGCCGCCACCAGGAGGTCGAGCAGCGGCGCGGAGCAGGCGGCGCGGCCGATGCCCTTCCCCTGGTGTTCGAGCGGGACGTAGAAGGCGCGCAGCTGCACGGCGTGCTCCGGGTCGTCGACCAGGTCGCGGAGCCGACCGACCCGGTCGATGACCCCGAAGCCGACGCAGGCGGCCTGGGCGGAGCTCCGGTCGGTCAGGGGACCGTCGTTGAGGACGATCGCGAACGGGTGCCGTGCGGGGTCGTCGTCGGCGCGGGGCAGGGTGTGCACCGCCTCGTCGATGAACCGGCGCTGTTCGGGGGCGACCCGTTGGCGGGGCAGGACCTCGCGCAGCAGGGCCACCTCGGGGGTGGTGCGGTCCAGGCGCACCAGACGCAGCCCGGGGACGCGCACCGGTTCGGGGGTGTTCGACTCGCTGGTTCGGGGCTCGGCCTGCTCGGGGGTGTTCGCTGACACCGTTCCTCCACTCGGCTGTCGGACCGTGCCCGCCCCCGGAAGGTGGGAGCGGGCCGGACCGTCAGTCTTACACTCCGACCGGATGCCAGACCGTCTTGGTCTCCAGGAAGGGGGTCAACCGGGAGGTCCCGGGGTCGACGCCGATCCAGGCGTCCTCCCCGCCGGTGGCCTCCGGGCCGGGACGCAGCACGCGCGTGAGGGTGGTCGCGGCCGCCCTCTCGAACTCCACCGCGTGTTCCCCGGCCCCGGTGAGGTCCAGGGCGTTGACGTCGGCGTGCGAGGCCAGGTGCGGGCCGATCTCGCCCGCGCCGCCGGTGAGCAGGTTGACCACGCCGCCGGGCAGGTCGGAGGTGGCCAGCACCTCGGCCAGCTCGATCGCGGCCAGCGGCGCGGCCTCGGAGGTGACCACCACGGCGGTGTTGCCGGTCGCGATCACCGGGGCGAGCACCGAGGTCAGGCCGAGCAGCGGGGCGTCCTGGGGCGCGAACACCGCGACCACGCCGGTGGGTTCGGGCGCCGAGTGGTTGTGGAAGGGGCCCGCGACGGGGTTGGACCCGCCGAGCACCTGGACGTACTTGTCGGTCCAGCCCGCGTAGTACACCCAGCGGTCCACAGCGGCGGACACGGTGCGTTCCGCCTCGGCCGGTGTCACTCCCCCGGCCTCCACGAGGCGGGCGGCGAACTGTTCGCGGCGCCCCTCCATGACCTCAGCGACCCGGTACAGGATCTGGCCCCGGTTGTAGGCGGTGCGCCCGGACCAGCCGCCGAAGGCCTTGCGTGCCGCGACGACGGCGTCGCGCGCGTCCTTGCGGGAGGCCCGGGAGGCGTTGGCGAGGTGGGTGCCGTCGGCTGAGGTCACGGGGTAACTCCTGCCGGACTCCGAGCGGGGGAAGGCCCCGCCCAGGTAGAGCTTGTAGGTCTTGCGGACCGCGAGCCGCGCCGGGACGGGGGTGTCCGCCTCGGTGCCCCTGCTCTTCTTCCTGCTGCCGCGCCGCTCAGCCAAGGTAGGCCTCCAAACCGTGGCGGCCGCCCTCGCGGCCGTATCCCGACTCCTTGTAGCCGCCGAAGGGGCTGGTCGGGTCGAACTTGTTGAACGTGTTGGACCAGATCACGCCGGCGCGCAGGCGCTCGGCGGTCCAGAGCATGCGTGAGCCCTTCTCGGTCCACACTCCGGCGGACAGCCCGTAGGGGGTGTTGTTGGCCTTGGCCACGGCCTCCTCCGGGGTGCGGAAGGTCAGGACCGACAGCACCGGGCCGAAGATCTCCTCGCGGGCCACCCGGTGCGCCTGGGTGACCCCGGTGAGCACGGTGGGCGCGAACCAGTAGCCGCGCTCGGGCAGGTCGCAGGCGGGGGACCAGCGCTCGACGTTCTCCTCGTCGGCGGTGGCGGTGAGCTCGCGGACCCGGTCCAGCTGGGCGGCGGAGTTGATGGCCCCGATGTCGGTGTTCTTGTCCAGCGGATCGCCCAGCCGCAGCTTGGCGATCCGTTCCCTGAGCCGGGGCAGGAACTCCTCGGCGACGGACTCCTGGAGGAGGAGGCGCGAACCCGCGCAGCACACGTGGCCCTGGTTGAAGAAGATGCCGGTGACCACGCCCTCCACGGCCTGGTCGACGGCGGCGTCGTCGTAGACGATGTTGGCGCCCTTGCCGCCCAGCTCCAGGGTGACGCGCTTGTCGGTCCCGGCCACGGCGCGGGCGATCTGGCGACCGACCTCGGTAGAGCCGGTGAAGGCGACCTTGTCGGTGCCCGGGTGCTCGACCAGGGCCCGGCCGGTGTCACCGGCGCCGGTCAGGATGTTGACGACACCGGGGGGAAGGTCGGCCTCCTGGCAGATCTCCGCGAAGACCAGCGCGCTGAGCGGGGTGGTCTCGGCGGGTTTGAGCACCACGGTGTTGCCGGTGGCCAGGGCCGGGGCGACCTTCCACGCCAGCATGAGCAGCGGGAAGTTCCACGGGATGACCTGGGCGGCCACGCCGAGGGGACGGGGGTCGGGGCCCAGACCGGCGTGGGCGAGCTTGTCGGCCCAGCCCGCGTAGTAGAAGAAGTGCGCGGCGACCAGCGGGAGGTCGACGTCGCGGGTCTCCTTGATGGGCTTGCCGTTGTCCATCGTCTCCAGGACGGCCAGTTCGCGCGAGCGCTCCTGGATGATCCGGGCGATGCGGAACAGGTACTTGCCGCGCTCGGCGCCGCTCATGCGGCCCCACACGGTGTCGTGGGCGCGGCGGGCGGCGGCGACGGCGCGGTCGACGTCGGCCTCCCCTGCCACGGCCACCCGGGCGAGCTCCTCCTCGTCGGCCGGGTTGAGCGTGGTGAGGTACTCACCGCTCTGGGCCGGGGTGAACTCGCCGTCGACGAACAGGTCGTAGGTCTCGCGCAGGCTGACGACGGAGCGGGACTCCGGTGCGGGCGCGTACTCGAAGATCACGGCTCAGTCCTGCGTGTAGTAGTCGGGGCCCGGGTAGGTGCCGGTGGACAGCCTGGTGCGCTGCATGAGCAGGTCGTTCAGGAGGCTGGAGGCGCCGATGCGGAACAGGTCGGGGGTCAGCCACTCCGGTCCGGCGGTCTCGTTGACCAGGACCAGGTTGCGGAGGGCGTCCTTGGTGGTGCGGATGCCGCCCGCGGGCTTGACGCCGACGCGGCGGCCGGTGGCGGCGTGGTGGTCGCGCACGGCCTCCAGCATGACCAGGGTGACCGGGAGGGTGGCGGCCGGGGACACCTTGCCGGTGGAGGTCTTGACGAAGTCCCCGCCCGCGCGCATGGCCAGGTGGGAGGCGCGGCGGACGTTGTCGAGGGTGACCAGTTCCCCGGTCTCCAGGATGACCTTCAGGTGGGCGTCGCCGCAGGCCTCCTTGACCGCGACGATCTCCTCGTGGACCTTCAGGTAGTCGCCTGAGAGGAAGGCCCCGCGGTCGATGACCATGTCGATCTCGCTGGCGCCGTCCGCGACAGCGCGCCGGGTGTCGGCCAGCTTGACCTCCATGGGGGCGCGTCCGGCGGGGAAGGCTGTGGCCACGGAGGCCACACCGATCCCGGTGCCGCGCAGGGCCTCCACGGCGACCGCGACCATGTCGGGGTAGACGCAGACCGCGCCCACGTGCGGCACGGTGCGGTCGGTCGGGTCGGGCAGGGCCGCCTTGGCGCACAGGGCCCGGACCTTGCCGGGCGTGTCGGCGCCCTCCAGGGTGGTCAGGTCCACCATGGAGACGGCCAGGTCGATGGCCCGGGCCTTGGCGGTGGTCTTGATCGACCGGGTGGACAGGTCCTGGGCGCGGGCTCGGGCGCCGACCTCGTCGACCCCCGGAAGACCGTGCAGGTAGGCCCGGAGCGCTCGGTCGGTCGTCGCCTCGGGCACGGATGCGGTGTGGGGCACGGGCACCTACAGCTCGTCGGTTCAGGTGGGGCCGCCCGCTGCTGCCTGCGCGAACGGCGTGTCCTCGACACGGGGGTGGGTGTCCCCCGCCGTCAGGCAGTCACCATAACCCCGGGCCGGTCCGGCGTCAGTCCCCGTCGGGTACGCGCCCCGAAGGTTGGAGAAGACTCCAAGGCGGGATGGCCTCCATGGTCGTCCTTTCCTCCAACCCTGGGCAGGGAAAGCCCGAAAAACGAGGTTTCGGCCGGGTGGGACGACGCGCTGCACCCGCCTCCGGTCTAGACCGGTGCAGGCCGTCTCCGGACCGGACCCGCACGGCGGGACCGGGGGCGGGCGCGGAGGGCTCGCCCCGACTCCTCACCTACTCTGGAGACATGGCGGAGTTCCGGATCAGCAGTGACGACAGGCAGGTCGACCTGCGCAGGATGGCCACGGCGCTGGCCGAGTCGCAGGGGTGGGCACGCGAGGACGTGAGCATCTGGGACAACCGCCGGGGCGAGGTGATCGTGACCATCGACGACTCCCTGCTGCGCAGACCCGAGGTCGACCCCCTGCACCGGCCCCGGCACACCCCGCACGCGGTGCACGACGCCTGCGAGCTTCTGCGTCGGGAGGACGCCTCCCTGCGGGGCGTGGACTTCGCCGACCTCAGGAACGAGAGCGCCCGGTTCTTCTCCGCCGGGTGGACCCTGGCCGACCTCCAGCACGCGCTGGCCCACCGCCCCGACGGGGTGGCCTGGGAGAGCGGCCCGGACTTCCGGGGCGCGCCCTGGTTCGCGCACCGGTTGTCCGCGTGGAAGACCCCGGACGGTGACATCCGCCCCTCACAGTCACAGGAGTCGGCGCAGCTGCGGGTGATCAGCAGGGCCGGGCTGCCCATGGACATCGGCCTGCCCGAGGACACCGAGCTGTCGGCGCGTCCCGTGGCGAGCCCCGCGGTGGCGCGGTCGGCCGCCGACGACGCCCGCCGCCTCATCCGGCAGAACACGCGCACGACCACGGACACCCTCGCGCACCGGGACCGCACCTCCGCGCACATCACCAGGCCCGAGGACCGCGCCTGAGCGGTGGGACCGCCTTCGCGCCGCCCCGTCCCTCAGCCGGCCCCCCGACCCCCGAGGTCGCCCCGGTCGGACCGTCCGCCCTCCACGAAACCGACCGCGGCGTCCGCGAAGGCGCCCAGGCCGGTCTCGAACGGCCCCCGGCCCACGGCCCAGCGCCACAGGCTCGCGAAGACCAGCGAGCCGAGGACGAACAGCTCCAGGTACCAGGGGCCCCCGGCGGAGCCCTCCGGGTGCAGGGCCACGATCACCGCCAGGACCAGGATGTGCCCCGAGTAGACGGTCAGGGGCATCCGGCCCACGGAGGTCAGCGGGTACAGCAGGCGGGGCAGGCGCTCCGCGAGCAGCATGCACACGACCAGCACCACCAGGGCCTGGCCCACCGCCTCCAGGATCTCGAAGGTGGTCCCGGTGTGCGGGGTGTTCACCGCCAGCCACCACCAGGAGTCGGTGGGCACCTGGCCGCTGATGCTGTGGGCGTGGTCCGTCGTGACGTACCGCAGGTCCTCGGCGTACGCGGGGTCGAGTGAGCTCAGCGGGCGACCTTCGAGGAAGGGGTTCTCCGCCTCGGTCAGCCGGTCCAGACCGCCCAGCGGGTACAGCAGGAACCAGGAGCCCAGGTAGCCCGACGCCGCCGCGACGGCGCCGCCGACCGCCATTCGGACCCGCACCACGGAGGAGGTGAGGTCGGTGCGGCCCACCGCCATGCCCGCGATCACGAAGACCATGAAGGTGATCGCCGGGTAGTAGCCCGTCAGAAGGAACTCGGTCAACGACGTGACCGCGCCGGTGCGCGGCCCCCCCGGGAAGTACTCCTGGCGCAGCAGGAAGGACACGACCGGGCCCAGCAGCGCCAGGATGCCCGCCGACGCCCACAGCACGCCCGCGCGCGCCCGGAGCAGCGGCAGGGCCAGCACGAAGAACCCGGCGTAGTAGGTGAGGATGATCGCCACCGGCACGGCGAAGGCGTCCAGGACCAAGCCGAGCAGCCCGATCAGCAGGGCGCGGGCCAGGATGCGGACGACCGCCTGGCGCAGGGAGTCGCCCTCGACGGGTCTGGTGCGCCCGGTCATCAGGGCCAGCGAGACCCCGGCGAGGAAGGCGAAGAGGGCGGAGGAGTTGCCGCGCACGAGGCTGTGCAGCTCCCACCCCTGTTCCTCGGGCAGCAGGCCGAAGGAGACGACCCCGAGGTGGACGGCGAACATCCCGAAGACCGCGAGCGCCCGCGCGGCGTCGATGCCGTCGATGCGGCGCCGGTCCGGGGAGGGCGTGCTGGCGGACGGGGAGCGGTCGGATCGGTTCTGTGGCACGTTGTCAGGCTACGCCCGGCTCTGTCCGGCGGCGAGCGACGGCCACTCCTGGCCACGGGCCCGGGCCGGGCCCGTGGACGTCCCCACGGGCCCGGCCCCCTGGACGGCGCAGGGCGCCGCCCACCGGGCTCAGTCGCCCACCAGCTCGCTGAAGTGGTCCAGCGCCTCCGGGTTGGCCAGCGAGTCGCGGCTGGCCACCTTCGCGGGGTCCTCCCCCATGAGGATGCGCTTGACCGGAACCTCCAGCACCTTGCCGGACAGGGTGCGCGGCACCGACCCGATCACGCGGACCCGGTCGGGCACGTGCCGGGGTGAGCAGTCCGTGCGGATGCGGCGGGCGATCTCCTTGGGCAGGTCGCCCTCAAGGTCGGCGCCCTCGCGCAGCACCGTGAAGAGTTCGATGCGGGAGGATCCGTCCTGCTGGGGGACGTCCACGACCAGAGCGTCCACCACGTCGTCCAGGGCCAGGACGGCGCGGTAGATCTCGCTGGTGCCCATCCGGACGCCGCCCCGGTTGATGGTGGAGTCCGAGCGGCCGTAGATGATCGCGGTGCCCCGGTCGGTGATCTCGATCCAGTCCCCGTGCCGCCAGATGCCCGGGTAGACGGAGAAGTAGCTGTCCCTGAGCCGTTCGCCGTCGGCGTCGCCCCACAGGAACACCGGCATGGACGGGGCGGGCTCGGTGACCACGAGTTCACCGACCTCACCGATCAGCTCCTTGCCGTCCGGGTCCCAGGAGGCCACGGCCATGCCGAGCCCGCGTGACTGGATCTCGCCCTCGTACACGGGCAGGGTGGGGGTCCCGCCCACCAGGCAGCTGCAGACGTCGGTGCCGCCGCTGGTGGAGAAGAGCCACAGGTCGTCACCGAACTCCTCGTACACCCAGGTGAACGCCTCGGGGCTGAGCGGGGATCCGGTGGAGCCGATCGCCTTGAGGGCGGAGAGGTCCCGGCCCCGCGTGGGGTGCACGCCCTCCTTCATGCAGGAGGAGAGGTAGCCCGCGCTGGTGCCGAAGACCGTCACCCCGGCCTCGGCTGCCAGGTCCCACAGGGATCCCAGGTCGGGAGTGGTGGGCGTACCGGCCCCGGCCCGGGGCGTCGGGTGGGCGGGGCTGCCGTCGTACAGGACGATGGAGGCCCGGGTCAGCAGCACGCTGACCAGGAAGTTCCACATCATCCAGCCGGTGGTGGTGAACCAGAGGACGCGGTCGTGCTCCTGGGCGTCCAGGTGCAGGTTCAGGTTCTTGAGCTGTTCGAGGAGGATGCCCCCGTGGCCCTGGACGATCGCCTTGGGCAGACCGGTGGTGCCCGAGGAGTACAGGACCCACAGGGGATGGTCGAACGGGACCGGCGTGAAGGTGAGCTCGGCTCCCGCGCCACTCTCGGTGAACCTGTCCCACGGCAGGGTGCCGTCGAGGGTCGCCCCGGGGGTGAGGTAGTCGAGGAGGACGGTGTGCTCGACGGTCGGGAGCGCGGCGCGCAGTTCCTCCACGACCGGGCGCCGGTCGAAGTCCCTGCCTCCGTAGCGGTACCCGTCCACGGCGAGCAGGACCTTGGGTTCGATCTGGGCGAAGCGGTCGATGACGCTGCGCACGCCGAAGTCGGGAGAGCAGGAGGACCAGATCGCGCCGAGGGAGGCCACGGCGTAGAACGCGGCGGCGGTCTCGGGCAGGTTGGGCAGGTAGGCCGCGACCCGGTCGCCCCTCCCCACCCCGAGCTCACGGAGCCCGGCGGCGATCGCGGCGGTGCGTTCGCGCAGTTCGCCCCAGGACCAGGAGTCCAGCGCGCGGAGCTCGGTGGCGTGCCGGATGGCGGTCGCACCGTGGTCGCGGCCCTCGAAGACGTGCTCGGCGTAGTTGAGCGTGGCGCCGGGGAACCACCGGGCGCCCGGCATGCTCCGGTCGGCCAGAACCCGCTCGTACGGGGTGGCGGAGCGGACCCCGAAGTACTCCCAGACCGAGGCCCAGAACCCGTCGACGTCGGTGACCGACCAGCGCCACAGGGCGTCGTAGTCGAAGTCCGAGGCGTCGGTGGAGCCGCCGTCACCGAAGGCCCTGACCCCCTGCTCGCGCTCGGCCCACCGGGCGAACGCGACGATGTTGGAGGACTCGATCCGGTCCTCACCGGGCTCCCAGAGCACACGGGGCACGCTGCTCTCCGTCATTGCAGGCCTTCCCAATCGCGTCGCTGTGTGTTGCTGTGAGACACATCTAACAGCACACCATCTTCGACGTCACGGGGCGGCCCGGCCTAACGGAGGCTCGGGGCCGACGCGGAACTCCGCAGGTCACCGAGGGGTCGTACGGATGTGGTCCGCCCACCTCCGGAACGGGTTCGTCGGGTGGGCGGGCCACGTTGACCGCGACCGGGGGGTGGTGCGGGTCAGCTCGCCTGGCGCAGGGCCGCGACCGCGTCCGTGGGCGTGTCCACGACGAGCGCGCCGGTGGCCTCCAGACGCTCGCGGGCCATCAGGCCGCTGGCGACCAGGACGGACCGGGCCCCGGCCTCACGGGCCGCGCGGGCGTCGTCGTCGATGTCACCGATGAGCACGACCCGCGACGGGTCCAGTCCCTGCTGCTCCAGGTGGTGCACCAGGTGTTCGGCCTTGGAGTCGTGCTCGGTGTCGAACCTGCGTCCGTCGACCCGCGTGAAGTGGTCGTTCAGGCCGCGTTCGGTGATCAGCGGCACCAGGTGCTCGTGGGTGGCCATCGACAGCAGGGACTGGGTCCGACCGGTCCCGGCCCACTGGTGGAGGACGTCGGGGACGCCCGCGGCCAGCTCACAGGTGTGCAGGTACTCCTGGTAGCTGCTGTCGTAGGTCTTCTCGACGCGCTCCCACTCGCTCGCGGAGAGGCTCCGGCCGAGGAGTTCCTCGTAGCAGGGGATGAGGGGGCGGCGGAAGACCGTGCGCCAGTGCTCCATCTCGACCGGCTCACGGCCGAACTGGGCGCACACCGCGTTCACGGCGGCGAGGTTGGCGTGGTTGTCGTCCAGGAGGGTGCCGTTCCAGTCCCAGACGATGTGGTGGGTGTTCGGGTTCGGGGAATTCGTCTCAGCCATTGGGAGCACTGTACGACCCCGCGACCCGATCCCGGTAGGAGTTCTGTGCCACCTCGCCGCCGTCCGCGCTGGCGGGGGCGGGTGTCACCGCCGGGGCGGGCCGCCGTGTCCGGTCCACTGCTGGGGGCCGGGGTAGGGACCCGGCGGAAGGCCCGGAGGGGGTCCCGGCCGGGGGGCGGGAGGCGGACCGTGGAAGCCTGGCTGGGGCCCGGGCCGGGGACCCGGGTGGGGGCCGGGAGGAGGACCGTGGGGGCCGGGGTGGAAGCCGGGAGGGGGACCCCCCGCACCCGGGCCACCGTGTCGGGTCTCGCGCTCGGCCCTGCGCTCCGCCCGCACCCGGCGGCCCTTGCGTACGGCCCAGACGCCGAGCACCAGCATCAGCGGGAAGACGACGACGATGAGCACGGGCAGCAGGATCGCCAGCACCGCGGCGAGGAAGCTGGTGACGTCCTCCAGGACGGAGACGACCGGGGCGCCGATGCCGAACGTGAGGGTGTTGACCACCACGCGGGCCAGGGCCTTGGCCACGTGGAAGAACAGCGCCACGAGCACGCCGACGATCACCGCTCCCCAGCCCACGCCGCCAGCGACGACGGACATGCCCGAGGCCTCACCGGAGATCTCGGTGATCTCGGAGAGCCGCACCGCCGAGGCCCCGGCGCCGAAGGTGATCCCGCCCGAGGTGGGGCGGACCGCCGTCTGGAGCACGTCGTTGACAGTGTCCAGGGCGGGCACCTTGTCGGCCACGAACTCGACGGCGAGCAGCACACCGAGGATGACCAGGGTGACGGGGTGCGCCAGCCAGGCCCAGGCTGGGGTCAGCGGGATGAACTCGGTGTACCGGGCCAGTAACCCGAGGACCAGGAGGGGAACGTAGGCGTTCAGACCCGCCGCGGAGGCGAGGCCGAGGCCGGTCAGTGAAGCGAACATGGGGGCGTTCCTTCGCGCGTGCCGGGCAGGGAGAAAGGCGGGCCGGACAGGGGGTCCGGCTCCGATCACTTGTACAGACGCGCTCGGGGGGTGGTTGGTTTTCGCTCAGGCCCGACTACTGTCGGTAGTTTTCGACCTCGGACACCGGGCGCACGCGGGCCTCGTCCGGGTCCTGGCCGTGCTCGCTGCGGGCACGGCGCTGGCGGAGGAGGTCCCAGCACTGGTCGAGCGCCTCCTCGACCTCCTTCATCCGGCGGCGCTCCTGTTGTTCGAGCCCGCCCTCGGCGGAGCGGAGGGTGTGCTCCTCGTCCATCAGGCCTCGGATGGTGGTCATGATGTCCTGCTCGGCGCTCTCGCTCATACCTCATGGTCGGCGCGACCACGGGACCGGGGCAAGGGCCCCGGTCCCGTGATTGCGCAGGTCAGACCGAAC
Source organism: Nocardiopsis eucommiae (assembly GCF_965344335.1). Lineage (NCBI taxonomy): Bacteria > Bacillati > Actinomycetota > Actinomycetes > Streptosporangiales > Nocardiopsidaceae > Nocardiopsis > Nocardiopsis eucommiae. The sequence continues at coordinate 168,365 of NZ_CBDRIY010000008.1, forward strand.
GTTTACGCGAGGCCACCAGGGCGGTGATCCCGGCCCCGATCGCCGCCAGGCCACCGAGGGGGAGCGCCGCGAGGCTCGCACCGGTCACCGGCAGCGTGGGCCGTTCGTACGACGGCGGCTCCGGGTCCGGGTAGCCGGGGTAGCCGGGATCGGTGGGCGACTCGCTCGGGCTCGGCGTCTCCGAGGGTGACGGACTCGGGGACCCCGTCGGTCCGGGGGTCGGCGTGGGCGACGGTGTCTCCATCGGAGACGGAGACGGGGACGGACCGGGCGACGGCGAGGGACTGGGCTCCTCGGTCGGACCGGGCGTGGGAGTGGGCGACTCGGTGGGAGACGGCTCCTCCGTCGGACCCGGCGTGGGCTCCCCGGTCGGAGACGGAGACGGACTGGGCTCCTCGGTCGGGCTCGGCGTGGGGAACGGGCCCGGGAAATCCGTCGGGCTCGGCGAGGGGCTCGGGGACTCGGTGGGGCTGGGCGTGGGGCTGGGCGTCGGGCGCGGGATCGGGGGTCCGGTCGGGCTCGGCGTGGGAGACGGACTGGGCTCCTCGGTCGGCGACGGTGAGGGGCTGGGCTCCTCCGTCGGACTCGGAGTGGGGCTCGGGGACTCGGTGGGGGTGGGCGTCGGAGTCGGGGTGGGCTCCTCGGTCGGGGTCTGGGGCGCGATCGCGTTGCAGTCGGCCCGGACGTCACCCAGGGTCATGTCGAAGAGCGTCACCTGGTCGCCCACCGGGTTGCCGTCGGCGTCCTGCCCCTGGACGACCGCCGTGTAGTCGGTACGGGCGTGTCCGATGTAGGGGTCCTCGATCTCGTACACGTGCGTGATGGTGACGGTGACGTGGGCGTTGGTGATCCCGTCCCCGTAGGAGCCGGGGAAGTCGAGTTCGGTCACGGCCGTGCCGGAGGCGTTGGGCGCGGGGGCGTCGACGAGCCGCCCCAGGAACATGGGCGCGGTGGTCGAGTCCTGGATGATGATCCCGGCGGGCGGCGCGCACTGGACCCGGTTGTTCCAGGTGGAGACGGAGAAGAGGCGGTGGTTGCCACTGGGCTGGAGCGGCCCCTGGTTGACCAGCGAGGCCACCCCGCCGGTGGTGGGCGGGGGGACGTCCAGGTTGGTGAAGGCCCCGTTGGTGTTCGCCATGCCCGTCTCGGGCTCGCTGCGCACGTTCACCGACGCCGTGCCGGTGGCGGAGGTCAGGTGGTCGGAGATGGCGGAGCCGGGGCCGGTGTTGATGTCCCACTGCTGGTTGCCGTCGACACTCACCTCCAGTTCGTTGAGGGTCCCCGAGACCGCCCCGCCGCCGTAGACGCCGGGGTCCAGGGTGAGCCGTCCCCAGACGGTGGACGCGTAGGGCGTGGCGGGCTGGGCGGCGGCGTCCCGGGCGCTGAAGGTCGCGCCGGCGGCGACCACCCCTGAGGCGAGCAGGACCGAGGCGACCATGGCCACGCCGGTCCGCCGTAGGGCTGAGGCCCGTGTCGCCGCTGTCTGTGTGACCACCTGTGACTCCGCAACTCTTCGACGTCATCCTATTACTCATTGTGACAATAGAGCTTGCGGTTCGACTCCGACGGCAGGCTGCGTTCCCACTCGCGGCAAGGTCGCGTCAACCAGGACAAAACCACCCCGAGCCGTCGCCGTCGGGGCGACCGACCCCGGCGGTCTGGGAAACTTCTCGTACGGCCTGGTTGGTGACAAATGGGCTCGCCGGTCGACGGCCGGAAGGGCGGAATAGCCCGCGAAGCTCCCCGCTTGAATACCTTGAGGGGGTATTGTTATGGCAGCTGAGCAGGAACGACACGGAGACGGTGGCATGGCGGCGAACCACGGTTACAGCAACGACAAGCAGAGCCACATCAACCGGCTCCGCCGCATCGAGGGTCAGATCCGCGGCCTCCAGCGGATGGTCGAGGACGACCAGTACTGCATCGACATCCTCACCCAGACCTCCGCGGTCAACAAGGCCCTGCGCTCCTTCGCGCTGTCCATGCTGGACGAGCACCTGAAGCACTGCGTGGCACACGCCGTGGCCAACGGCGGCGACGAGGCCGAGGAGAAGGTGCGCGAGGCCTCCGAGGCCATCGCCCGCCTGGTGCGTTCCTGACCGGGGCCCCCACCGCGCCCGGCCCCGGCCGACCCTGCGCGCCGACCGGGGCGGCGCCGATCAGTCCTCGCCGTAGCGCTCCCGCTCGTTGTCGAGCAGGCGGGCCCCCTCGGAACGCGAGGAACCCTCGTCCAGGTAGTCGACGGACTCGTTGGCCACGAACGACGACGGGCGTCCGTCGTCCGCGAACCCCATCCGGGACACCTCGCTGCCGAGGAAGGCGCGGATGCCCCAGTTGGCGACGATGCGGGCCCGCGCGGTCCCGGACGGGACCGAGGCCACGTGGTACCCGCGCGTGGCGGCCAGCGCGGGCAGCCCGCTCAGGTCGAACTGCATGATCCTGGCCAGCGCGTCGCGCCCGCTCAGGTCCACGACCAGGCCCATGTCCCGATGGCGGAACTCCTTCAGTGGCCTGCCGAGTACCGAGTTGACCACGTTCTCGGCCACCGTGGTGGCCTGCCTGCTCGCGTACTGGGCGGTGGGCGGGCAGTAGGCGCTGTCCGTGTGCGAGAGGTTGGGCACCGCGGCGGCGTCGCCGATCGCGAACACGTCGGGCAGCCCGGGCACGGCCAGGTCGGTTCCGACCTCCAGCCGCCCGGCCTGGGTCGGTTTGCCGAGCGTCTCCATCAGCGGGCTGGGGGTGATCCCCGCCGTCCAGATGAGGGTGCGGCACGGCAGGGCGCGGCCGTCGGTGAGCACCACCTTGTCGGCGGTCACCTCCCGGACGCTGACCTTCATCTTCACCTCGATACCGAGGCCTCGGAGCAGGTCGACGGCCTTGCGGCCGAGCCGGTCGCCCAGCTGGGGCAGCACCTTCGGGGCGATGTCGACCAGGTGCCAGCGGATCACCGAGCGGAGCTCGGGGTAGCGCTGGGCGGCCTCCTGGCAGAGCCGCATGAGCGACGCGGCGGTCTCCACGCCGGTGTAACCGCCGCCGACCACGACGAACCGGCAGCGCTCCTCCCGCTCGACGGGGTCGCGCGAGTCGTTGGCCAGCTCCAGCTGGGAGAGGACGTGGTCGCGCAGCAGGACCGCCTCGGCCAGGGTCTTGGCGCCGTAGGCGTGCTCGGTGAGGCCGGGAATGTCGAACTCCCTGGTCATGGACCCCGGGGCGAGCACGAGCCGGTCGTAGCGGCAGGGGGCGAGTTCGCCGGTGGGCCGCCGCACGACCACCGTGCGGTCGCGGGTGTCCACCCCGACGGCGTGGCCGGGGACGAGCCGGGTCTGCTTGGTGAGCCGGTGCACCGACATGACGACCGACTGCGGGGTGAGCAGACCGGAGGCCACCTGCGGCAGCAGCGGGCTGTAGAGCATGTAGTCGTGCGGAGCCACGAGGGCGATGTCCGCCGCTCCCGTGGGGATGCGTCGCTCCAGGTGACGGATGGTGTGGAAACCACCGAAACCCGATCCGACCACCACGATTCGAGGCCGAGACATAGGTACACCGCTCCTTCTTCGGGTCGGGGGCGGGACGCCTGCGCGTCTGTGGGCCGTCGATCGCGGGCGTACCCACTTCACCGCTGCCGAATGTACGGGCGCGGCGATCGATTCCCCCGCTCCCACACGAGTCGTTCCGGGGTCTTGGTCCGCCGTTGGCACTCCCCCAGAAAGGCATACGGTGACTTCACGGGGGCAAGACCCACCTTTGGCGTTCCAGACCCGAGACTAGGTGACTATGTGTGGTCATGCACATACGGAACGTGCTGACCCGTGTCACAGAGAGGGGCAAGGACGCATATGCGTGCCTTCACCAGGATCACCACCGCCGCGGTACTGGCCGGGGGACTCACCGTCGTCGGCGTCGGAGCGGCCCAGGCCGACCCGGCGGACGAGGCCGCCCAGACCACGGAGGGCGCCGCCGCCCAGCCCGCGGAGGTCACCCAGCCCGCGGAGGGGGTCGCGCAGCCTGTGGAGGAGACCGCCGACAGCGTCAAGGCCCTCTCGCCCGAGGCCGAGGCGCTGCTCGCGGACCCCGCGGTCCAGCAGCTCCTGGCCAACGAGCAGGCCGTCGCGCTGCTCAGCGACGAGGACTCCCTGAAGACGATCCAGGCGCTCATGGAGCTGGAGGACCCGGCGGCGGCCCTGCAGGCGCTGGACCTCCCGGTCGCCACCGACGACCTCCCCGTCAGCACGGACGAGGTCCCGGTCGCGACCGACGACGTCACCGGGCAGCTCCCGGCCGAGGCCCCGGGCACCGGTGACGTCACCCAGCCGGTGGAGGACGCCGTGGGCGGCGTCGCCCTCCCGTA
>NZ_CBDRIY010000009.1:0-172610 GCF_965344335.1 Nocardiopsis eucommiae
GGGAATCGGGCCTGTTTCCGGCCCCACGCGGTGGAGCGTCGTGAGGCTGCGCCAAGGGGCGCCACGGGGCGCTACGGGGCCGCGCGGTTCAGTCGCCGCCGTGGACGTCGCCCACCGCCGAACGCGGACCCAGCCTCGGGCGGGAGTGCCCCTCCGGGACAGCGCGACCGTCGCGCCGCGACCCGATCGGCCTCGGTCGGCCGCGTCGGGACCCCCGGTCGGCGGCACCCTCCCAGCCGGTCACCCTGGACGGGTCCAGGTCCAGGAGGTCGAGGGTGCTCTCCCCCGCGCAGACGGCGTCGATGAGTTCCCGGTCCCGGGAGACGCTGTCCATGGTCTCGGCGATGATCGCGCTCACCTGGCCGCGCGGCAGACAGACCACTCCGTCGTCATCGGCCACGATCCAGTCACCCCGTCGGACCGGCAGCGGTGCGGGGCCGCTCGCGTCCATGGACACCGGCTGGCCCACGGAGCCGCCCGCGTCGTGCCCGGCCTCGCGGACCGCCACCCCGGCACCGAAGACCGGAAGCTCACAGCGGGCGATGGCGGCGATGTCGCGCACGCAGCCGTCCAGGACGATCCCGGCCACGCCCCGGGTGCTGGCGGCCACGGCGAGGATCTCGTCCACGTAGCCGTACTCGGACTCCCCGGAGACGTCCACCACCAGGGCGGAGCCCGGCGGGGCCTGGGCGATCGCGACGTGCAGCGCCAGGTTGTCCCCCGGCGCGCAGCGGACGGGGAAGGCGCTCGCGGCGAACGCGGCCCCCGGCCAGACGGAGAAGAGGTGGGTCCCGAAGGGACGCCCCCCGCAGCGGGCCAGGGCCACCGTCCCCACAGCCGTCAACGTCTTCGCAAGCGCCACGTCAGCCTCCATTACACCCGCGCCCGGTGCGGTCGGTTCGAACCGACCCCTTCTATACTCGCGGGTAACTTAAACGTGACGCAAGGCATGCGAGCCCGAAACACGTAAAAATGCTACCGATGGTTACATCAGTCCGGGAACCGTGTCCGCGCGGACACGGTCGGTGGCCCCGGCCAGGCAGGGTGACCAGCACGGTGTCAGAGCACAGACGCGACCGCGTCCAGGGCGGCGCGGGCGGCCGCCACGTCGTGGACCCGGAAGACGCGGGCCCCCTCACGGGCGGACACCGCCAGCGTGGCCAGGGTCCCGTCTCCGCGCTCGGTCAGTCCGGCACCGAGGGTCTCCCCCACGAAGTCCTTGTTCGAGACCGCCACCAGCACCGGCCAGCCGGTCGCCGCCAGCTCACCGAGGCGGCGGGTCAGTTCGAGTGAGTGGTAGGTGTTCTTGCCGAAGTCGTGCGTGGGGTCGATCATGACCCCGTCCGGGCGCACGCCGACCGACACGGCGCGCTCGGCCAGCTCGCACACCCCGGACACCACGTCCGCGACCACGTCCGCGTAGCGCACGCGGTGGGGGTCGGTGCGCGGAGCCAGTCCCCCGCTGTGGCTGCACACCAGGCCGGTCCCGAACTCCGCCGCCACCCGGGCCAGGTCAGGGTCGGCCCCCGCCCAGGTGTCGTTGATCATGTCCGCCCCGGCCTCGGCACAGGCGCGACCCACCCCGGCCCGCCAGGTGTCCACCGAGATCACGACGTCGGGGTGGCGGTCCCGCAGTTCGCGCACGAACGGCACGGTACGGCGGACCTCCTCCGCCTCGTCCACGTGCGCCCCGTACCCCGCCTTGACCCCTCCGACGTCGATGACGTCCACCCCGGCCGCCACCGCGTGGTCGGCGGAGGCCAGCGCGGCCTCCATCGCGTAGGTGGCGCCCCTGTCGTAGAAGGAGTCGGGGGTCCGGTTGATCACCCCCATCACCGCGAACCGCCGCCCCGCGAAGGTCCGCCCGCGCAACCGCAGTGTCCCCGGTTCGCGCCCGGCCTCTGTCTCCGGCGTTCCCGGACCGTCCGTCACCATGGCTCCATCCTGGGGCACGGGCGGGGCGGACGACCACCCGCCCCACCCCCGCTCACGTCCCGGGCCGAGCCGAGGCGCCCCGGCGCCGTGAACCGGCTCCGGGGCACCAAGGGCCGCCCCGAGTCAGCCCGGACCCCAGCCGAGCGTGCGTTCACCGCCACGGCGCTCCTTGCGGACCTGGAGATGGTCCCAGGTCTCCACGTGTCCGACCCCCGCGGTGCCCCGGATCCGCTCGAGCGCCTCCACCAGTTGGAATCGGTCCGGCGCCGTGAGCGTCCCGAGCACGTCGTAGCGGCCGAAGCCGCTGGCCAGGAACGAGATCCGCCCCATGTTGGCCATCGCCGTGCCCAGGGCGTCAGCGTCTCCCCGGCAGCGGAGTCCGAAGCCGAGCTGTTCGTTGGCTCCCACCGCCGACGGCTCCACGAGCGCGGTCACGTGGACCACACCCGAGTTGAGCAGGCGCACCACCCGGGACCGGGCCGCCGCCTGCGACAACCCCACCTGCCGGGCCAGGTCGGCGTACGAGGCCCGACCGTCCTTGAGCAACCTCCGAACCAGACGCCAGTCCAGCGCGTCCAACTCGATGTCGCGTAGTTCACGCACACTGCTGTGAGCGTCCTTGTACACGGCGTTGGCGCGGAAGACCTCCGCGCCCTCCACACCGGGCAGTGAGCGCAGGTCGGTGAGCTCCTTGGTCAGGGCGGCGTCGTCGGCCACCCTGACCTGCGCGACCGCCGGGAACCTCCCGGCGGCCTGCGCGGCGAAGGTCACGGCCTCGCGTTCCCCCAGCGCCTCGAGCATCGGCCCGACCGGTCCGCTGACGCGGAACGACACGTGACCGAGGACCTCCATACCCACGACCCCGGCGTGCAGCACGCCGACGATCCTGATCGCCCCGGACTGCACCAACTGGCGCACTCTGGCGCGGACCGCGGTCCTGGACAGGCCCACCCCGTCCGCCAGGGCCTGGAACGTCGCTCTGCCGTCCCCCTGCAACGCCCGCATGAGCGCGGCGTCAACCGCATCGAGCACGATGGTTGCCTTTCGTTCCCATGACGCCGCCCTTACCCCCGGACGACGCCCCCTCCTCCGGCCAGATCATCGCAGTTGTGGCGCCGCTTCACTACTGATCGCCAAAGAAATCGGTTGATTCACCCCTTTGACCGGCCGGACAGCGCCGTCCAATGCCCCAGCAGGCAACTCTCGACCACATAACAGACTTGTATAGAACACCCCTTATGAGGTGGCCACTGTGCACACAACCCCGACAAAGCGCCACACTGATCACACGGGTCCGCGTGACGCCGCCCCCCGAGGGCGCCCATGGCACTTCGCGCGGGACGACCGGCGGGCCGAGCCCCCGCGCGCACCCGGGAAAGGGCACGACCACAGGAAGTGACCGCCCCACGGAGTCCGTGGCGCGAACAATCAGGAGTTGAGGACGGGGCGGCCGTGATCGCCCCGCGGCTTGAGAGGAAACGCTGGTGGCAGCGGAGGACGAGCGGCGGGACGAGGCACCCACACGCCTGAGCACGGGAAGGGCGCTGCTGTGGACGGCCGCGTCGCTTCCCCTCCCCGGTGTGGCGCACCTGCGCATGAGGCGCCGGTTCGCCGGGACCGTGATCCTCGGCGCCTACCTGGCGGGGATCGCCGCCCTGGCCCTCTGGGCGTTCCGGATCGGCACCCACGAGTCCGGCGCGATGACCGCGCTGGCCGGGATGGCCGTGCGGGACCACTGGCTCCTGGGCGTGATGGGCGCCGTCTTCGCGGTCGTCGTCCTGTGGCTGACCGTGATCGTCCACTCGTGGACCCTCACCCGGCCGCAGGGGGCGCGGTTCGGTCAGCGCCTGGTCGGCGGGGTCGTGGTCCTGCTGCTCTGCCTGACCGTCGGGGCACCCGCGGCATGGGCGCTCCACGGCGGCTACACGGCCTACGAGACGCTGTCCCAGGTCTTCGACGCCCCCGAGCGCGACGATCTGCCCCCACACGACGAGGCCGACCCCTGGTACGGCGCGGACCGCGTCAACGTACTGCTGATCGGAGCGGACTCGGCCGACAACCGGTACGGAGTGCGCACGGACACCATGATGGTGGCGAGCGTCGACACGGAGACCGGCGACGCAGTCCTGGTGGGGCTGCCCCGCAACCTGGAGAACGTGCGCTTCCCCGAGGGCAGCGCGCTCGCGGAGCGCTACCCCGAGCCGTACGGCTTCGACCTGCTGCTCAACGACGTGTACCAGACGGTCGCCGAGGAACCCGACGAACTGGCCCTCAACCCGATCTCCCAGGACCCCGCCGCGGACACCCTGAAGAAGGTGATCGGGTACAACCTCGGCCTGGAGGTCGAGTACTACGCGATGGTCGACATGATGGGCTTCCGCGACCTGATCGACGCCGTGGGCGGAGTGCGGGTGCGGATCGAGGAGCCCATCCCGTACGGGGTGCACGGCGGGGTACTGGAACCCGGGGTGCGCCGCCTCGACGGCCACGAGGCGCTCTGGTACGGGCGCTCCCGGATCGGATCCGACGACTACGGGCGGATGGGTCGCCAGGGGTGCCTGGTCAAGTACGTCGCGGAGCAGGTCGACCCGGGCACGATCCTGACGAGCTACCGGCGCCTCGCCGGGGCCACCAAGCGGACGCTCACCACCGACGTTCCACAGTCGAAGGTGCCCGCCTTCATCGAGCTGGCCGACGAGCTCACCGACCACGGCGACATGAGCGCGCTCCAGCTGTCCCCGCCGCAGGTGTCCACCGGCAACCCGGACTGGGACGAGATCAAGGAGCTGGTCTCCGAGGCGATCGGGGCCAGCGAGGAGAGCGCGGGCGACGCCCTCCCGGACGAACCCTCCGCCTCTCCCGACGCCGACGGCCCCGAGGACGTCGAGAACCCGACTCCGGAGGAGTGGGAGGAGTGGGAGGACGACGAGCGGACCGAGTGGCAGCGCTACACCGGTCTGGACGAGCCCTCCCCCGCCGACCCGGGCCGCCAGGTCGGCTCGGAGGCCACCGACCTCGGTTCGATCTGTCCCTGAGCCGACCCGGTTCGGTCCCCCACACCCCGGTCCCGGAGTCCACGGCCGCCCCGACCCCGTCGGGGCGGCCACGCCCGTTCGTGCCCCGGGCGTCGCGGCGGTGACCTCCGCGTCGCTCACGGTCCGATGCCCCTGGGGGGTTCCGGCAAACCCCGACGACACAGGGTGACCACTGTCGGACAGTTGGCCACGAACCGTTGTCCGGCCCCCGAGGGCGTGTGAACCTGACGCGGTGACCACAGCGCAGCTCTGGACTCTCGTCGCCCTGGGCGCCTTCCACGGCCTGCACCCCGGCATGGGATGGCTGCTCGCCGTCAGCAGGGGACTCCAGGAGGGCGGACGCCGCCAGGTGCTCACGGCCCTTCCCGCGATCGCCGCGGGGCACGCGGCCAGCGTCGCCGTGGCGGCGGTGGCGATCACCGTCACGGGGTCGTCCACCGCGTCGGTGCTCTTCCCCGTCCTCGGCGGAGGGGTGATCGTGCTGCTGGGACTGGTGATCCTGCTGTCGCGCCAGCACTTCCACTGGCGGGACGTGCGCCTGTCGCTGTGGCAGCTGACCGCCTGGTCCTTCCTGATGTCCTCGGCGCACGGGGCCGGACTCATGGTCATGCCGGTGCTCTCGGGGCGGCTCGACCACACCCACGTGGAGGGCGGAGGCCACGCGGGACACGGGGCCTCGGGCGCGAGTGGCTCCGAGGCCCCCGCCGCGGCCACGGCGGGAGCGACGCAGGCCGCCGAGGGGGCGTGGAGCCTGTGGGACGCCACCCTGCTCGGACTCGCCGCGACCGGGGTGCACTCGCTGGCCATGCTGGCGGCCGCGGGGGTGGCGGCGCTGATCGCCCACGACTTCCTCGGCGTGCACGCGCTGCGTTGGAAGGGTGTGACCATGGACCGGGTGTGGGCGTTGACCCTGCTCCTGGGCGGCGTGATGGTCCTGTGGTCGGTGTGGTGACCGGCGCGACCCTCGTACCCGGAACGACCCCGCACGCTTGATCCGTGTCACTGCCGGGAATGAGAGTTGTTCCCGTTGTGTCCCATAGACGGAGGAGTCTGCGAGGGGACCGGACAGTGACGGGCGCCGGGACGACGACGGCGACACGGCCGTCCCGTCCCCCGGCGTGGAGGGGCGGAGTGCATGACCCACAGAATTCCCGGGGCCTCCCGGGTCCACCGACGATGGCACGGGCTGATCCTGTCCGTGGCGGCGCTGGCCGTCCTGGCCGTGATCGCCGTGCTGGGCACCCAGTGGGTGGTGGCCAACCAGAGCCGGAGCTTTCCCACGTCCACGCCGTGGGGTCCGGACTGCTCGGTGTGGACCGGGGAGGACCAGGTCAGGCTCGACCGCGACGAGGCCAAGCGGGCCAGCACCGCGGCGGCCGTGATCGCTCAGGGGGACGACGCGCCCATCTCCGCACCCGACGTGGACGACATCCCCGTCGAGGTCATGGACGTCCTGGTGAACGGGCCCGCGGATGACGCGGGGCCCTCGATGAGCTGCCGCTACTCGGGCGAGGAGGTCGAGTTCGAGGAGGAGCTCGGCTCGGGACTGACCCCGCGCGCCAAGGCCCTCAAGAAGGGGATCGAGAACGACTTCGCCGACACCGAGATCGGCGGGTTCGTGGCCGGCGGGTACGACACCGGCCACGGTGAGGGCTCCGCCCACTACGAGGGGCGGGCGCTCGACGTCTTCTACCGGCCGGTCAACGAGGACAACCGCCGTGAGGGGTGGCTGCTGGCGCACTGGCTGATCGCGCACGCGCCCGACTACCAGATCGACGTGATCATCTTCGACGACAAGATCTGGAGCACCCGGTACCCGTCGATGGGCTGGCGCCACTACGAGGCCGACCCCGACAACGAGATCCTGCGGCACCTGGACCACGTGCACGTGGACGTGCTGCGCGGCCCGGACCCCGACGACGGTTCCTGACCGTGCCACGGGGCCCCGGGGCCGAACCCCCGGGGCCCGGCCCCTCGCCCCCGTCGAACGTGTCGCCGCTCCCGGATCGGCGGGGAGGTCAGTCGTCCAACCGGAAGCCGACCTTCAGGCCCACCTGGAAGTGGGCGACGTCGCCGTCCTCGATGTGGCCCCGGACCTCGGTGACCTCGAACCAGTCGAGCCCGCGCAGCGTGGCCGAGGCCCGCTGGATGCCGTTGCGGATCGCCTGGTCGAGGCCCTCGGGAGAGGTTCCGACGATCTCCGTGACGCGGTAGGTGTGGCCGGTCATGGGTGACTCCCTGTGTAGTCGGTGGCTGGGGCCTCGCGACGCGGCCCCGCTCCCTGCCTGCCCTCAATCCCCACTGGCCACACGGGGCCCTCGATTTACTCCAGGAACCTTTCCGGAGAACGGATCGGTGGACTTTGCTGATTGTTTCTGAGGACTTTGGCCCCGGTTGGGACGCGCTTGGCCAACGAGGCAGTGGTTCCGACCTGGGAATGGGGTCGGGGAAGGGCCCCGGAACGGCGGGTGAAGTGTCGGATAAGACCTGACCTGGGCCTGAGTGCCCGCCCTGGCGGGACTGTCCCGAGACAACGTCGTAACTGACTCTTGACGTACCCCGGGGGGCGTCGGTGTACATTGGGTCTAGCGCTTCGGTCCCCCGTCGAAGCGCGGGACGATGTTTCGAGCCCCCGTCGAAACATCGCGCGACGCCGGGTGGTTTGCCCCCGTAACCACCCGGCGTCGCCTTTTGTTCGCATCCGGCTGGCGGGAATACCCGATGGTGGCCGGGGCTTGACCACCGAATCCGCTTTGTCGCCTGGGGGCCTGCATTGGGTAATACCGCACCGGACACACACTGCTCGCGCAGGGACTGCCGTGCTCCCGCCGAGTGGGCGCTCGTGTGGAACAACCCCAAGCTGCACACCCCCGACCGCCGCAAGGTGTGGGTGGCCTGCGACGAGCACCGCGAGTACCTCGCCAACTTCCTCGGCCTGCGCGGGTTCCTGCGGGAGACCGTGCCGATGGCCGACTTCCTGGGGGGCGACGACGCCGGTCAGGACGGCGCGGGCGGGCCCGGCGCCCGCCCCTGACACGCTGTCCAGCGGCGGTGCTCCAGGCCCTCAGCCGGACCGCCTCGTGACGGCGCCGCGCGTCTCGGTCCGGGGCCGCTCCCGTGGCTCACGTGCCGTTCCCGACCCGTGCCCTCTCGAGGCGGTCAGCTCCGCCCCGAATCCCCGGGGGTCCAGGCGGCGCGGGCGCGATCGAGGGCCTCGGGGGTGTCCACGTCGAACTCCTCGGGGGCGCCGGTGAGCGGTACACGTGCGGGGTCGAGGGGTCCGAGCAGTCGGTGGAGCGAGCGTCCGGTGTAGTCGTCCAGGGCGGCGCGCAGCGCGGCGGTGTCCCAGACCCCCGTGAGCCACTGCTCGCGGCCGGTGGCGTCCACGAACACCGCCCCGTGGGCCTCCCCCGCCTCGCCGCCACGGAGCGCGGCACGGAGGTCGGCGAGGTGGCTCGGGGCCAGGTGGGGCAGGTCCGCGGCGAGCAGCGCCACGCGCTCCGCGCGTACCAGGGCCAGGCCGGTCCGCAGGGCGGGGACGGGGCCCGCGCCGGGAGGGTCCTCACGGACGTAGCGGGCACGGGGGCTGTCGCGTTCGGGTCCCACCACGACCACGTCCGCGTGCGGTGCGTGGGCGCGCACGGCGCCCACCACGTGTTCCAGCAGGGTGCGTCCCGCGACGGTGAGGCCGGGTTTGTCGGCGCCGCCCATACGGGTCGCCGCGCCCCCTGCCAGCACCACCGCGTCGAGGTTCTCGGTCACCCTCCCAGCATGCCGCACGCGGCGACCGCCGTGAGGGCGGGGGCTCACCCCTTGACGCACACCACCTGGCGCAGGTGGGCGACCACCTCGACGAGGTCGGTCTGCGCCTCGATCACCGACTCCAGGTCCTTGTAGGCGGCGGGGATCTCGTCCACGACGCCGAGGTCCTTGCGGCACTCCACGCCCCGGGTCTGTTCGACGAGGTCCGCGCGGGTGAACGTCTTGCGGGCCTTGTTCCGGCTCATGCGGCGTCCGGCGCCGTGCGAGGCGGAGTTGAAGGAGGCGGGGTTGCCGAGGCCCTTGACGATGTACGTCCCGGTGGCCATGCTCCCGGGAATCACGCCGAACTCTCCGGACCCCGCGCGGATCGCCCCCTTGCGGGTGACGAGCACGTCCACGCCGTCGTAGGTCTCCTCCGCCACGTAGTTGTGGTGGCAGGAGATCCGCTGCTCGAACGTGGTGCCGGGGACGCGCTCGGCCAGGACCTGGCAGGCCAGGGCCATCATGACGTCGCGGTTGCGGCGGGCGTAGTCCTGCGCCCAGAACAGGTCGCGCCGGTAGGCGTCCATCTCGGGGGTCCCGGAGACGAACACGGAGAGATCGCGGTCGGGCAGGTCCTGGTTGTGCGGCAGGGCCCGCGCCTGGGTGATGTGGTGGTCGGCCAGCTCCTTGCCGATGTTGCGGGAGCCGGAGTGCAGGACCATCCAGACGACCCCGTCGTCGTCGAGGCACACCTCCAGGAAGTGGTTGCCGCCGCCCAGGGTTCCCATCTGGCGCCGGGCACGTGCGTTCCGGGGGTGCACGGCGGAGGCGAGCCCGTCGAAACCCTCCCAGAAGCGGTCCCAGCCGGTACCGCCCAGCCCGGGGACCCGCGTGGGGTCGACGGGTTCGTCGTGGGCGTGGAAGCCGACCGGGATGGCGGCCTCCAGGGCCGAGCGCAGGGACCGGAGGTCGTCGGGAAGGCGCTCGGCGGTCAGGCCGGTGCGCACGGCGGTCATGCCACAGCCGATGTCGACGCCCACGGCCGCCGGGCTGACGGCGTCACGCATCGCGATCACGGAGCCGACCGTGGCCCCCTTGCCGTAGTGGACGTCGGGCATGACGGCCAGGCCGTGCGTCCAGGGCATGCGCGTGACGTTGCGGAGCTGGTCCATGGCGGCGGACTCGACCTGCCCGGGATCGGCCCACATGCGGATCGGTACCAGGTCGCCGGGGACTTCGGTGTAGGGCATGGGGGACCTCCCGTTCTCTCGTTCCCGCCCCGGGGCACCGGCGTTCTCCGGTGTCGGTGCCCCGGAACATCAAGTCAGAGCAGCGGGAGGACGGCAACCGGTTTATCCCGGTAGCTCCCCCTTGGCGGCCGGCGCGGCTCAGCCGCCGATGGCGGACATCGGGCGGGCGGGCTGGAGAAAGCTCGGGTCGTTGATGCCGTGGCCGGGCAGCTTGGAGGCGACGGCGGCCCGCCAGCGATCGGCGATCTCGTCGTCGGTGGCACCCTCGCGCAACGGGGTGCGCAGGTCGGACTCCTCCCGGGCGAAGAGGCAGTTGCGGATCTGGCCGTCGGCGGTGAGCCGGACCCGGTCACAGGCGCCGCAGAACGGGCGCGTGACCGAACCGATCACCCCGACCGTGGCCGGTTCGCCGTTGGGGAAGCTCTGGCCGCGCAGGCGGAAGAGCTCGGCGGGGGCGCTGCCCCGGGTGTCGGCGTCGGCCGCGTCGAGGTCGAACTCGGCCTCCAGCCGCGCGAGGATCTCGTCGGCGGTGATCATGGTGTCCCTGCGCCAGCCGTGCTGGGCGTCCAGGGGCATCTGTTCGATGAAGCGCAGCTCGTAGCCGTGCTCCACGCAGAAGCGGAGGAGGTCGGCGGCCTCGTGGTCGTTGGCCTCGCGCATGAGCACGGCGTTGACCTTGACCGGGGTGAGTCCGGCGCTCGCGGCCGCGGCGAGCCCGTCCAGGACGTCGGGGAGGCGGCGGCGCCGGGCCAGTTTCTCGAAGACGACGGGGTCGAGGGTGTCGAGGGAGACGTTGACCCGGTCCAGCCCGGCCTCGGCCAGGGCGGGCGCGGTCCGGGCGAGCCCGATCCCGTTGGTGGTCAGCGCGGTGTGCGGGCGGGGGCTGAGGGCGGTGGTGCCCGCGACGATGTTCACCAGGCCGCGGCGCAGCAGGGGTTCACCACCGGTGAACCGGACCTCGTCGATCCCCAGGCGGGTGACCCCGATGCGGATCAGGCGGAGGAGTTCGTCGTCCGTGAGCAGCTCGGGTTTGGGAAGCCACTCCAGTCCCTCCGGCGGCATGCAGTAGGTACACCTGAGGTTGCACCGATCGGTGAGCGACACACGCAGGTCCGTCGCCACGCGGCCATAGGAGTCAGCCAGCACGAGCGTCATCCTCCTCTCCAGTCCGGATTTGGCTGTCGGGAAAAGCTCGGGGTACGCCCCACGGGAGGGGTACCCCGTCATAAGCGTAGAAGATCCAGTTTCACGGCAAGTCGTATCGATCGCACCATTTGGCATATTTCGGCAACTCGCACGAGATCACACCGGCGTCTCCGACCGATACCCCAAACGCGCACCGCGGCCACGGCCCCCGCCACGTCCCCCGGCGGCGCACCCGGGATGTTCTAGGGTGACCACTCCGGCGGCGACCACTCGATCGTCGCAGACGGCAGCGGCAACGAGGAGGCAGGACACGGTGATCAGCACACGTGAGTGGGGGCTGGCCGGCGGACCCGACGGTTCCGGGAAACTGGCGGCGCGGGCCTGGGCCCCGACCGAGGGCGAACCGACCTGGCTGGCCGTGCTCGTGCACGGCTACGGCGAACACCTGGGCCGCTACGACCAGGTCGCCCGGGACCTGTGCGCCGCCGGAGCGGTGGTCTACGGAGCCGACCACCGGGGCCACGGCGGCTCCTCCGGGGAGAGAGTGCTCATCGAGGACTACGCGGGGGTGGTCGAGGACGTCCACCGCGTCGTCACCCAGGCCCGCACCGCCTACCGCAGCCTCCCCCTGGTGATGGTCGGCCACTCCATGGGCGGCCTGATCGCCACCCGCTACGCCCAGGTGAACCCGGGCGCGGTGCAGGCCCTGGCGCTGACCGGTCCGGTCCTGGGCCGCTGGTCCGCCCTGGAGGAGATCGCCGCCGCCGAGGTGATCCCGGACGCCCCCATCGACCCGGCCACGCTCTCCCGGGACCCGGCCGTCGGCGCGGCCTACGTGGCCGACGCACTCGTCTGGCACGGCCCGTTCAAGCGCGCCACCGTGAACGCCCTGCTCACCGAGATGAAGCGGGGCAACGCCGCGGGCAGTCTCGGCTCGCTCCCCCTGCTGTGGGTGCACGGCCACGAGGACCGGCTGGTGCCGCTGTCCGACACAAGGGTCGGTATCGAGGCGGTGGCGGGCGAGGACGTCACCGTGCGCGTCTTCCCCGGCGCGCGGCACGAGGTGTTCAACGAGACCAACCGCGACGAGGTGATCGACGAGGTGGTCCGCTTCGCGCGGCGCTTCGCCGTCTGACCGAGCGGAGCGCACCCGACCACCGGACCGGTGGGAGCTCACACGTACAGCTGCCCGCGCGGCTGCGAGGGGTGGGCCAGGGTCTCGGCGTAGGCCGCGGCCAGCCGATCCACGGCGTCGACCAGCACGTCCGGCGGTCGGGTGTAGGCCAGACGCAGATAGCGCTCCAGGGTGCCGTCCACCCCGAACACCGGCCCGGCCGCCGGGTGGACCCCGTGCCGGATCGCGGCCTCCGACAGCGCGGTCGCGACCGGTTGGGGCATCGCGGCCCACAGCACCAGGCCGCCGCCGGGCACGCTGGGCCGCCAGTCCGGCAGGCGCTCGCGCAGCGCGGACAGGAGCGCGTCCCGGTTGCGGCGCAGCTGACGGCTGCGCTCGGCCCGGATACGCAGCACGTCGGAGAGCAGGTGGGTCGCGGTGAGCTGGTCGTGCACCGACCCGGCCAGGTCGACGCGCTGACGGATCGCCATGATCCGGGTGACCATGGGCGGGGTCGCCCGGACCCACCCCACCCGCAGTCCGCCCCAGAACAGCTTCGCCACCGAGCCCACCGTCAGCACGCGCCCGTCGGTGTCGTACGCGGCCACCGGGGCGGGCAGGTCCCCGGAGTCGATGGCCAGTTCGGCCCCGGACTCGTCGATGATCAGGTGGCTGCCCGCGCGGCGGGCCTCCCGGACCAGGACCCGGCGCTCGTCGTCGTCCATGAGTGCGCCGGTCGGGTTGTGGAAGTCCGGGATCATGTACGCCACCGAGGGTCGGCGCTGCCGGAAGGCGTCCACCAGGTACTCCATGTCCCAGCCCTGCGGGGTCACCCCGGTGGTGCGGACGCGGGCGCCGTTGCGTCGGGCCGCGTCCAGTCCGTGCGGGTAGGTGGGCGACTCCAGCAGGACCTCGTCCCCCTCGTCGACCAGCAGTTCCATGGCCAGGGTGACTCCCTGCTGGGCGCCGCTGGTGACGAAGATCTGCTCGGGCGTGGTGGGCAGCCCGCGCTCGACGTACCGTCGGGCGATGGCGTGCCGCAGCTCGGGGAGACCGTAGGGGTAGTACCCGATCCCACCCACGTGGGCCGCGAGCTGTTCGGAGGCGTGGAAGGAGGCGGCCCGCAGTCCGTCGACCGCCGGGGGCGCGGCCACGCCGAGGTCGATCTGTTCGGCGGCGGGGACGAAGGGCGCCGGACCCCGGGTCCCGGAGTCGGGCAGGACGGTCCAGCTGCCCGCGCCCTGCCGACTGTCGAGGAAGCTGTTCTCCCGCAGCCAGGCGTAGGCGGCGGTGACCGTGTTGCGGCTGACTCCCAGCGCGGTGGCGAGGTCGCGTTCGGCGGGCAGCCGGGTGTGCGTGGGGACCCGTCCGTCCAGGACCAGCCCGCTCACGGCGCGGGCGATCGCGAGGTAGAAGGGGCGTTCGACCGGGGCCTCACCGATCAGCCGGGCGAGCAGCCGACCGTTGATCCGCCGTGTGCCACCACCGGTCCGGGGGTGGTCGGTGCGCTGCCTCGCCATGGGATTCACCTCGCCGGGGGAGAAATCGGGCCAGTTGCCGGGATTGGCTCTTCAATCCGAGCACCACTTGAGCCACGATACCGATGTGGCCCCCTCTGCGGATGGTCATCCAATCACCCCATGAATCTCTTCACGCGTCCGCGTGAGAGTGGAGGCCGGCCTTGTCCGAACGAACCCCGAGCCCCGTGGTTGCCCTGGTCCGACGCGTGCTGATCACCCCGGTCCTGCCGCGCCCCCGGCTGCGCCGCCTCACACAGCTCTACCTGGGCCTCTACCTGTTCGGGCTCAGCGGCGCCCTGCTCCTCCGGTCCGACCTCGGCGCCATGCCCTGGGACGTGCTGCACCAGGGGCTGTCCCTCCAGACCGGCCTGTCGATCGGCACCTGGAGCGTCATCGTCGGCGCCCTCCTGATCCTGCTGTGGATCCCGCTGCGCCAGAGGGCGGGACTCGGCACCCTGAGCAACGTGGTGGTGGTCGGCGCGTCCGTGGACCTCTCCCTCTGGCTGCTGCCCGCGCCCGAGGCACTGGGCGTCAGGATCGTCCTCCTGGCGTCCGGGGTCCTGGTGTGCGCGATCGCGACCGGCCTCTACATCGGCGTGGGGCTGGGCCCGGGACCCCGCGACGGCCTCATGACGGGGCTGGCCGCGCGCGGGCTGTCGATCCGGCGGGCCCGCACCCTCATCGAGGTGACCGTGGCGCTGTCCGGGTTCCTGCTCGGCGGCACCGTCGGTGTGGGGACGGTGGTGTTCATGGTGACGATCGGACCCCTGGCGCAGGTGTTCCTCCCGATGCTGCGGATGCCCGAGGAATAGCCGGAAAGTCCCGCCCCGTCGGGCCGTTAGCCGTCCCGTCACCTCCCGTTGATCACCGCGTCATAACTTCTCCCCGACGGAAGTCACCCATACCGCGACATACTTCCCGCACGCCCGGATGCACGTGCATCCACCCGTAGCCAGGCCCCCGTGGAGCATGGAAGATGGGGACCGCGGTGACCGGTGGGGGACGGGTCCTTTCCACAACCGGCCTTTTCGCCTGCCCGCGCCTGGGCACATAACCGGGTACGAGGCAGCTGCGGGCGGTCCGGGGGGAGACATGACCGGAACGGCGCCCCGATCCGGAGGGTCGGGCGACGGGTCCCCGACGAGGGGCGCACACGGGCGTGCGCGCGGAGGCGACGCTCCCCGTGGCGACGGGGCGGCTCACGCCACCGCACAGACGAAGACGACGTGTTGGGGGTGAGCCGCGTGCCCGGCTGGATTGAGGACTACGCAATGATCGGCGACATGCAGACCGCCGCGCTGGTCGGGCGGGACGGGTCCATCGACTGGGCGTGCCTTCCCGACTTCGACTCCTCGGCCTGCTTCTCCGCGATCCTGGGCGACGAACAGAACGGGCACTGGACCCTGCGCCCGGCCGACGGGGCGGAGAAGGCCGACCGGCGCCACTACCGGGGCGAGACCCTCATCCTGGAGCAGGAGTGGGACACCGACACCGGATCCGTCCGGGTCATCGACTTCATGCCGCCCCGGGGCGGTGCCCCGCACATCGTGCGGATCGTGGAGGGGCTGAGCGGCACCGTGCGCATGAGCACCACCATGCGCATCCGTTTCGACTACGGGCACGTCGTCCCGTGGATGCACCGGGCCGGAACCGAACTCGTCGCCATCGCCGGCCCCGACGCGATCTGGCTCAGCGCCCCCGTCGCCCTCAAGGGTCACAACTTCACCCACGACACCACCTTCGACGTCACGGCCGGACAGCGCGTGCCGTTCGTGATGACCTGGCACCCCTCCCAGGTGGAGGAGTCCGACCACCTGGACGCGGAGAAGGCCCTCTCCCGCACCGAGCGCTTCTGGGAGAAGTGGGTGGACCAGTGCACCTACGACGGCCCCTACCGTGAGGCGGTGGTGCGTTCCCTCATCACGCTGAAGGGCCTCACCTACCGCCCCACCGGCGGGATCGTGGCCGCGCCCACCACCTCCCTGCCCGAGGAGATCGGCGGGGTCCGCAACTGGGACTACCGGTACTGCTGGCTGCGCGACGCCACCATCACCCTGGAGGCGCTGATCCGCTCGGGGTACACGGACGAGGCCATGGCCTGGCGCGAGTGGCTGGCGCGCGCCGTCGCCGGCGAACCGCAGCTGATGCAGATCATGTACGGCATCCGGGGCGAGCGCCGCCTCACCGAGTGGGAGGCGGA
Organism: Nocardiopsis eucommiae; assembly: GCF_965344335.1. Taxonomy (NCBI): domain Bacteria; kingdom Bacillati; phylum Actinomycetota; class Actinomycetes; order Streptosporangiales; family Nocardiopsidaceae; genus Nocardiopsis; species Nocardiopsis eucommiae. The sequence goes on from NZ_CBDRIY010000009.1 coordinate 15,945, forward strand.
GTGGCTTCCGGGGTACGAGTCCTCCGCCCCGGTCCGGATCGGCAACGCCGCCGTGGGCCAGTACCAACTGGACGTGTACGGCGAGGTCATGGACGTGCTGCACCTGGCGCGGCGCTCGGGCATCCAGGGCGGTGAGCACCTGTGGGGCCTCCAGCGGTCCCTGGTGAACTACCTGGAGTGGTGCTGGGACGAGCCCGACGAGGGCCTGTGGGAGGTGCGCGGCCCCCGGCAGCACTTCGTCCACTCGAAGGTGATGGCCTGGGTCGCGGCCGACCGCGCGGTCCGCAGCATCGAGGAGTTCGGCACCGAGGGGCCCATCGAACGGTGGCGGGCCCTGCGCGACACCATCCACGCGGAGGTGTGCGAGTACGGCTACGACCCCCAGCGCAACACCTTCACCCAGTACTACGGCAGCAAGGAGCTGGACGCGGCCCTGCTGCTCATCCCCGAGGTCGGGTTCCTCCCGTACGACGACCCCCGCGTGGTCGGCACCATCGAGGCGATCCGCGAGGACCTGATGGTGGACGGTTTCGTGCTCCGCTACCGCACGGACCTGGAGAACTCCGCCGACCAGCTCCCCGGCGACGAGGGCGCCTTCCTGGCGTGCAGTTTCTGGATGGCCAACGCCCTGCTGTCCATCGGCCGCCAGGACGAGGCCCGGGAGCTGTTCGAGCGGCTGCTGTCCCTGCGCAACGACGTGGGTCTGCTCGCGGAGGAGTGGGACCCGAGGGGCGGCCGCCAGGTGGGGAACTTCCCGCAGGCCTTCAGTCACGTGCCCCTGGTGACCACGGCGCTCAACCTCGCGGACCGCCAGGGCGGTTGGCGCGCCGACTAGGTGGTCCTTCCCGGGAACGCCCCCGCGCCCAGGCGCGGGGGCGTTCCCGTGCGTCAAGCGGATGACCGAAAGTGGCCACGCTGGGTGCCGCTTCCCGCGTCGAAACCCTGGTAAAAAACCTGTTGGCGCGTCCCCTCCCCCAGCCAGAGGTCGGGCCTTCGGAACGAAGCCGCGCACCAACACAGCACGAGAGGGCACCCGTGGCACAGAGTTTCCTCACCACAGCACGTGTGTCCGCCGTCGCCGTCGCCGCGGCGGCCACGATCACGGCCAGCCTGATGGGCAGGGAGACCGAGAAGGAGAGACAGAGACAACTGGAATCCCGGAAGCTCGCCCTCGACGGACCTAGGAAGGGCATCAGGGACACCCTGGGGCATGTCGTGTTCAGGCTCAGGTCCGTCAGGAGCGAGAAGGACCGGAAGTTCAGGAACATGAGGACCGAGTTCGACTCCATGGAAGCCATGGTGGAACGGATCGAGAAGTTCTCCGAACCGAGTCTCCCCTCGGGGTCGAAGGCGGTCCAGGACATCTTCACGGTCGCCGCCGAGGCACGAAGGGGAAGGTCCGGGACACGACCACGCGAGCCCATCCGAGTGGAGAGGCCCGCGCGGGAGGATAACAGAGCCCGCAGACCCGGGAACGCCCCGCCCAGGGCGAAGCCCGGGCCCACCAGCGCCGAACCGACGCAGGAATGGGAGAGATGACGTGCCGATCCCCTCGGTCCTCCTGCTGTTGGTCCTGACAGCGTCGACGGGACTGATCGTCGCCCACACACTCCACAGGGTGAGAGTCGGCAGATCCGCCGTCCTGGTCCCCGACATGGACTACATGAGCCGTCTCGAACAGGACCTGGACAGGATCCAGGGGACCCGAAACGAGATCTCCGGCGCGGAGGGATCCCTGGGAGCCAGACTCGGCGCACTCGAAAGCGCGGTTCGAGGAGCGGCGAGGGAAGGAGAGCGACTGAGCACGGACCACGTCACCAGGACCCTCCTGGAAGTCAGGGAGAGCTCCGAAGCGGCCGCGATCCCGCACCTCGACGGCCGCTCACCCCACTGACCCGGACCGACCGCGCACGCCGACCACCGAACAGAGGAGCCTGCCGTCGTCGCCCTGCCGACAGTCATCGTGGGGGCCCTGGCCGCTCTGACCACCGCCGCGATCCGCACGGTGATCCAGGAGAAGATCCGACAACGGATGAGAGAGGACAGAGCCCACCGCTCCGAAGAGAAGAAGAGATCCGAGAGATCCCTCGACGACACGACCGAACTCCTCGTCGAGATCGAGGAGATCAGGGACTCCCTCACCGAAGAGAGGAGGAACAGCGCGGAGAGGCTCGCCGACCGGGCGGAGCACGTGCCCGCGTCCCTGGACGAGGCCAGGACCCGGATCGACTTCCAGCTGGCGCGGATCTCGGAGAACTACTCAGCACTCCTGGAGGCCGGAAACGTCCGGAGCCGGAGCGACGGCACCTTCGAGATCGTCGAACTCTCGGGGTTGACCGAACCCCAGGAGCGGATGGCCCGCCTGGCCATCGAACAGGACAACGCCTACATCGTGAAGTCACACCAGATGAAGTCCGCCATCGAGAGAATGACGACCGTCGTCAACGAGAGAAGGAGCGAACTGGGGGCCATCACCGCCAGCAGTTCGCCGGAACTCCTCCGGAAGCTCGGATCTCCCGAGGAGCTCTACCGGGAGACGCTCTCCAAGATCATCGAGACCTACCGGCCCGAGGAGGGCGAGGGTCGGACACAGGGTACTCCGCGGACCGACGCGCACCCCGGGACGCCGGAGACGACGACACCCCGGGAAGCACCCGACGAGAGCTCGGGATCTCCGAAGAACGCTGAGGATGGAGCACGGGAACACGTGGTCGGCTCACCGCGCGATCGACTCCTGGAGCTCGCGTCGAAGGCCCGGGAGTCGATTCCGAAGGAGAGCGCGCAGGAGAGGGGAATGGGTTACTAGCGTGCCCGAAACCATGGGAATCCTACTTCTGATCGTGCTCTCCCTCCCGGCCGTCCTGGCGCTGAGCTGGGTTCACGGCGACTCACGCCGGAGGGCCGTGCAGGCGACCGACGAACTGGTCGTCACCGGACTCGTTCGAGAGAGGAGGGAACGCGAGCTGGACATCGAACGTGCGTCCTTCCAGAAGCGGCTGACCGCCGTCCGGAACTGCGAGAGCCGTGTCTACGGGTACATGCCCAGCAGCGATCACCCGGAACAGCTCAGGGCCGTGGTCGGTCCCGAACAGGCCAGGGAGCACCTGGACGAGCTGCGGGAGTCCCTCGACGCAGCGGAGCGGCTCGCCAAGGAGCAGCGGAAGGACCTGGAACACCACCTGGAGGAGGAACGGGACCGGATCCAGGCCCTGAACCGCCGTTTCCGCGCGGTCGACAGCGCCGTGTACGTCTCGGCGGCGGTCCTGCGCGTCTGCCTGGTCGCCACGGTCCTGTTCGCGCTCACGGCCCTGTTGGTCGACCTGTTCTCGTGACGGGTGGCCGTCCGGGGAGCGGGTCGAGCGGTCCAGCACTCCCACGAACCCTCGCGCCCGGTGACGGGGAGGGCTCCTCCCACCTGGGTCGATGGCGGCGGCGGGTCCGCCCCTGCCCACGCGCGCCGCGTAGCCGTGACTCGGGTGTGACGGTTCCGGGTGCCGAAACGGGTCTGGATGTCCGCGGCTGCCACTAGTGTTCTGGCCATGCCGAACAAGGACCTGCACGAGATCATGGGCAGCGGTTGGGCGAAGGCGCTGGAGCCCGTCGCCCCGCAGATCGCCGCTATGGGCGACTTCCTCCGCCAGGAGGTCGCCGAGGGCCGCACCTACCTCCCCGCCGGGGACCACGTCCTGCGTGCGTTCCAACAGCCCTTCGACGACGTGCGCGTGCTGATCGTGGGCCAGGACCCCTACCCCACCCCCGGGAACGCCGTCGGGCTGAGCTTCTCCGTGGCGCCGGAGGTCCGTCTCCCCGCGAGCCTGCGCAACATCTACAAGGAGATGGGCGAGGACCTGGGCACCCCGATGCCCTCCAACGGCGACCTCACGCCGTGGACGGAGCAGGGCGTCCTGCTGCTCAACAGGGTCCTGACGGTGGCTCCGGGCAACGCCGGATCGCACCGTGGCAAGGGCTGGGAGGCCGTCACCGAGCAGGCCATCCGTGCCCTGGCCGAGCGCGGCAAGCCGCTCGTGTCGATCCTGTGGGGCCGCGACGCCCGCAACCTGCGCCCGATGATGCCGGGCATCCCGTGCGTGGAGTCCGCGCACCCGAGCCCGCTCTCGGCCCGCAACGGTTTCTTCGGCTCCAGGCCGTTCAGCAGGACCAACGAGATGCTCCGGGAACAGGGCGCCGAACCGGTGAACTGGCAGCTGCCCTAGGACGTCCCACCGGGCGTGAGCGTCCGCCCCCGCGGGCGCTCGGCGACGGACAACCCCATACTCGCGCAACCCCTTCTGACGTGCGGACTCGATGCCACCCCCGGTGTCGGGTCCGATCGCGTTCCCGCCCCCAGACACCCCCGGACGTGGAAGAGGCACCGATGGCCAAACGGCTCACCTACAGTGACGCGCTCAGGATTCTCGGCGGCGGCGACTCGGAGGCACTGGACCTCGCGGAGAAGGTGGCCGACGGCGGGCTGGGTCTGGTGGGCGTCCCCGACCTGTTCGGAATGCGCGGCGCCCTGGTCAGCAAGGGCCGCCAGCTGTTGGAGGGGCTGGGCGGCAGGCTCCGTGGGGAGAGCCGACTGACCCGGTCCGAGAAGATCCAGGCCGCCCACCAGATCCTGGTGGTCACCTCCGTCTTCGAGGCCGCCGACGAGGTGTTCACACGGGTCGGGATGCCCTTCGGGCTGGACGACCTGGAGATCACGTCGGACGAGCAGTTCGCGCTCTTGGGCGCGCGTCTGCTGGAGCTCCCCGGTCCACGACCGTCCTTCCCGATCACCCACTCCGGCCACCGGCGGGAACGCGGCACGGTGACGGTCGAGTTCGCGCAGGGCGCGGCCGCCTGCGTCGCGGACTTCGCCTGTGGTCTGGCGGTGGCGGAACGGCACGGGATCACCCCGGACCACCTCCTGGTGCGGAAGTTCAGGGCCACCATGGCCCAGGTGGTTCCCGGACGCCTGGACGAGAACATCCGGCGGTTGGGGGCCGAGATCCCCGAGTTCGGCATGTGGTTGCACACGAGTGAGCACGAACGGACCCGGGAGGAGATCGGCACCGGCCTGTCCGACCTGCACGAACAGCTGGCGCGTATCAGCTCCACGCGTCCGGTCACCCGGAGGAGGCAGGAACTCACCGCCTCCTACCAGGCGGTGCTCAACCGGCCGATCCTGCGCTCCGACGACGCACCGGCCGGGCTGGTGCTGCCCTCCCTCCGCACGGCCTACATCCCGCCACGCGGGCGGGTCACCATGGCGCACGAGACCCACAACGCGGCCAGTGACGCCTGGTGGCGGGACTTTCCCGTCCAGGACGACCTCCAGACGATCGTGGCCTCCCTGATCACGCATCCCCGGGCCACCGAGTACCCCACGGTGATCCTCGGCCACCCCGGCGCGGGCAAGTCCAAGTTCACCGAGATGCTCGCCGCCCAGCTGCCGCCGGAGGACTTCCTCCCCATCCGCGTGGAGCTGCGCGCCGTCAGCCCCAACGCGCCCCTGCACGTCCAGATCGAGGACGGGCTCCGGGCGGACCTGCACGCCAGCGTCTCCTGGCGGGAGCTGGCCGACGACGCCGACGGCGCGCTGCCGGTGATCATCCTGGACGGCTTCGACGAACTCCTCCAGGCGACCGGCGTGGACCGCTCCGACTACCTGGAGCGGGTCCAGGAGTTCCAGCAGCGCCAGGAGGCCCTGGGACAGCCGGTGGTCGTGATCGTCACCAGCCGCACGCTGGTGGCGGACCGGACCCGGTTCCCCCCGCTGACCACCATCATCCGTCTGGAGGCCTTCGACGACACCCAGATCGAGCAGATGCTCGCCGTGTGGACCAGCGCCAACACCCGCGCCTTCGGGTCCGCGAAGCTGAGACCGCTCACCCCGGAGGCGGTGCTCCGCTACCGCGACCTCGCCGAGCAGCCCCTCCTCCTGATCATGCTGCTGATCTACGACGCCCACGGCAACGCACTGCTCGACGCCTCGGACGACCTCTCCCACGGTGAGCTGTACGAGCGGCTGCTCACCATGTTCGCCCGGCGCGAGGTCGACAAGCACCGGCCCCATCTGGGCGGTCGTGACCTCGACCGGGCGATCGAGGACGAGCTGCGGCGGCTGGAGGTGGCCGCGATGGCGATGTTCGCCCGGGGGCGCCAGAGCGTGCGCGCGGAGGAACTGGACGAGGACTTGGCCGTCCTCATGCCCGAGGCGGCGGAGAACCCCGACGACGCCGACCTCCACGGCCGGATCGCCCCCGCGCACCAGGTGCTGGGACGGTTCTTCTTCGTCCACGAGGCGCGGTCCCGGACCACGGACGGCACCAGCAGCGCCTTCGAGTTCCTGCACGCCACCTTCGGTGAGTACCTGGTCGCCCGCATGGTGGTCGCGGCCTTGGAGGAACTGGTCGAGGACCGCGCCCGGGTGTCCCGGAGGCGGAGCCGGGCCCTGCACCTGGACGACGGTGAGCTGTACGCGCTGGCGTCCTTCGCGGCCTACGCGGGCCGGGACCGGGTGGTGACCTTCCTGGACGAGCTCCTGACCCGTCGGCTGGAGGAGGAACCCGCGCTACGGGAGGAGTTCCGGGAACTCCTCCTGGAGCTCTTCCAGGAGGCGCCCTTCCCCGCGGCCAACCGCTCGTTCCCCGGGTACGAACCCCTGCGGATGCCCGTCACCTCGCGGGAGGCGCGCTACACCGCGAACCTGGTCACCCTCCTGATCCTGGTCAGCGAGGAGCCGGTGCCCCTGGAGAGCCTCTATCCGGACTCGGACGACCCCTGGCGCGCCTGGCGGCGAACGGTGGCCCTCTGGCGTGCCCTGTCCGCCACCCAGTGGTTCGGGATCGTCGACTTCATGCGGATGCGCCACCTGGGCTACTGGAAGGGCGAACGCCCGTTCAGCGCCCTCACTCGCGACCACGGCGAACCCGTGAACGTCGGTGAGTGCGTCGGCTTCGAACTCCGCGCCGACTCCCCGGGGGATCCCTCGACCCTCAACCCCTATGAGGTGGAGGTCCCCTACTCGACGGTGGTCTCGCGGCTGCTCCGCTCCACGGCCATGCGCGCCAACGGCACGGCCTCCCGGATGGCCCTGTTGCTGACCCCGTACCTGCGCTACGTCTCCGACGACCTGGGCACCTGGTACACCAGCGGAGACCAGAAGTCCTGGGTCGAGACCCACGAGGTCCTGCGCCTGCGCCTGGAACCGATCGACCAGATCCCGGAAACCCTGGTCACCGACCGTCTGAGCAGCTACTCGCGCCTCATCTTCCGTGACGAACCCGACCAGGTGGTACTCACCGTGCTGCGGCAGGCCGTGGAGGACCTGCGGTCCTGGCCGGACCAGCTGAGCCCGGACTCCCGGCTCGCGCTGTCCCGGATGGTCCAGAAGGCGCTCCGCGGCATGGTCAGGAGACAGGCCACTCCCCCGGCGGTGTGGGACTCCTTCCAGCGGCTCAGGCGGGAACTGCTCCAGTTCGTGGGCCGGCTGGAGAACGAACCGATGGACGGGCCCCGGGACACGCCTCCGTCCCGGCCCGTGCCCATCGGCCGGGCCGCCGCCTCGGGGGACGACCCCTTCGGGTATCCCGGTGGCCTGGCCGAGCCCTTCGAGCACCCCGGTGGGTCGGCCGGGCCGCCCCCGGACGGTCTCGGTTAGTCCGCCAGGGCCCTCCTGAACAGGGCCGGGACGACGTCACCGATGGGATCGCGCAGGACCGCGCTGGCGTAGTCGTCGTACGGGGTGGGTTCGGCGTTGACCACGAGCAGCGCGGCCCGACCCATCATGGCGACGTCGCACAGCCCGGCGACCGGGTGGACCGTGAGCGAGGTGCCGATCGCCACGAACACGTCGCACTCGCGGGCGGCCTGGGCGGCCCGTTCGATGACCTCGGGGTCCAGGCGCTGACCGAAGGAGATGGTGTCCGTCTTCTGGATGCCCCCGCACACCGGGCACCGGGGGTCGGACTCCTCGTCGAGGCGATCGAGCACCTCCGGGCTGGGGGTGCGCAGGCCGCAGGTCATGCACATGACCCGGAGCATCGTGCCGTGGACCTCGATGACCTCGTCCTCGGGCACCCCGGAGCGCTGGTGCAGGCCGTCGATGTTCTGGGTGACGAGCGCGTGCAGGCGCCCGGCGGCAGCCAGGTCGGCCAGCGCGCGGTGGGCCGCGTTGGGTTCGGCCTTCCAGACCTGGTGGGAGCGGCGGGCCAGCCAGGTGCGGCGGCGCACGTCCACGTCTCCCATGTAGCTGTCGATGTCCGACATCGCTTCGGCGTCGGGATCGGTGGTCCACAGCCCCTGGGGGCCACGGAAGTCCGGGATGCCGGAATCGGTGGACACTCCGGCGCCGGTCAGGACGGTGACGCGCCGCGCGGAGGCGAGCAGGTCCGCCGCGTGCTCGAACCCGTCCGGGTCGGCGAACGGCGTGGTGTCGTCGGTCATCGAGGCCATACCCCATTCTTACAGCGTCTTTGCACGGCTTTCCCCGGTCTTGGCCCAGCACGGCGCTTTCCGGACCGATCCTGCCCTTAACCTCGGGGAACGTGTGGGGCGGGTGCCGCCAGGCCCCAGCCGATGCACACGAGGAGGGCAAAGGGTGCAAAAATACGACACAATCATGAAGCAGCCCTCCTACATCCTCGTGGTCAACGGGACCAAGGTCGAGCGCCCGGTGTTCGTGCTCGGCGCCCCCCACTCCGGGGTTCCGGTGATCGCCCGCGCCCTGGCCCGCGCGCCCGGCTTCCATATCGGCGCCGGATCCCCCGGTGTGCTCAACGCCGTCTACGCCGTGGCCAGGCGCCCCTCCCTGGCACAGGACAAGGTGTCGGGCACCGCGACCCTGCTGCGCGAGGCCTACGCCGAGATCTGGCATCTCACCCCCCTGACCTGCCCCAGGTGCCCCGGGCCCGGCGCCCGGGTGCCGGCCAACGCCTCCGCCGAACCCTGCGAGCACAGCGCTGCTGCGCGCCGTTACGGCGACGCCAGCCCGGACCTCCTGTACTCGGCGAGCGCCCTGCACGCCGCCTTCCCCGACGCGCGCTTCGTCCAGATCATCCGCGACGGCCGTGACGTGGTCGCGGACATGATGGAGGACGAGCGGTCGCTGGCCTGGCTCAAACCCAGCTTCATGAAGCTGGACCACGAGTTCCCCAACCACTTCTTCGGGTTGGAGGAGGAGTCGGATCTGGGTGACTTCACCGACGGGTCGGTGGCGACCAAGTGCGCGATGCGCTGGCGGGGCGCGGTGCGCATGTCCGCGCGACTGCGCAAGGAGATCGGCCCGGAGCAGCTGATGACCCTGCGCTACGAGGACGTGCACGGGCAGGAGATCGAGACCGCCGAGCGCCTCCTGGAGTTCACCGGCGCCCGGGTCTCGGCCAGCGAACTCCTGACCGACCACTCGTGGCGCGTGGGGTCGTGGCGGGAGCGGTTGACCCGCGGGGACCACGGTGACGTGCACGAGGTGGCCCGCCACGAACTCTCCCGGCTGGGGTACCTCTAGGCGTCCGGGACCCCGTGGGCGGTGAGGAGGGTGTCGGCGGCCGCGCGCGCCGTCAGGGCGGCGTCGGCCTCCCCCGTGACGTTGCGCGCGACGACGGCTCCCTCGTGCAGCATCGCCAGGACGGAGCCCAGCGTCCCGGGGGCGGTCGCCCCGCACTCCCGGGCGAGGTCGGTGTACAGGTCCCGCAGCCACTCCTTCTGTTCCTCGGCCACGGCGCGGCCGGGGTGCTCGGGGTCGGAGAGCTCGGCGTAGGCGTTGACCATGGCGCAGCCGCGCTGGTTCTCCTGCCGCATCCACGCGTCCAGGGCCTCGAAGGTCGCCCCGATCCGGGCACGCGGTGAGGCGTCCGGGTCCTGGTGCGCGGCGAGGAAGTCGCGCCAGCGGGCGTCACGGGCGCGCAGGTAGGCGACGACCAGCCGCTGTTTGGAACCGAACCGGTCGTAGATGGTCTTCTTGGTGACCCCGGCGCGCTCGGCTACCAGTTCCATGCCCACGGTGTTGATCCCCCGCGTGTAGAAGAGCTCGGTGGCCACGTCCAGGACGCGGCGCGCGGCGGGGGTGAGCCGGGGTGCCTCGGTGATGCCGGTCATCGTTTCCTCCTGGGTTCGGTGACTACATTGTGAGTATACCGACCGGTGTGTTTACGTGTGCGGCATGCAGACCACCGCTGAGCGCACACGGACCCGAACGACCTCCCGCCCCCTGATCCCCTTCCTGCTGGCCGCCGGACTCGTCGTGATGTGGAGCTCGGGGTTCGTCGGGGCCGAGCTGGGCACCCGACAGGCCCCGGCCACCACCCTGCTCGCCTGGCGTTTCCTTGTCGTCGGCGGACTGCTCGTGGCCTGGTGCCTGTGGCGGGGAACCCGGATGGGCGGCCGCGACCTGGCGCTGCACGCGGTGCTCGGAGTGCTGGCCCAGGCCGGGTACCTGTACGGAGTGGTGGCCGCCGCCGAGGCGGGAGTGGCCGCCGGGACCAGTGCTCTGGTCGCCGCCCTCCAACCGATGGTGGCCACCGCGCTCGCCCTCCCCCTGCTCGGGGAGCGGGTGCGCGGACGCCAGGTGCTCGGGCTTCTGGTGGGCCTGGTCGGCGCGGCCATGGTGGTCGGCGCGGACCTGCTCAGAACCGGATCCGCCCCCTGGTGGGCGTACGCGCTCCCGTTCGGCGCCATGCTCTCGCTGGTGGCCGCCACCCTGGTGGAACGGCGCACACGTCCCGGCGGAAGCCTGGTGGAGGCGCTGGCCGTGCAGTGCGCGGTGAGCGCGGTCCTGTTCACCGGGCTGGCCGCCGCGACGGGGACCCTGGCCCCGCCCGCCGCTCCGGGGTTCTGGGCCGCGGTGGCATGGGTGGTCCTGCTGTCCACGCTGGGCGGCTACGGGCTGTACTGGGTCAACCTGGCCCGGACCAGCGTGGCGCGGGTGTCGGCGCTGCTCTACCTGACGCCACCCACCACACTCGTGTGGACGTGGCTGATGTTCGGGGAGCCGGTGGGCGCGGGTGCCCTCGCCGGGATGGGGGTGTGCGTGGTGGCGGTGCTCCTGGTGCGGTCCCCGGAACGGTGACCGGGCGGGCGCGTCCCCGACCCTGGTGGTCGGGGCGCGGCCCGGCGCGGGTCAGTGTCGCGCGCTCTCGGGTTCCCCGGGCTCGTCGGTTCCGGGGCCGTCCACGAAGGGGTCGTCGACCTCCTCCACGAGACCGATGGGTCCCTCCCCGGCCAGCTCGGCGCTGTCACGCGGGTCCGGGATCACCGCGACGCACTCGAACTCGACCTGCGCCCCCTCCTTCAGGAGCTCGGTGACGCCCAGGACGGCCATCGGCGGGTAGTAGCGGCCCATGTGCCGTCGGTAGACGGAACCGAGCGTCCTGAGGTTGACCCGGTAGACACCGATGGAGGTGGTGTAGACGCGCATGCTCACCACGTGGGCGGGCTCGGCGCCCGCCGTCCGCAGCGCCTCCACCACGTTGGCGAGCGCGTGGTCGAACTGCTGCACCAGCGAGTCGCCGGTCAGCGCCCCGTCGGAACGCAGGGCGGTCTGTCCGCCCACGTACACGGTGCGGCCCGGGGTCACCACGAGGGCGTGTGCGTAGCCCACGGGGTCGGGAAGGGAGAGCGGGTTGATGATCTCGTGCGGTGTCTGGTCCATCGGCGGACCCTCCGTCTCGCTCGGCGCGCACCCGGGACTCCCCCGGGGAGAGCGTCGTCCGACATGCGGCTACCATGACCGCATGATCTCTTCCGTGCTGTCCGTCCTGGCCCTGACCGCTGTGGTCGGGCTCTTCCTCGCGATCTTCGTCGGCGGCGGCGTGTACGTCGCCCGTGTGCGCCGCGACGGCATCGACGCCACCCTGGCCGGTGCCCGCAGGCTCCGCGAGCTGCGCTAGCCGCTCTGGGCCGCGCCGCCACCGGCCACCGGTCGGCCGCGCGGCTCAGTCGCCGTCGAAGGCGTCCGGGTCCGGTCCGAACCGGTGCCCCTCGTCGAGGCCGTTGATCCGCGCCATGTCCTCCTCCGAGAGCTCGAAGTCGAAGATCTCGAAGTTGGATGTGATGCGCTCGGGCGTCACCGACTTCGGGATGACCACGTTGCCCAGCTGGACGTGCCACCGCAGCAGCACCTGCGCGGGCGTGCGTTCGAGTTCCTCGGCGATCTCGGTGATGAGCGGGTGACGGAGGAGTTCGCCCTGCCCCAACGGGCTCCAGGCCTCCGTGGCGATGTTGTGGTCGGCGTCGAAGGCCCGCGTCTTCTCCTGGGAGAGCAGCGGGTGCAGCTCGATCTGGTTGACCATGGGAGCGATCCCGCCCTCCTCCATGACCCGTTCCAGATGCGGCTGCTTGAAGTTGCACACGCCGATGGCGCGGGCACGGCCCTCCGCGTACAGGCGCTCCAGCGCCTTCCAGGTGGGCACGTAGAGGTCGCGTTCGGGCAGCGGCCAGTGGATGAGGTAGAGGTCCACCACGTCCACGCCGAGCCGCTCCGAGCTGGCGTCGAAGGCGCGCAGGGCGGCGTCGTAGCCCTGGTCGGAGTTGGCGAGCTTGGTGGTGACGAACACGTCCTCCCGCTGGAGCCCCGACCGGCGCAGCGCCTCGCCCACCCCCTCCTCGTTGCCGTACGCGGCGGCGGTGTCGATACTGCGGTAGCCCGTCTCGAGGGCGTGTGAGACCGCCTCGCCCACGGAGTCGTCGGGCACCTGCCACACGCCGAAACCCAGCTGCGGCATTTGCAGCCCGTTGTTCAGCGCGATGCCGGGAACCGTCATCGTCCTCATCCCCCGTACTCCCCGTCCGGCCCGGCCGTTCCCCCGGCCGACCGGTGTGTGACCGGCGCGCCCGGCACGCCGACGCTCGGTGTTGGACTCGTGCTCTCTCCCGGGCCTGTGTGCGCATACTGCCATGTCAGCGGAGGTCGGGCTCTGAGGCTGCGCCGCGCATGTGCACGGTTTTTACCCGGATGGTCGGTCTGGGTCGGGGGCCGGAGGGGGCGATAGGCTGCCCGCCCACGCCAGGGACGCGGCCGCGGGCCGGGGGACGGCGGAGGGGGCCGGAGGAGGGGCATGGGGCGTGAGGAGCGCGCGCGGGTCAGCGCCGAGCTGGAGCGCGACCGGGCCGGACTAGTCGAGCGGATCGTCTCCGAGGTCTACGCGGAGGTCCCCGCGTACCGGGCGCTGCACGGCTCCCAGTTGGCCGAGGTCCGGGCGATCACCGGCTGGCTGGTCACCCGGTCCCTGGAGCTGTGGGTGGGCGGCGCCCTCCGGCTGCCTCCGGAGGACGTGGAGCGGCTCCGTGGGATCGGGCGGGCCCGGGCCGCCGACGGGCGTTCGATCGGTGCCGTGGTCCGTGCGCACCGGGTCGGTTCGGCCACGGCTGTGCGGTCGCTGCGCGAGCGGGCGGGCGCGAGGCTCGACGCCGCCGACGTGTTCGCTCTGAGCGAACTGTGGTTGACCTCCCTCGACCAGATCTCCGAGAGTCTGGAGACCGGCCACGCCGAGGCCGCCGAACGTCTGGACGCGGACCGGGAACGCGCCCGGCGCGCTCTCCTCGACGATCTGCTGATCGGCCGCCAGGCCTCCCAGGGCGCCATCCGGGACCGGGCGCGCACCCTGGGCATCGCACCGCCCGACCCGGCGGTGCTGGTGGTCGCCGAGCCCGCGCGCCCGGAGGACGTCACGGTGGCGGTCGGTCTCGAACTGGTGGCGGAGGCGTCAGCGGGCGGCACGGACCCCCTGGTGACGACCCGTTCGGGACGGGTGGTCGTCCTGGCCGCTCCCAGGGACTCCGAGCGGGTCACGGCGGCGCTGGTGGCCCGGGGGTGGCGGGGCTGTGCCCTGGAACCGCGCGGGCTCGCCGACCTGTCCGCCGCGTACCGGCTGGCGGACGGCGCCGTGGAGACCGCTCCCCCGCACGCCTTCGGCGCGGACGGGCTGCTGCGGGACTCCGACGCCCACGTGCTGGCACTGCTCAACGGAGGCGGGGTCGCGCCGACGACCGTGCGCCGGGTGGTCCTGGGGCCGCTGCTGGCCCACGACAACCGGCACCTGCTGGACACGCTGCGCGCCTACTTCCGTACCGGCGCGGCGACGACGGCGGCGGAGTCGCTGCACGTCCACGCCCAGACCCTGCGGTACCGACTGCGGCGGGTCCGTGAACTGACCGGCCACGACCCGCACCGCCCCTGGCCGAGGTTCGTGCTGGAGACGGCCTGCGCCGTGTCCCCCTGACCGCCCCCGCGCCACCGCGGCGCTCGGGTGGGTAGGAGACGGGGGAACCGCACCCACGAGGAGGGACCGGCGTATGCCCCCCACACCCCCCGCCCTGCACGGACCCGAGTTCGAGGCGGACCCCCACCCGGCCTACCGGTGGCTCCGCGAGCACGACCCCGTCCACCGCGTCGACCTCCCCGGCGGCGCCTGGGCGTGGTTGGTGACCCGGTACGACGACGCCCGCTCGGTGCTGGCCGACCCCACCATGCTCAAGGACCCCCGCCGCGCCGACGAGACCTGGTACCGCGCCGGTCTGGGTCTGCCCTTCGACCACCGGCCCAGCCTCGTGCGCAGCATGGTCAACGTGGACGCCCCCGACCACTCCCGGCTCCGGAGGGCGACCAGCGCGGCGTTCAGCCCGCGCCGGGTGCGGGCGCTGGAGGAGAGCGCCGAACGGATCGCGGGTGAACTCGTGACCACGCTGGCGAAGGAGGCGGAACCGGACCTGGTGCGCGACCTGGCCTACCCGCTGCCCATCGCGATCATCTGCGACATCCTCGGGGTGCCGGAGACGGACCGGCCCGAGTTCCACCGCCAGGCGGCGGTGATCGACTCCTCCTCGCCGGACGAGCACGAGGCGATCGGCGCGGCCACGGACTGGTTCGACGCCTACCTGGGTGAGCTGGTGGAGGCCCGGCTGCGCACACCCTCCGACGACCTCCTGGGCGACCTGGTGGAAGCCCACCGCGCCGGTGGGCTCACGCGCGACGAGGTGACCTCGACGGCGTTCCTGCTGCTGGTCGCGGGGCACGAGACGACGGTCGCGCTGATCGGCAACATGCTCCTGCTCCTGCTCCGCGAACCCGAGGAGCTGGCGCGGCTGCGCGAGGACCCGGCGCTGGTGGGACCAGCGATCGAGGAGGCGCTGCGGTTGGAGAGCCCGCTCCAGAACGCGACCTGGCGCTTCCCGGCGGAGGCCACGACCGTGGGCGGGGTCCGGCTGGAGGCGGGCGAACCGGTCCTGGTGTCGCTGCTGGCCGCCGGGCGCGACCCGCGAAGGTACGAGGCCCCGGACGTCTTCGACCCACGGCGCGAGGCGTCGCACCTCTCCTTCGGTCACGGCGCGCACTTCTGTGTGGGGGCACGGCTGGCCCGGGTGGAGGCCCGGCTGGCGGTCACCGCCGTCCTCGAACGACTGCCCGGCGTGCGGCTGGCCGTCGACGAGAGCGAGCTGCGGTGGTGGCCGAGCATGATCATGCACGGTCTGTTCGCGCTGCCCGTGACCTTCGACCGGGGTGCCGTCTGAATCCTTGCCACCACATGGCGTGCGTTTTCTCTCCCGACAACGGTCCGTGACCAAGACTGGCTGGCGGAGCTTCCTGTTCCACGCAGCACACCGACCCGGAGGGGGACGCGCAGTGACCACCGCCGACCAGAGTTCGAGCCAGACACCCAAGCCGCGCAACAGCCAGCCGTGGCTCCACCAGAGGGGCGAGGAGATTCAGAAGTTCGGGACGGTCCGTCAGCTGCCGGTCGGTCTGTCCTACGACGCGCGCATGTACTCGTGTCAGCGGCTCAACCAGGTGCTGTCGGATCTCCGTATCCTGCACGACCTGTACAAGAAGCACCACTGGCTCATGCGCGGGCACACCTTCTACCAGCTGCACCTGCTGATGGACAAGCACGCCGGTGAGCTGACGGAGCTGATCGACACCGTGGCGGAGCGCGTCCAGACCCTGGGCGGGGTGGCGGTGGGAGACCCGAGGCACGTCGCGGAGCTCACCCGCATCCCGCGCCCGCCGAACGGCGTGGAGGAGGTCCCGGCGATGCTCTCGCGGCTCCTGGAGGCGCACGAGTCGATCCTGGAGGAGTCCCACGAGGCCGCCGCGCGCGTGCAGGAGCAGGGCGACGACGGCTCCAACGACGTGCTGGTCTCGGACGTGATCCGCACCAACGAGCTGCAGGCCTGGTTCGTGGCCGAGCACCTGGTGGACACCCCGCTCGTGCACGCCTGACCCGCTCCGCCAGCCGTCGTACCGTGCGGGAGGGCCGGGCCACGCGCCCGGCCCTCCGTCCGCGCCGGGACGGTGCGTGACGGAGTCGGTACGAAATCGGTACGGCCCGGGAGGAGTCGAACCGGAGAGGGGGGTAGGTACCGGGCGTCGTGACCCCCGGCACCCGGGGGCACCCGACCGAGCCCGTGCTCCCGCCCCCGGAGGTACCCCCAGTGTCCGCTTCCATCGTCCTGCCCCAGGTCATCCGCGTGGGCGCGGGGGCCTCGGCCGAACTGGCCGGGACCCTGGACGCCCTCGGCCTGTCCCGTCCGCTGCTGGTGACCGACCCCTTCGTCGCGCGACAGCCGTTCTTCCTGCGGCTCCTGGCCGACCTGGAGGGGGCGGGTCTCACTCCCGGAGTGTTCGCCGACACCGTCCCCGATCCCACGACCACCGTGGTGGACGCGGGGGTGCGGGCGCTGGAGGAGGGCCGTTTCGACTCCCTGGTGGGTGTGGGCGGCGGCAGCCCCATCGACACCGCCAAGGCCGTCGCCCTGCTGGGCGCGCACGGTGGGCGGATGCGCGACTACCGGTCACCCGTGGTCACTGACACGCCCGCCCTGCCCGTGGTGGCGGTGCCGACCACGGCGGGCAGCGGCTCGGAGTGCACGCGCTACAGCATCATCACCGACGCGGAGACCGGCGAGAAGATGCTCTGCGCGGGGTTGGCGATGCTGCCCCGGGCGGCTCTGGTGGACTTCGAGCTCACGCTGGGCATGCCTGCGCGTCTGACCGCGGACACCGGGGTGGACGCCCTGACCCACGCGATCGAGGCGTACGTGAGCGCGCGGGCCAACCCGGTCTCGGACGGGTTCGCGCGCGAGGCGATGCGCACGATCTTCGCCCACCTGCGGACCGTGTACGCCGACCCGGACGACCGGGCCGCACGCGAGGCGGTGATGGTGGGCGCCACCCAGGCGGGGATGGCCTTCTCCAACTCCAGCGTCGCCCTGGTGCACGGGATGAGCCGGCCGATCGGCGCGCACTTCGGGGTGGCGCACGGACTGTCCAACGCCATGCTCCTGCCCGCCGTCACGGAGTTCTCGGTGCCCTCCGCGCCCGACCGCTACGCCGACTGCGCACGCGCGATGGGGTTGGCCGCCCCGGACAGCACGACCGGTGAGGCCACGGGCGCCCTGGTCTGGGAGCTGCGCCTGCTCAACCAGGAGCTGGAGGTGCCGACCCCGCGCGAGTACGGGATCGGTCCCGAGCCCTGGTGGGAACTGGCCCCGCTGATGGCGGAGCAGGCGCTGGCCTCCGGGTCGCCCGGGAACAACCCGCGGGTGCCCGGGGCCGAGGAGATCGTGGAGCTGTACCACGCCGTGTACGGGTGATCCGAGGATCACCACCTTATCCCTACTATTACAGTAGGGTTTTCGGGTGACCCTGTTCCTCGCCGTCCTGGCCGGATTCTCCGTCGCCGCCGTCACCACACCGGTGGGGGTCTCCGGGGCCGTGCTGCTCCTGCCCGTCCAGCTCAGCGTGCTGGGCCTGCACGGTCCCGCGGTCAGCGCCACCAACCTGCTCTACAACGTCGTGGCCACCCCGCTCGGACTGAGCCGCCTGGCCCGCTCCGTGCGTGGTCACGGTACCGGGGCGCTGGTCGCCGCCGGGGCCGCGGTCCCCTGCGCGGTCGCCGGGGCCGCGGTCCGTGTGACGTGGCTGTCGGACCCGGCGCTGTTCCGGGGTCTGCTCGCGGTGCTCATGCTCGGCATGGGCGTCCGGCTGCTGGTCACACGGGCACGGGCCCGGCCCGCACCCGTGGCGGGAAGAGGCCGCGCGCGCACCGTCCCGCTCGCCCTCGCGGCCGGAGGTGCGGCGCTCCTCGGCTCCGCCGTGGGGATCGGCGGGGGCTCGCTCCTGGCCCCGCTGCTGATCGCCGTGGGCGGCTGGTACACCTCCCGGGCGGCACTGGTGGGTCTGACCACCACCCTGGTCACCTCGGCGGCGGGGCTGGGCGCCTACGCCGTGTTCGACCGGATCGGTTTCGGCGCGGCCCCGGCCGCCCCGGACTGGGGCGTGGGCCTCGCTCTGGGAGCGGGCGGCGCGCTGGGCGCGCTGGTGGGAGTCACCCTCGGACGCCGTCTGGGTGAACGGCCTCTGCGGTTCCTGCTCGGCGGACTGGTGTCGCTCACCGGGGTCGCGTACCTGGCGGGCCTGCTGGCCTGACCGGGGAGCTCCCGGCCGGGACGCGGCGGGGCCGCGCGTCCCCTCGAACGCGCGGCCCCCACCCCCTCGTGTCGGCTACTGGGTGATCCCCCAGCGGCGACGCAGGGAGCGGTCCGCCCAGCTGAAGAAGACATCGATCATGATGCCGATGACGAGCACGATGATGATGTAGCTGAGCAGCCGCTCGGCGTCGTTGAGCTGGCGGGCCTGGCTCAGCGCCCAGCCGATCGAGTTCTGCTGGTTGATGATGACCAGCAGTTCCCCGGCCATCAGCGAACGCCAGGCGAACGCCCAACCCTGCTTGAGTCCGGTGACGAACATCGGCAGCGCCGCCGGGATGACGAGCAGCGTGTAGCGCTGGACCCCGCGCAGACCCATGACCTTGCCCGCGCGCAGGAGCGAGGGGGACACGTAGTCGATGCCCGAGGTCAGTCCGCCCGCGATCGAGGGGGCCGCGCCCAGGATGATCACGAACATGATCGCCGACTCGCTGATCCCGTACAGGAGCATCGCGAACGGGAACCACACGATCGACGGCATGGTCTGGAGGCCGGTGATCAGCGAGCCGATCGCCGCCCGCAGCGGTTTGAACTGCGACACCGCCAGTCCGACGACCACTCCCACGGCGAGGGCCAGCGCGAACCCGACGAAGGCGCGGCGCATGGTGACCTGGACGGCGGTCCAGAACTCGGGGCTGGTCACCTCGTTGAACAGCGTGGGCAGGACCCGGTCCGGGCCGGGGAACACGAACTCCGTGCGCCACCCGGACCACACGACCGCCTGCCAGGCGGCGAGCACGATGACCACGGCGGCCAGCTTGGGCCAGGTGGCGGCCCAGACGCCCCGGGCGATCTCCCCCGCGCCGCGTTCCTCGACACCGCGTCGGGGCTGGAGTTCGAGGGCGTCGAGCCCCTGGACCTGGCGGTCCCGCACGTCGGTCTCAGGCATGGCGCGAGACCTCCTCACGCAGTCGGTCGGTGATGGCGGCGGCCTGCTCCGCGATGGGTACGGAGTCGATCCGACGGGGGCGTTCGCCGTCCACCGTGAACTCCTCGATGACTCGGCCGGGACGGCTGGACAGGAGCACGACCCGGTCGCCCAGGCGCACGGCCTCCCGGACGTTGTGGGTGACGAACAGGACGGTCAGGGACCTCTCCCGCCAGATCCGTTCCAGTTCGTCGTGGAGGATGTCGCGGGTCATCGCGTCCAGCGCCCCGAAGGGCTCGTCCATGAGCAGGACGTCGGCGTCCTGGGCCAGGGCGCGGGCCAGGGCCACGCGCTGGCGCATGCCGCCGGAGAGCTCGTGGGGGCGCTTGCGTTCGAAACCGGTCAGACGGACCAGGTCCAAGAGCTCCATGGCGCGCCTGCGGCGCTCGGCCGCGGGGACCCGGTTCACCTTCATGGGGACCTCGATGTTGGCCCCCACGGTGAGCCACGGGAACAGCGCGGCCTCCTGGAACATCATGGCCACGCGGTGGTCCCCGACGTCCACGGCCCCCGTGGTGGGCTCCTCCAGCCCGGCGACCAGCGACAGCAGGGTGCTCTTGCCGCAGCCCGAGGCGCCGACGATGGACAGGAACTCTCCGGTGCCGACGCTGATCGACATGCCGTCGATGGCGGTCACGGCGCCCCTGCCCCGGCCGAAGACCTTGGAGATGGCGTCGATCTCCACGGCGTTCGTCCCGGTCGTCCGGGGTTCGGTGATGGCGGTCATGGTGCCCTTACCCTTCCAGCCCGGCGACCAGCTCGTGTCCGGCCTCGGCCAGGACGTCGTTGAGCGGGTCGAGGGCGTAGATTCCGTTGAGGTCGACCGGGTCCAGGAGTCCGATGGCCTCGGCCTGCTCCGCCTGGACCAGGAGCGACGGCGCGACCGGATCGACGGTGAAGGTGACGTTCTCGAAGGCCGCTGTGGTGAGCTCGGGGTCGAGTTCACCGCCGGTGAGGGCCTCCAGGTGGGTGCGGGAGGTCTCGGCCGCCTCCTCCGGGTGGTCGTTGATCCAGTCGACCGACGTGACGTGGCCGCGCAGCAGGTCGGCCACGGCCCCGGGGTCGCTCTCCAGGAACTCGGCGCTGACGACGAGGA
This sequence comes from Nocardiopsis eucommiae, assembly GCF_965344335.1. Taxonomy (NCBI): domain Bacteria; kingdom Bacillati; phylum Actinomycetota; class Actinomycetes; order Streptosporangiales; family Nocardiopsidaceae; genus Nocardiopsis; species Nocardiopsis eucommiae. The sequence continues at coordinate 36,434 of NZ_CBDRIY010000009.1, forward strand.
GGGTGGTGACGTACTGGCCGTCGGTCTCCTCCCACAGCTCGGGTTCGTCGATGAGCAGGTGGGCGTCGTCCTCGGCCAGGACCCGGCTCAGGTGGGGCTCCGGGATCCAGGCGCCGTCGATCTCCCCGAGCCGGAAGGCGTCCACGGTGTCGGGGTTGTCCTGGGGGATGATCGAGAGGTCGCCGCCGCCCGCCGTGTCGACCTCCCAGCCCTGCTCCTGGGCGAACCAGCGCAGCGCCACGTCCTGGGTTCCCCCGAGCATCGGTGTGGAGAACGTGTGTCCGGGCAGGTCGTCGGTGGTCTCGATGTCGTCGCGGACCACCAGGCCGGTGCCCTGGGTGGCCGCCCCCGCGATGACGTGCAGGGCCTCGCCCTCGGACTGCGACCAGCCGTTGACGGCGGGGTTGGGGCCGAGGAAGGCCGCGTCGATCTCTCCGGAGAAGACCGCGTTGACCGCGTCGGGTCCGTTGTGGAAGGTCTGGGTGGCGAACTCGACGTCGCCCAGGGCCTCGTCGAGGATGCCCCGCTCCACTCCCACGAGGGCCGGAGCGTGGGTGATGTTGGGGAAGTAGCCGAGGGTCAGGGTGTCGGCGGAGCCACCGTCCCCGTCTCCCCCGCACCCGGTGGCGGCCAGCCCCAGGGCCAGGGTGGCCGCGATGGTTCTCAGCGGGGTCGGGGAAACGCGCATCTCAGGGGTCCTTGTCGGGTGTCTGCGGAGGGACGGGAAAAACTCTACTTAATAAGTAGGTTTTGTGAAAGCACCGGGGTGGCGCGAGCCGGGGTGGCGGCCCCCGTTCGGACCCGCCACCCCGTGTCGAGGGGGCCGCTACAGCCCCGCGACCGCCTCGCCGCCGCCCTCGGAGAGGAGCTTGTTGAGCGGGTCCAGGGCGTAGATGCCCTCCAGGTCGACCGGCTCGAGCAGGCCCACGCCCTCGGCGTGCTCGGCTCCGCCCCGGAGCGAGGGGGCGATCGGGTCCACGGTGAAGCTGGTGTTCTCGAAGGCCGAGGCGACCACCTCGGGGCTGGGCCCGCTGCCGGAGACCGACCCCAGGTGGGCGATGGCGGCCGCCTGCGCCTCCTCGGGGTTGTCGTTGATCCAGTCGACGGTCTCGATGTGGCCGCGCAGCAGGTCCTCCACCACGTCGGGGTGGGCCTCCAGGAACTCGGCGCTGACGATCAGGTGCGTGGTGACGAACTCGCCTCCGGTCTCCTCCCAGAGGTCCGTCTCGTCCACCAGCAGTTCGCCGTCGAGCTCCACCAGGAGGCGGCTCAGGTGCGGCTCGGGGACCCAGGCGCCGTCGATCTCCCCGAGCTCGAAGGCGTTGATGATGTCGGAGTTGTCCTGCGGGATGATCGAGAGGTCGCCGCCGCCCTCGGTGTCGACGTCCCAACCCTGCTCCTGGGCGAACCAGCGCAGCGCCACGTCCTGGGTGTTGGCCAGTTGCGGCGTGGACAGCGTGGTGCCGGGCAGGTCGTCCACGGAGTCGATCCCGGGACGGACCACGAGGCCCGCGCCGCGCGAGGTGGAACCCGCGATGACGCGCAGGGCCGTACCGTCGGACTGGGACCACCCGTTGATGGCCGGGTTGGGTCCGATGAAGGTGGCGTCGACCTCACCGGCGAACAGCGCGTTGATGGCGTCCGGGCCCGCGTTGAACGTCTGGGTGTCCAGTGCGACGTCGCCCAGGGCCTCGGCGAAGGTGCCGTTCTCCACACCGACCAGGGCGGGCGCGTGGGTGATGTTCGGGAAGTAGCCGAGGGTCAGGGTGTCGGCGTCCCCGCCCCCGTCACCGTCGGCCGACCCGCCGCAGGCGGTCGCGACCATCCCGATCGCCAGTACCGTGGCGGCGGCCGAAAGCACGGTCTTGCGCAGGCTCATGAGGGTCCTTTTCGGGTGATCAGAGGGACGAACGGGCCAAACTCTACTTAATAAGTAGGTTTTGTGGAACAGGAGGCGCGGAGGTTTCCTGTGACTCAGGACACCTTACTCACGCACGACCACGAAGGGTGACCACACCACGACCCACCAGGGAACACGAAAGGGGCGGCGGAGCCGGAGGCTCCACCGCCCCGAGGGGGTGGAAGGGCGCCCGAGGGCGCGGCGGGCCCGCGGACGCTACTCCGCGACGGAGCCGTCGGCGTCGACCGCCAGCACCACACCCTGCCAGGTCTCCTGGATGTACTCCAGGACCCGCTCGTCGTGCAGCAGCTCGGCCAGCAGCTGGACGCGCTCGTCGTCGACGTTCTCCTCCAGGGCCACCAGGCCGTTGGCGTACTTCTCGACGTAGTCGTCGCCCTCGGGCTCCCAGGCCAGGACGTTGGCGTCCTCGGTGACCCCGGCCTCGATGGCGTAGTTGCCGTTGATGACCGCGGCGTCGACGTCGGCGATGGAACGCGGCAGCTGCGCGGCCTCCAGCGGCGTGATGACCAGGTCCTTCGGGTTGTCGACGACGTCCTTCTCGGTGGCGGTCTCACCGGCGTCGGGGTCCACGGTGATCAGACCCTCGGTCTCCAGGATCGTCAGCGCGCGGTAGAGGTTGGCCGGGTCGTTGGGGACCGCGACCTTGGCGCCGGTGGGCAGGTCGTCCGCGCCCTCGTAGGTCTCGGAGTAGAGCCCCAGCCGCTCGATGTGGACGTCGGTGACGTAGGCCAGGTCCGCGTCGGGGCCGTTCTCCACCCACTCGTTCAGGAACGAGCGGTGCTGGAAGTAGTTGGCGTCCAGGTCACCGTTGACGAGCCCGGCGTTGGGCGTGTTGTAGTCGGCGATCTCCTCGATCTCCAGCTCCAGCCCGGCCTCCTCCGCGAGGTTCTCGTCGATGAACGCGAGGATGTCACCGTGCGGCACCGGGCTGACTCCGACCCGGAGCGGCCCCTCCCCGGCCTCGGCGTCGGCGGACCCGGAGGCCTGCTCACTGGGGGAACCGCAGGCGGCGAGGGTCAGAGCCAGGGCGGCCGCGCCGATGAGGGTCGAGGTCGTGCGCATGGTGCACTCCTTCGTGGTCGTGGGACGGAGGATGGCGGGGGGTGTCCGGCGACGGTGGGACCGGCGCCGGGACGGCCCGGTGTCCTCGTGGGACCCGGGCACGCTGATACCAGAGACTAGACCACCTTCTTGGTAGGAAAAATCCGTTTTGCCGCGAGCCCATCGTGGCCTTCCCCACAGCGGGACAAATTACCTACTAATCCGGTAGCTTTTAAAGGGAACTGGAAGCATCATGGGTACATGCTCAGCGCACACACCGCACCTCCCCGAGCCGACGCCCGCACCACCCCGACGCGGAGTCACCCGGCCCTGACCGCCGTGCCCGGACCCGCCTCCCCACCCACCGCCGAGGCCCCGGGGGGCGAGCACTCCCTCCTCGGTGTGCTCCCCCTCCCCGAGAGCGGCCGGTACATGCTGGTGTACGGGGTCGTCGTGGACGAACCGCACCCCGGGGTCCGCCCCGCGCCGGAGACCGGCGGCGACCTGCTCCTGGACCGGGGCTCCCGCCGTGTGTGGGCCCAGGGCACCGAGGTCGAGCTGACGTTCCAGGAGTACGAGCTCCTGGAGTGCCTGACCGCCTCCCCCGGCCGCGCGGTCACCCGGGGCGAGCTCATGGAACGGGTCTGGGGCTCCAGTCGCGAACTCCACTCCCGCACCATCGACGTGCACATCCACCGCCTCCGCCGCAAGCTCGGCCGGGCCGGAGGCCGCATCGCCACCGTGCGCAAGGTCGGCTACATCTACCACGGCCCCTCGACGTCGGCCCCGGGGCGGGAGGACTGACCGACCGGGCCACCGATCGGAGCGCTCGGGCGGAGCGACCGTTCCGAGCCCGCGCGCACGAAGAGGGGCGCGGCACCCACACGGTGCCGCGCCCCTCCCTCGTCCGGGTCAGAAGGAGAACCCCCGGAACAGCAGCATCGCCAGCAGCAGTCCCACCAGCAGGTTGAAAGCGGTGGCGGCGCCGAAGACACCGATCGGACGCCACCCCGCCTCGCGCAGGGAGCCGAGCCGGAACTCCAGCCCGATGCTGGTGAAGGCCGCGATGAGGAACCAGTCCCGCAGCGCCTTGGCGGTGTCCAGACCCGCCTGGGCGTCCTCGGCGGCGTTGTTGGCCCACAACGTGGCCACCACCGAGGCGACCAGGAAGCCCAGCACGAACTTGGGGAAGCGGTCCCACAGGGTGCGCAGCCCCGGGCGCCCTTCGGCGGCCGCTCCGTCCGTGGCGGCCACCCGGAAGGCGAAGTAGGCCGTGAGCAGTACCGCGACCACACCCATCAGGACGTTCTGGGTGGCCTTGACGATGGAGGCGATCTGGAGCGCGTCCTCGCCCACGATCGCCCCCGAGGCCGCGACCGCGGCGGTGGTGTCGATGTTGCCGCCGATCCACGCGCCCGCCTGGGCGTCGCTGAGCCCGATCACCTGGACCAGCCAGGGAAGCAGGAAGATCGAGGGGACCGCGAAGAGGATGACCAGGCTCGCCGTGTAGGCCAGCTGCTCCTTCCTCGCCTGCACGGCTCCGGCCGCCGCGATCGCGGCGCTGACGCCGCAGATGGAGACCGACGAGGCCAGCAGGGCCCGCAGGCGGTCGTCGAGCCCGAGCCTGCCCCCGAGCCACCAGGTGAACAGGAAGACCGAGGTGACCAGTACCAGGGCCTGGAGGACGGCCGGTCCGGCCGCGCGGATGATGACGTCGAACAGGACCGTGGAGCCCAGGAGCACCAGCCCGGTCTTGATCAGGAACTCGGTCCGGAAGGCCGGGGAGAGACGATCGAGGAGTCCGGTCAGGGACAGGACGAGGTTTCCCGCCAGACCGAGGAGGATCGCGTAGACGGGGTACTCGACCGCGCTGGCGAACCCGGACAGTGCGGTGCCCTCGGCTGCCTCGGGGACCCAGGACTCCAGGAACCGGGTGGCGGCGGCCAGTGCCAGCACGACGAGCAGGCCGAGGGCGGTCCAGCCCCGGGAGGCGGGCGGTGGCGTGCCGGGCGGGGAGGCCTCCGGAGCGGGGGGCTCGGCGGCGGTGGACGGGGCGGCCTCCGAGGGAGGACCCTCCTCCGGGGCGCCGTGGGGAGCGCGGGGATCGGGGGTTCCGGTGCTCACGGGATCAGCCCCTCGGGGATCACACCGAGCAGGCACAGGCCGAGCAGCAGGAGGCCCGTGAGGGTGGCGGCCCAGTCCTCGCTGATCCTGGGTCCGGTCCGCGCGGGGGTGGTGGGTGTCGGTCTGGAGGGTGTCTCACTCATGACGCTTCTCCTCCGGGCACTCGAGGCGCCCTGGGTCGGGGGACGGAGCGGGGGGTACTGCGAAGGGTCGCGGGGCCGGCGACCCTTCCTCATTAAACCTACTTATTTAGTATGAATAAGGGACACGCGGAGCCGCGGAACCCTGGCGGCGGGGTCGGGGCCGCCCGGGACAGGGTCAGGAGGCGGGAGCGGACTCCCGCTCGGGCTCGGTCACGGGCAGCCCGGCCTCGCGCCAGGCCCGGAAACCACCGACCAGGTCGGTGGCGCGCGCCAGCCCCAGTTCCTGGAGCTGGGCGGCGGCCAGGCTGGAAGCGTAGCCCTCGTTGCAGAACAGCACCACGTGCCGGTCCGGCGAGTCGGCCTCGGCCACCCGGTCCGGACTGGTGGGGTCGAGCCGCCACTCCAGGACGTTGCGGTCGATCACCAGGGCACCGGGGATCCCTCCCTCCGCCGCGCGGTTGACGACCGGCCGGGTGTCGACCAGGAGCGCGCCCTCGCGCTGGGCGTCCAGCGCCTCGGCGGGCGTGAGACGCTCCAGGTGGGCGCGCCTGCTGTTCAGGAGGCGTTCGACGTGGCTCACCGGCCCACCCCCTCGGCGGCGGGCACGGACTCCAGCGTGGGGACGTCGGGCTCGGGGTCGGTGGTGAGGATGCTGCCGGTCCGGCGCAGCGCGTCGTCTCCGGTGACCTCGTAGTAGTGCATGGCGGTCAACGGTGGCGAGTACGCGTGCACGCTCACGGCCGGACGGTCCGAGGTGTTGGTGACGTCGTGCACGTGACCGAGGGGAAAGCGCCCTCCCCCGCGCTCCGCGAGGACGCGTTCGCGCAGCTCCCCGTCCCAGTAGTGCTCGACCAGCTCCCCGGTGACGACGGTCAGGGCGCCGAGGGAGCCCGCGTGGTCGTGCAGCCGGGTGGACTGGTCGGGGGTCCAGGAGATGAGCCAGACGTCGGTGTAGTCGTCGGCGTGGAGCCGGACGGACCAGCGGTTCTCGGCGTCGAAGCGGATCTCGTGGATTCCCTGGCGGACCTCCTCCGCGACCTGCGCGGTCAGCTCGGACAGGCGGTCCAGGGTGAGCGGTGTGGGCGCGGCGGCGCGTGCGGCGGTGTCGTCGACGGTCATGGGGCTTCGTGCTTCTCTCCGGGCGGTGTCAGTGGTCGTGCGGGACGGTGTCACTGACAGCGTTCGTCGAAGGTGAGCGGTCGCCACCAGGGCCGGAGGTGTGGTGATGCGCTGACTGCCATGCTCGCCAGTAAACCATATTCCCTACAGGTTTAGTCGGTAGTGGCGCGCCACCTCCGGCCCCACCCGCCCCGCCAGCACCACGCGCCACCCACCCATCACCACCCCTGACCTCGCGCTTCGATAAATCCCTACTTTATTGGTTGACAAAATCGGGTTCCGGCGACCACAGTGAACACCACGCCGACCGGAATCGCGGAGCCGGTCGGCGCGGACCCGCCGAACCTCGCGCCGCCCGGGCCACCCCGCCGGACGGACATCACGAGCGCGAGGCCGGTCCACGTTCCGGGCCGAGGGGGCTGCCATGCGCGGAGCCGCCCGACCCTCGGCCCGGACACCCACAGAACCACCGCGCCACACCGACGATCGGTGCCTCACGACCGACCCGCTCCACACGTGCTTTGATTCCGGGTAATTCCAGTAGGCATTCAGGATTACCGGGCGTGTCGGTCGCGCCCCAGCTCAGGAGGCTCCCCTTGTCCGAGACCATCACCGGAACCACCCCCGACACGCCCCCCGACGCCACCCCGGTTCCCGTGTTGACCTCCGCCGCCGAAGCCGTCCGCGTGGCCCGTTCCCTGGTCCCCCTGGTCGCGCGCGAAGCCTCCACCCGCGACAGGGACCGCTGTCTGCCCCACGACGTCCTCCGTGCGCTCTCCCGCTCCGGTCTGCTGGGGGTGACCGTCCCCCGCGACCTCGGCGGGGCGGCCGTGGGAGCCGCCACCGTCGCGGAGGTCCTGCGGTTGCTCGGCACCGCCGACCTGAGCCTCGCCCAGATCCTCCAGCCGCACTTCGCCTTCCTCAACGCCCTGCGCCTGCGTGGCGGCCCCGAGGCCCGGCGCCGCGTGTACTCCGACGTCCTCGCGGGCGCCCTGGTCAGCAACGCGCAGGCTGAGCGCTCCGGCCGGAACGCGCACACCCACGCCACCCGGATCGAACGTGACGGAGAGGCGTACCGGATCGACGGCACGAAGTACTACGCCACCGGATCCCTGTTCGCTGACTGGCTCGCCGTGGTCGCGCCCGGCGCCACCCCGGACGGCCCCCGCCCGCACCTGGCGTTCGTCCCCGCCGACCACCCCGGGGTCCGGATCGAGGACGACTGGGCGGGCATGGGCCAGCGCACCACCGCCAGCGGCACCGTGCACCTGTCCGGGGTGACGGTCTGGCCCGAGCTGGTCCTGGAGCAGTACCGGACCTTCGAGGGCCCCACCACCTACGGAGCCCTGGCCCAGCTGCTGCACGCCGCCATCGACGTCGGCGCCGCGCGCGGGGCACTGGAGGAGGCCTCGGAGTTCGTACGCACCAAGAGCCGCCCCTGGTTCGAGAGCGGCGTCGAGACCGCGACCGAGGACCTCCTGCTCGTCCAGAGCTTCGGAGAGCTGGAGATCCAGGTCCGCTCCGCCGAGGCCCTGATCAGCACCGCCGCCGACCGTGTGGAGGCGGCCGACGCGCTCCTGGCCGGGGGAGCCCCCGGCGCGGAGGACGCCACCGCCGAGGCCTCCGTCGCGGTCGCCGCTGCCAAGGTCGTCGGCGGCCGAGCCGCCGTGGAGGTCTCCTCCGCCCTGTTCGAGGCGGCGGGCACCCGCGCCACGGCGGACGAGGCCAACCTGCACCGCCACTGGCGCGACGCCCGCACCCACACCGTCCACGACCCGGTGCGCTGGAAGGTCCAGCACGTCGGGGAGTACTCCCTCAACCGTCGCCGGCCTCCCCGGCACGGACAGATCTAGCGCCCCGAGAGCAAGGACTGACACCCTCATGCCCCTGACCTTCCACTGGTTCCTGCCCACGCAGGGAGACAGCAGAGGCGTCGTCGGCGGAGGCCACGGCGCGGACGTCGTGTCCTCCCCCGCCTGGCGCACGCGCGAACCCTCCCTGGAGTACCTCGGCCAGATCGCCCAGGCCGCCGAACGGCTGGGGTTCGAGGGTGTCCTCACCCCCACCGGATCGTGGTGCGAGGACGCCTGGCTGACCACGGCGATGCTGGTCGGGGGCACGAGGCGGCTCAGGTTCCTGGTGGCCTTCCGTCCCGGCCTGCTCTCACCCACCCTGGCCGCGCAGATGGCCAGCACCTACCAGCGGCTCAGCGGGGGCCGCCTGCTGCTGAACGTGGTGACCGGCGGCGAGTCCGCCGAGCAGCGCCAGCACGGCGACTTCCTCGACAAGGACGCCCGGTACCGGCGCACCGGAGAGTTCCTGCGTGTGGTGGACGCCCTGTGGCGCGGCGAGACCGTGGACCACCGGGGCGAGCACGTCACCGTCGAGGGGGCCGCCCTCCAGCGGACGCCCTCCCCGCGCCCGCCCGTGTACTTCGGCGGTTCCTCCCCCGCCGCTCTGGAGGTGGCCGCCTCGCACGTGGACACCTACCTGACCTGGGGTGAGCCTCCGGCCGCCGTCGCGGAGAAGATCGGCCGGGTCTCCGCGCTGGCCGCCGAACGGGGTCGGACCCTGGAGTACGGGATCAGGCTGCACGTGATCAGCCGCGACACCGAGGAGGAGGCGTGGGCGCAGGCCCGGCGTCTGCTCGACGGGATCTCCCCCGAGACCGTCGCCCAGGTGCAGAGCGGTCTGCGCCGGAGCGAGTCCGAGGGGCAGCGGCGCATGCTGGACCTGCACGGCGGCCGGGCCGACGACCTGGAGATCCACCCCCACCTGTGGGCCGGTGTGGGGCTGGCGCGCGGCGGGGCGGGTACGGCGATGGTCGGCAGCCACGAACAGGTCGCGAACCTGATCGAGGAGTACCACCGGGTGGGCATCAGCGAGTTCGTCCTGTCGGGCTACCCGCACCTGGAGGAGGCGTACTGGTTCGGTGAGGGTGTGCTGCCCCTGCTCCGGGAACGCGGCCTGTGGCGGCATCCGGACGGCGGTGAGGCCACCGGGGGCCGCACCCTCGTCCCCTTCGCCGTGGCGGAGCCCGCCACCACCTGAGTCCGCCCCTTCCTTCCGTTCCGGAGCCGTCATGACCACGACCGTCCTCGTCGGGAGCCCGCGCCCGGGTTCCCGCACCGCCACCGCCGCCCAGGCCGTGGCCCACCACGCCGCACGCGCCGCCGGGCTGCCTCCGGAGCAGGAGGTCCTGGAACTGGCGGACCTCTCGCCCCTGCTGCTCACCCCCGGACCCACCCTGGACGTGCGGTCGGCCCTGGAACAGGTGAGCGGATCCGATCTCCTGGTGGTGGCCAGCCCCACCTACAAGGCGACCTACACCGGACTGCTGAAGGTCTTCCTGGACCTGCTGCCGTCCGGTGTCCTGGAGGGCGTCACGGCCGTCCCCGTCCTGGTGATGGCCTCCCCCGCGCACACCCTGGCCGTGGACGTGCACCTGCGCCCGCTGCTCCTGGAACTCGGGGCCACGGTTCCCACCTCGGGGCTGGCCCTGCTCCAGGACACCGTGCCCACCGATGACGACCCCGGCCTACGGCTGGACGCGGTCCTGGAGCCGTGGGCCCACCGGTCCGCCTCGGCCCTGCGCGCCGCCGTCCGATCCCGGACCACCACCGTCTGACCGCCAGAAGGGAGAGTCCGTTGAGTGTCACCGAGACCTCGTCCCCGGGCCGGACCCGGGCCGAGGCCGACCGGTTCCGCGCGACGATGCGCCACCACCCGGCCGGGGTGGTCGTCATCACCGCGAGCGTCGGAGGAAGGCCGGTGGGACTGACCGCCACGTCCTTCACCAGCGTGAGCCTGGATCCACCGCTCGTGTCCTTCTACGTGGCCGACACGTCCACCACCTGGCCGACACTGCGCCGCGCGGGCGAGTTCGGGGTGCAGCTGCTGAGCGAGGAGCAGGCGGACGTGGCCGCGCGGTTCGCGAGCAGGGACGTCGACCGCTTCGCACCGCCCACGGCCTGGCGACCGGGCCCGGACGGGGTGCCGCTGCTGGACGGGGCGGTGGCGCACCTGGTCTGCACGCGTTTCGACACCCGGCTGATCGGTGACCACTGGCTGGTCGTCGGGGAGGTGACCCACACGCTGGTCCTGACGGACCCGCGGCCGCCGCTCCTCTACCACCGGGGCGGGTTCACCACGGTGACTCCGACGGAGTAGGCACGGCTCCGCGAACCCCCTCGCCTGGGCGGAGGGGCCCCGAACTGACGGGGGCTCCCCTCCGCCGTGCGGTCCGTGCCTCGTGGATCCGCACCGTGACGCCGGGCGCACATGTAAGGCCCGGGTGGGGCGGAGGATCGCGGGTCAGCGCGTGAACGGGGCCCGGAGGCGGGCGGCGAGTCGGGCCAGGGCGGCACGCACGCCGGTGGAGCGGGAGACGGGGCGCAGCCCCGGGAGGACGGCCACCGGTGCGGGTGCGGTGAGGGGCGCGGTGACGGTGAGCCCGCCCGTGCCGCGACGCAGGGTCGGGCGGCCGATCGGGGCGTTCAGGTCCACGCGGCACAGGGGCGCGCGGTCCGCGCTCCGGGCGAGGACGAGGGTGTCGCCCTCGCGCAGGACGACCACCCCTCGGGGGTCGACGCCCGGGGCGAGCTCGACCTCGACCACGAGGTCGCCGCCGAAGCGGCCGCTGTCCACCCGGGCCACGGGCTCGGCCTCGAACTGGGCCCACAGGTGCTCGTCGATCCGCTCGTCGGTACCCGCGAAGACATCCGTGACGCGCATCGGACCACTTCCCCTCGTCCTTGAGTTGTCTGCGCTCAAGTTTATTGACGCACCCTCACGAGGGCAAGGGAGAAGTGTCCGACACGGCCATGGCGGCGGTCACGCGTCCAGGCGCTCCCCCGACCCCGGCGAGAAGACGTGCACCTGTCCCGGCCGGACCCGCAGGTGGACGACCTGCCCGCTGCTCGGGGCGCGGTCCGGGGCCACCCTCACCACCAGGTCGCTGTCGGCCGGGTGCCCCGGGATCCCCCCGTACAGGTAGCAGTCCGCGCCCAGGTTCTCGACCAGGCCGACCTCCATCGGGAAGCCGTCCCCGTCGCCCACCAGGTCCACCGCCTCGGGCCGGAAGCCCAACAGGACCGAGTCCGCGCCCTCCCGGGCCAGACGCGCCCGTTGTCCCGGGCTCAGCGGAAGGTCGTGACCGCCCACCCGCACCGCCTCACCCGTGACCGGGAACGCGCGCAGGTTCATCGCGGGCGAGCCCATGAACCCGGCGACGAAGGCGTTGGCCGGGCGCTCGTAGAGCCCGAGCGGGGTGTCGCACTGCTGGAGCAGCCCGTCCTTGAGCACCGCGACCCGGTCGCCCATGGTCATGGCCTCGACCTGGTCATGGGTGACGTAGACGGTGGTGACGCCCAGCCTGCGCTGGAGTTCGGCGATCTGGGTACGGGTGGACACCCGGAGCTTGGCGTCCAGGTTGGACAGCGGCTCGTCCATCAGGAAGACCCGGGGCTCGCGCACGATCGCGCGGCCCATCGCCACGCGTTGACGCTGGCCGCCGGAGAGCGCCTTGGGCCTGCGGTCGAGCAGCGGGGTCAGGTCCAGAAGCTCGGCGGCCTCGGCCACCCGGCGCGTCCGCTCCTCCTTTCCGACCCTGGCCATCTCCAGGGCGAAGCCCATGTTCTGCCCCACGGTCATGTGCGGATAGAGCGCGTAGGACTGGAACACCATCGCGATGTCGCGGTCCATGGGGCTGAGGTCGGTGACGTCGGTGTCCCCGATGCGGATGGTCCCGTGGTCCACCTCCTCCAGTCCGGCGAGCATGCGCAGTGACGTGGACTTCCCGCAGCCGGACGGTCCGACCAGGACCAGGAACTCCCCGTCCTCGATCTCCAGGCTCAGCTCGTCCACGGCGGGCGCGTCCGAGCCCGGGTAGAAGTGGGTGGCCTTCTCGAAACTGACCGATGCCACGTGGCATCACTCCTCTACAGCTGCGGGTTGACCTGGAGCTTGCGGCCGCGACCGGCGCGGAAGGCCTCGACGGCGAGACCGTAGTCGTCGAGGCCGAAGGAGTCGGTGACCATGGTCTCGGCGTCCACGACCCCCTTGGCCATGATGTCCACGGCACGCCCGTAGCTGTGCAGCACGGCCATGGAGCCGACCACGGTGATCTCGTCGTTGTAGATACGGAACGGCGAGAAGGTCGCGGTGGCCTCGGCCGGGGCCACCCCGAACACCTGGAAGGTGCCGCCCCGCGCCACCCTGGTCAGACCGTCCTCGATCGCCGGGACCACGCCGGTGCAGTCGATGACCACCTCCCAGTCGGAGCGGTCGAGCGCGTCGGCGCCGACGGCCACCGCGTCCGCCGCCAGGGAGGCGGCCACCGCGAGGCGGTCGGTGTTGGGGTCGACCACGGACACGCTGGCGGCCCCGGCGGAGGCGGCCAGCTGGGCCATGAGCAGGCCCATGGTCCCCGCCCCGTAGACCAGGTAGTGCTCGCCCACCCGGCCCGGCAGCAGGTCGAACCCGTGCACGGCGCAGGAGAGGGGCTCGATGAGCGCGGCGTGCTCGAAGGGCATGGCGTCGGGGATGCGGTAGCAGGAGGCCGCTGGCACCGAGACGAACTCGGCGCTGGCGCCGGGCCGGGTCACGCCCACCGCGTTCCACCGCGCGCACAGGTTGCCCCGACCCACCAGGCACTTGGCGCACTCACCACAGAACAGGGAGGGGTCGACCGCGACCCGGTCGTCGACGGCCACGTCGGTGACCTCCGAGCCGACCGCGACCACGGTTCCGGCGAACTCGTGCCCGGGGACGATGGGGTACGGGGTGGGTGCGAACTCCCCGTCGATGATGTGCAGGTCGGTACCGCAGATGCCCACGGCGGCCGGGGCGACGACCACGTGCCCGGGGCCGGGCTTGGGGTCGTCCACCTGCTGGACGGAGTAGCTTCCGGGTTCGCTGACAACGAGTGCGCGCATTACTTCACGGCTCCTAGGGACAGGCCGCGGACCAGCCACCGTTGGGCGGCCCATCCGGCGAGGATCACGGGCAGGGCCGCCATGGTGGAGGCGGCCGAGAGTCGGGCCCAGTACAGGCCCTCGCCGCTGATGAAGCCGACGAGGAAGACCGGGACGGTGGAGGCCTGGGACGCGGTCAGGTTGACCGCGAAGAAGAACTCGTTCCAGGCGAAGATGAAGCAGATCAGGGCGGTGGCGGCCAGTCCGGGGGCGATCATCGGCAGGATGACGCGCCGTATCTCCGTGAACCGGCGCGCTCCGTCCATCCGGGCGGCTTCGAGGACCTCCTTCGGTAGCTCGACGAGGAACGACCGGATCATCCAGATCGCGATCGGCAGGTTCATGGCCGTGTACACGAGGGTGAGCGTGCGGGCGTCGTCCAGCGCGCCGAGGTTCCTGGCGATGACGTACAGCGGCAGGATCATGGCCACCGGCGGCAGGAGCTTGGTGGACAGGAAGAAGAACAGCGAGTCGCGCCACGCCGGGACGCGCACCAGGGAGAGCGCGTAGGCGGCGGGCAGGCCCAGGACGATGGCGAGGATCGTCGACAGTACCGACGCCTGGACGGAGTTCAGCAGGTAGGGGACGAAGTCGCGCCCGATCACCGCCGAGTACTGGTCCAGGGTCGGTTGGAAGAAGAAGGTGGGCGGGTTGGTGGAGGCCTGGGACTCCTGCTTGAAGCCGGTGAGGAACATCCACAGCACGGGGAAGAAGAACAGCAGTCCCAGCGCCCACGCGAGGAGGCCCGGCAGGGGGCGTACGGGTCGGCGCCGACGTCGACGCCGGACCGAGCCGGGCCGGGGCGCGGTCGTCCCCGACGGGGCGGCCGGAGGTGCGGTCACGGGGGTCACGACTCCTCCTCGAACAGGCTGGAGACCACGCGCAGGGCGAACATGGCGACGACCAGGGTCGCGACGACCACGATCACTCCGGCGGCGGCCGCCTCCCCCACGTCGAAGGAGCGGAAGGCCTGAAGGTAGATGAAGTAGGGCAGGTTGGTGGTCGACTGTCCCGGGCCGCCCTGGGTGATCATGTAGATCGCGTCGAAGGTCTGCACGATGTAGATCGTGCCGAGCAGGATCGCCAGCTCCACGAAGCGGCGCAGGTGCGGGAAGGTGATCCGGCGGAAGACCGCGAGGGGTCCGGCGCCGTCCACCCGCGCGGCCTCCAGCACCTCGGGTGACTGGCTCTGGAGCCCGGCGAGCATGATGAGCATCATGAACGGGGTCCACTGCCAGGTCAGCACCATGACGATGGACAGCAGCGGGAAGTCGTTGACCCAGTCCGCCTGGACCCCGAACGGCGACAGCACCCAGTTGAGCAGGCCGTACACCGGGTGGTACATGGAGGTCTTCCACAGCAGCGCGGCGGCGACCGGCATGACCAGGAACGGGGTGATCATCAGGGTCCGGACGATCCCCCGGCCGAGGAAGGCGCGGTCGAGGAGGAGGGCCAGGCCCAGCCCGAGGACCAGCGAGGCCAGGACGGCGCCGACGGTCAGCAGGACGGTGTTGGCCACGGCGTTGTGGAAGAGCGGGTCGCCCAGGACGCTGCCGTAGTTGGCGAACCCGGCGAAGGAGTCGGAGTCGGGGCGCAGCAGGTTGCTGCTCTGGAAGCTGTAGTAGACGGTGAACAGGAACGGGATCTGGGTCATCGCGATGACGAACAGCAGTCCCGGCAGCAGCGGACCGCGCCGGAGCCATCGCTCCGCCCGGGTCAGGTCCCGGGTCCGGGGCCCGCGCCGCGCCGTCTCCGGCGGGGTCTGAGCGGTCATGGCCCTCCTTGCGGGAGTCGGGGTGGGGAGGTCTCCGGTGCCGGTGCCGGGTTCGGTGTCCGGCACCGGGGGTTCTCAGTCGCGATAGCCACCGGACACGGCGGTCTGGTCCGCGTACTCCTGCGACTTGGCCAGGGCCTCCTCCACGGTCTGCTGGCCGGCGATGGCGGCGGAGATCTCCTGGGAGACGAGGGTGCCGAGGTCCTGGAACTCGGGGATGGACACGTACTGGACCCCGGTCCAGGGCTGCGGGTGCACCCCGGGCTGTTCCACGTCGACGTTGTCGATGGCGTCGTAGGTGGGACCGGCGAAGGCCTCGGCGGCCTCCTGGTACTCGGGGATGTCGTAGGTCGAGACGCGCGCGCCGGGCGGGACGCGCTCCCACCCCAGTTCCTCACCGACGAGCTGGTGGTACTCCTTGGAGGTCGCCCAGGAGACGAACTCCCACGCGGCCTCGGGGTCGGTGGAGGTGGAGGGGATCGACAGGGCCCAGGCCCACAGCCAGCCCGCGTGCTCGGTCTCCATGGTCGGCGCGGCGACGTAGCCGATGTCACCGACGACGCTGCTGGAGTCCGGGTCCTCCAGGCTGCCCGCCGCGACGGTGGAGTCGTAGAGCATGGCGGCGTCGCCCTGGGCCATGGTGGTGAGGCACTCGGTGAAGCCCGCGTTGGGGGCGCCCGACTGTCCGTGGTCGCGGACGAGGTCCACGTACGTCGTGACGGCCTCCTCCACCTCGGGTGAGTCGAGGTGGGCGTTCCAGTCCTCGTCGTACCACTGGCCGCCGTAGGTGAGGATCACCGAGTTCAGCGGCGCCAGGAGTTCGCCCCAGCCCGGCACCCCCCGCAGGCAGATCCCGGCGGTGCCGGTGTCCGGGTCGTCCAGCTCGGCCGCGAGCTCCTCGACCTCCTCCCAGGTGGGCCGCTCCGGCATGTCCAGGCCGGCCTCCTCGAAGAGGTCCTCGCGGTACATGAGGAAGGAGGACTCGCCGTAGAAGGGCGCCCCGTACATCTGGTCCTCGTGGGAGAGGGCGGAGCGGACGGTGGGGATGATGTCGTCGATCTCGTAGTCCGGATCGGCGGCGTACTCGTCGAGGCTGAGGATCCACTGGTTCTCGGCCCAGATGGGCACCTCATAGGTGCCGATGGTGACGACGTCGTACTGGCCGCCCTGGGTGGCGATGTCCTGGGTCACCCGGTCGCGGAGCTGGTTCTCGGGCAGGACCACGAACTCGACCGTGATGTCGGGGTGCGCGTCGTTGAACTCCGACGCGAGCGCCTCGATGTCCTCCATCTGCGGGTTGGAGACCGTGGCGACGGTGACGATCCGGTCGCCGTCCGCCCCGGCGCCCCCGGCCCCCGAGCAGCCGGTGGCGACCAGGGCCAGTCCGGTGGCCGCCGCCACCAGCGGCACGCCTCGCGGTGCGTTCGTGAACATGACTTCCTCCTGGGGGTAGGCAGGCGAGAACCGCGGCATCACACGCGGGGGATGGCCGTGCGGTCTCCTCCGAGCACCAGCCGCTCATATGAGCGTTGTTGCTAACACATGAGCGGCCCGGGCCTCATTTAAGTTGTGACGGGTGTCACCGGTCAACCCGTGGTGCAATAATGGGCGATACTCCGCTCATTTGAGCGTCACCACTGGAGGGCGTAGATGAAGCACGCGTTCCGACCCGCGGAACTGATCCGCGCCACCGCGGTCGCCCGCAGGTACTACCTGGCGGGCGACTCCAAGATCCGCATCGCCGAGGACTTCGGGATCAGCAGGTTCAAGGTCGCACGCATCCTGGAGGAGGCCCGCGACGTGGGGATCGTCCGCATCGAGATCGCGGAACCCACCGAGGTGGACACCGACCTCTCCCAGCGGCTGAGCACCGCCTACGGCCTCAAGCAGGCGGTGGTGGTCGCCCACGCCGGAGAGGGCGAGGCGCTGCACCGCAGCCTCGGGCGCATCGCCGCCGAGTACCTGACCGAGATCCTCGAGGAGGGCGACACCCTCGGGCTCGCCTGTTCCCGTACCCTCAACGCGATGACTCTGGCCCTGGGCGACCTGCCCCGGTGCACGGTCGTGCAGCTCACCGGCGTACTGCCCGGCGGCGTGGAGGAGAACTCGGTGGAACTCGTGCGGAGGGTGGCCAGCCTCGCGCGCGGCCCGGCCTTCCCCGTCTACGCCCCACTGGTCGTGTCGGACCCCGGCACGGCGGAGGCGCTGCGCAGCCAGCCCCAGGTGGCCGACGCCATGCAGCGCTACGGCGAACTCGACAAGGCCGTGGTCGCCATCGGTTCGTGGTCTCCCACGCTCTCCCTGGTGCGCGACGCCCTCTCCCCCGCCGAGGGGGCCGCCCTCGAACGCGAGGGCGTCCAGGCCGAGGTGTGCGCGCGCACCGTGGACGTGCACGGCACCCCCATCGCGCCGGAACTGACCTCCCGCGTCATCGCCATCACCCTGGACCAGCTCCGCGCGGTCCCCGAGGTCATCGCCGTGGCCGGGGGCTCGGGCAAGGCCCAGGCCATCCACTCCACCCTCAAGACCGGGGTGATCTCCTCACTGGTCACCGACACCACGACGGCACGCATCCTCCTCGAGTCAGCGATGAACTGACCTCCACGCACGCTTCGACCCCTCACTCACACGGAGCACACATGACGCTGGTTGCCGGAATCGACAGTTCGACCCAGTCCTGCAAGATCGTGGTCTGCGACGCCACCACCGGAAAGGTGGTGCGCGAGGGCCGCGCGCCGCACCCCGACGGAACCGAGACCGATCCCGCGCACTGGTGGACGGCGCTGACGACGGCCTCCTCGGGGCTGCTCGACGGCGTCGCGGCCGTGTCCGTGGCCGGACAGCAGCACGGCATGGTGGTGGTGGACGAGGACGGCCGGGTGGTGCGGCCCGCCCTGCTGTGGAACGACGCCCGCTCCGCCGGGGCCGCGCGCGACCTGGTCGAGGAGCTCGGCGGCCCCGGGGCCTGGGCGGACGCGGTGAGCAACGTGCCGGTGGCCAGTCTGACGGTCACCAAACTCCGCTGGCTCGCCCAGAACGAACCGGACCACGCCGCCCGGACGCGCGGGGTGATGCTCCCCCACGACTGGCTGACCTGGCGGCTGGGCGGGGCCCGCACCGCGCCGACCACCGACCGGGGCGACGCCTCGGGCACCGGGTACTGGTCGCCCTCCGAAGGCGCCTACCGCACCGACCTGCTCGTCCGCGCCTTCGGCCGCGAACTCGACCTGCCCCGGGTGGCGGCTCCCTCGGAACCGGTGGGTCACACCCCCGAGGGAGCCGTCATCGGCCCCGGCACCGGCGACAACATGGGCACCGCGCTGGGGCTGGGCCTGCGGCCCGGTGACGCCGTGGTCTCGCTCGGCACCAGCGGGACCGTGTTCGCGGCGCACGACCGGCCCGCCCACGACCCCACCGGCACCGTCTGCGGGTTCGCGGACGCCACGGGCGGGTTCCTGCCGCTGGCCTGCACCCTGAACGCGGCGCGGGTGCTCAGCGCCACCGCCGCGATGCTCGGCACCGGCCTGGCCGGGCTGGACGCCCTCGCGCTGAACGCCGAACCCGGCGCCGGCGGGGTCGTCCTGCTGCCCTACCTGGACGGGGAGCGGACCCCGGAGCTTCCGCACGCGACGGGCTCACTGCACGGACTGACGCGCGACAACATGCGTCCGGAGAACATCGCGCGCGCCGCCGTCGAGGGCATGCTCTGCGGACTGGCCGACGGCCTGGCCGCGATGACCGCGAGCGGGGTCCCGGTCGAGCGTGTCCTGCTCGTCGGCGGCGGTGCCCGGTCCGCGGCCGTGCGGGCCGTGGCGCCGCTCGTGCTGGGCGCGCCGATCGTGGTGCCGCCCGCCGCCGAGTACGTGGCCATCGGCGCGGCCCGTCAGGCCGCCTGGACCCTCGCCGGAACCGCCGAACCCCCGGTGTGGCCCCTGGGCGCGCCGGAGGAGGAGTCCAGCCACGCCCCCGACGTGGGCCTGCGGGTGCGTGAACGCTACGCCGAGCACCGCCGCGCCACCCACGGGGTCTGACCGGCCCCCGCCACGGAGCGGGGATTCGGTACCCTGTTCCGTCGCGGACCGGGCAGAACGGACACGAGTGGCGGGAGAGCACATGTCGGTCGAGGAGCGGCTGAGGGTACCCATCGGATCGGCCCCCGGCTGGTCGACGGCGCCCGACTGCCGCCGCGTGCTGGTCGTGGCGCACACCGTCACCACCCTCACGCGCCTGCTCGACATTCTCCCGCTGCTCGAGTCCGATCCCCGGATCCAGATCGTCTTCACCCGCGCGCGCACGTCCAATTTCCGCGAGGGCGTCACCGAGTTCCTCGGTGACATCGGCGCCGTCGTCGCACCATGGGAACAGGCCGTGGAGGAGGAATTCGATCTCGCCATCGCCGCGAGCCACGGCGATGACCTGCACCTGATCAGGGCTCCTCTGATCGTCTTCTCCCATGGGGCCGGGTACAATAAACTGATGAAACCGGAAACCGGAAACCGGAAACCGTGACGGATTCCCGGGAAGACGAAGCGGTGTTCGGCCTGGCCGCTCCGACTCTGCTGCGGGACGGGGAGCTGGTCCCCGCGGCCCTCGTGCTCTCCCACACCGAACAACTCGACCGGCTCCGCGCCGCCTGCCCCGAGGCGGTCGACTCCGCCGTCGTCGCCGGGGACCCCACCCACGACCGCATCCTGGCCGGACTCCCCTGGCGCGAGCGCTACCGCGACCACCTGGAGACGGGCGCGCGCAGGCTGGTCCTGGTCAGTTCCACCTGGGGGCCCACCTCCCTCCTGGGCGCGTGGCCCGGCTTCCTCGACACCCTCCTCAGCGAACTCCCCGTGGACGAGTACCGCGTGGTCCTCGCCCTGCACCCCAACGTCTGGCACGGCCACGGCGCCTGGCAGGTGCGGTCCTGGCTGGCGACGGCCGAGCGCTCCGGACTCCGCGTGCTGCCGCCCCGGCAGGGCTGGCAGGCGGCGCTGGTCGCGGCCGACCACGTGATCGGTGACCACGGTTCGGTCACCTTCTACGGCGCCGCCCGGGGCACCCACACCATGCTGGCCGCCTTCCCCCACCACGAGATGGCCGACGACTCCCCCGTCGCCGCGTTCGGCCGGGCCGCCACCCGGTTGCGCGCGGACCGGCCCCTGCTGCCCCAGATGCTCGCTGACGCCGCCGAGCACAAGCCCGACCGGTTCTCCGCCCACACCGACCTGCTCAACTCCGTGCCCGGGCGCTCCGGGCGGATCCTGCGCGCGACCCTCTACGGGTTCCTGAACCTGCCCGAGCCCGAACACGCCCCGCGCGTGCTCCCGCCGGACCCGCCGATCCCCCACCGACGCGGATGGCCCGACGCCGCGGACACGGCACCGCTGTGGTGCACGGTCCTGGAGGAGGAGGACGGGCTCCGGGTCCGTCGACTCCCCGCGGAGGCCGTCGACGCCGGACGGCTGCCGCTGGACCGGCCCCACCTGGCCGCCCACGCGGACGAGACCCAGGCCCGTTGGTTCGAGGCGGCCTGCCTCCTCCTCTGCGGCCCCGGCTCGGAGGGTCCCCGGGAGGCCGCCTCCTGGGAGCGTCTGCGGGCACGGCTGACCGACCACCCCCGCGCCCACCTGGCGGTGGCGGCGGACGGACCCGACTGTCTGGTCGTCGACCGCGACGGGGCGCGGGTACGCCTCGTGGCGGACTCCCGCCACCACCGGGCCGACCCCACCGCCGCCGCCTCCGCCTACTGGCACCTGTGGGTCGACGGACGGGCACCCGAGCGGGACCTTGCGGTGCTCCTCGGAGAGCACCGACTCGCCTTCACCGTCCACCGCCCGCGAGGCGAGTGACCCGGGGCGGGGTCAGGCGCCGATCCGTGCCCGGACCTCGGCGGCCTCCCGCACGGCCTCGGCGGCCTCGTACGCCTCCAGCGCCCGGCCCAGTTCCGCGCGGGCGGCGTCCGGGTCACGGTCCGCGACGGCGTCGGCGCGCGCCACGTACACGTCTCCGACCCGGCGCTGGTCTCCGAGCAGGCGGTGCGAGGCGACCGCCCCGTCGTACTCCTCCAGCGCCTCGTCGACCCGCCCCTGGTGCACCCTCAGGTCGGCCAGGGCCTTGTGGGTGCGGGCCCGGTTCTGGTGGTCGTCCTCTGGCAGCAGGCCCAAGGCACGGAGGATGAGCCGTTCGGCCTCCGGCAGCCGCCCGGCTCCCAGATGGGCCAGGCCCTCCTTGCGCACCATGATGTGCAGCGCCCTCGGGTCCACCGGGTCCATGCCCTCGGCGATCCGGGTCGCGGCGGCGAAGTGCCCGCTCGCGGCGTCGTACCGGCCCTCGTCCGCCTCGACGTCCGCGAGGGCGTCGAGCGCGGTGAGCCGCACGAGCGGGTGCGCGTCCTCCGCGAGTTCCAGGGCGAGTGCGGCCTCACGGCGCGCCTCTGCCCCGTTGCGGTCCCGGCGGTAGGCGATGGCCGTCTGCACGTGGAGCCGGGAGAGCCGGGCCGGTTCGAGGCGGTGGGTCCCCTCGGTCGCCCTGACCAGGGGCGCCTGGGCGTCGACCACGTCGGCGAAGGAGCCGGAGAGGAACCAGGAGGCCCACAGCACCTCGCACAGTTCGGCCGCCATCGCGTGGCGCCCGGTCTCCACGGCGTCGAGGACCACCCGGACCAGGGTGCGGCGTTCGACGGACAGCGCCCGCCGCGCCTCCTCGACCGTCGCGAAGGAGCGGGCCGCACGGGCACCGTCCGGGAAGGCGGACCAGCCGTCGAGGTCCCTCTGGAGCCAACGACCGGGCATCAGGCGCCGGTGCGCGGCGTAGGCGATCGCGTAGTAGTGGGCGAGGACGCGTTCGGGTGTGTCCCCGGCCTGTTCCGGGTCGGGAAGGAAGGTCGAGCGCATGCTCCGCGTCGGGAACCGGTACCGGGGCGGTCCCTCCCCGGCACCCCGGACCAGGACCCCCCGTTCGACCAACACGTCCAGCCGGGCGCGGACCTCGACCGGATCCGTCCCGGGGCCGAGGAGCGACACGGCCAGGTCCACGCCGAAGTCGCTGTCGGGATGCTGCGCGAGCAGGACCGCCAGCGCCCGCCGGTCCCCCGTCAGCCCGGCGAAGTCAGCGCGGTCACGCGGCTGGTGGCCGGGGACGGCCGCCGCTCCGAAGGTGTGCCGGTGCGCGGCGGCCAGCGGGTCCCCGGTTCTGAGGAGGCGTTCGGTGACGACGTCGAAGGCGTAGTCGGCGATCAGCCCGGGATTGCCCCGGGCCGCGGACACGAAGTCGGCCACCCTGACCCGGTCCCGTTCACCGTCCACGGCGATCTTGGCCTGCTGGAGGAACATCGTGGTGGCGTCCGCGTCCGACAGCCCCTGCAGTGTGACGTCCTCCCAGTCGACGTGTCTGATCCGGCGCAGGTCCTCCCGGCCCAGGGTCCTCAGATCGAACCGGTGGGAGCCGGTGACCACGGTGAGGCTGCCCGGGGAGGTCGCGAGGAAGGGAAGGGCCTCCGTGATGCTGCGGGGCGCGTCCACCATCACCGCGACCCCGCTCCGCCACCGTGCGCTCCGGTGCAGCATCTCCCACCGCCGTTCCGGGGTGGCCGGGACGTCCGCCTCCGGAACCCCCATGAGGCGGAGGAACTGCGCGACGGCCACGTCCGGGTCCTCGCGGGTGGCCGCCTCCGGCCACGGGCTCCGACGTGCTCGCGGGCGGGATCAGGGCCTCGGTCCCCCCATGTGCCATCCGCTCGGAGCGTGCCCGTGACCCCCGGGCCCCGCTGCCCTAGCGTGGGGCGCACACCCCACGCCTCCCGGTGGGCACACACGGAACGGTGAACATGAACGACACCCCGCTGCGCCGTCTGGGCGCCTCCGACCTCTGGGTCAGCCCCCTGAACCTGGGCGGAAACGTCTTCGGGTGGACCGCCGACGAGGCCGCCTCCTTCGCGATCCTGGACGCCTACCGCGCGGCGGGGGGCAACTTCCTCGACACGGCCGACTCGTACTCGGCCTGGATCGAGGGACACACCGGCGGCGAGTCCGAGGGGGTGATCGGCCGGTGGCTGGCCAGCCGGGGCACGGGCGACACGGTGATCGCGACCAAGGTCAGTCAGCACCCCCGGTTTCCCGGCCTGTCCGCCGAGAACGTCCGGGCCGCCGCCGAGGCCTCGCTCCGACGGCTCGGCGTGGAGACCATCGACCTCTACTACGCGCACTTCGAGGACCCCGACACCCCTGTGGCGGAGAGCGCCGAGGCCTTCTCCTCCCTGGTCGACGAGGGCAGGATCAGGTACGTGGGCCTGTCCAACCACGCTCCGGAGCGGGTCCGGGAGTGGCTGGCGGCCTGTGACCGGAACGGGTGGCACCGCCCGGTGTGCGTGCAGGCGCACTACAACCTCGTCGAACGCGGCGTCGAGCGGGACCTGGTGCCGGCGGCCCTGGACGAGGGACTGGCGCTGCTTCCCTACTTCGGTCTGGCGCGGGGCTTCCTCACCGGCAAGTACCGCCCGGGCTCGACGGAGGCCTCCAGCCCCCGTGCCGCCAGCGCCCGCGCCTATCTGGAGCACCCGCGAGGGGAGCGGGTCCTGTCGGCTCTGGACACGATCGCGGCCGCACGGTCGGCGGAGCCCGCGACGGTGGCCCTGGCCTGGCTGGTCGACCGCCCCGGGGTGACCTCGGTGCTCTCCAGCGCCCGTGACCTGGGACAGTTGGAGGGGCTGCTGGCCCTGGCGGACCTGCGCCTGACCGCCGAGGAGACCGAGCTCCTGGACACGGCCTCGAACTGACCCCGTCCGACCCGGGTGGGCACGCGGGCCGGAGCCCGCGTGCTCACCTGGTGGCGGCGAGCAGCTCCGCGACCAGGGCGGCGACCTGCTCCGTCTCGACGAGGAAGCCGTCGTGGCCGTGGGGTGACTCGATCACCCGCACCTGACCGGGCCGGGGCAGGTGGCGGGCGATCTCCCGCTGTTGCGAGAGCGGGTAGAGGTGGTCGCTGTCGACCCCCGCCACGAGGGTCCGCTCCGGCAGCGTGGCCAGCGCCGCCGCCACCCCTCCGCGCCCGCGTCCGACGTCGTGCCCGTTCATCGCCTCGGTGAGCAGCACGTAGCTGGCCGGGTCGAAGCGGCGGGCCAGCTTCCACGCCTGGTGGTCGAGGTAGGACTCCACGGCGTACCGCCCCTCGGCGCCGGGGTCCTCGCCCCTTTGCGCCGCCCGGCCGAAGCGCGCGTCGAACTCGCCCGCTCCTCGGTACGTGACGTGGGCGATCCGGCGCGCCACCCCGAGACCGTCCACCGGTGTGCGGCCGGTGGAGTGGTAGTCGCCACCGAACCAGTCCGGGTCCGCTCGTACGGCGTGCAGCTGCGGGGCGGCCCAGGCGATCTGCCAGGCCGTCGTGGCGGCGGGGCAGGCCAGGACCAGCGCGCCGCGCACCCGCTCGGGAAGGGTGATGGCCCACTCCAGGGCGCGCATCCCTCCCATGGAGCCGCCGAGTACCGCCGCCCACGCGTCCACGCCGAGCGCGTCGGCGAGCGCCTCCTCCGCGCGGACGGTGTCGCGCAGGGTGATCCGGGGGAACCGGCTCCCCCACGGACGACCGTCGGGGGCGTCGGACGACGGTCCGGTACTGCCCTGGCAGCCGCCCAGGACGTTGGGGGCCACCACCAGGTAGCGGTCGGTGTCCAGGGCGCGTCCGGGGCCGACGATCCCCTCCCACCAACCGGGGCTGGGGTGACCGGGTTCGGCTGGCCCGGCCAGGTGGGCGTCGCCGGTGAGGGCGTGCAGGACCAGCACCGCGTTGGTTCCCTCGGGGTTGAGGCGCCCCCAGGTCTGGTAGGCCAGGCGGACCTCGGGCAGGTGTTCCCCCGACTCCAGTTCCAGGGGTCGGTCCCATCGGACCCAGCGACGTCGGCCGACCGGGTCGCCCTCGCGCCAGCCGCCCCGGGCGGGCCTGGGCGCGGCCGGAACACGCGGGTCGGGGTCCGGCCCGTCCTGGCGCGGACGGGCCGGACCCACCGGTCGCGGACGACCGGTCACTGGTGCGCCTTGGCGGCGCGGAAACCGAGTTCGAGGTCGGCACGCAGGTCGTCGACGTGTTCCAGGCCCACCGCCAGGCGCACCAGACCGGGGGTGACCCCGGCGCTGGCCTGTTCTTCGGGGGCGAGCTGGCTGTGGGTGGTGCTGGCCGGGTGCACGATGAGGCTGCGCACGTCTCCGATGTTGACGAGCTGGCTGAACAGCTCGGTGCCGTCGACGAAGGCCCGTCCGGCGTCCACTCCCCCGCGCAGTTCGAAGGACAGGACCGCTCCCGCACCACGGGGCAGGTACTTCTGGGCCAGCGCGTGGTGGGGGCTGGAGGGCAGGCCCGCGTAGTGGACGCGCTCGACCTCGTCCCGTCCCTCCAGCCACGCGGCGAGCGCCCGGGTGTTGCCGACGTGGCGGTCGATCCGCAGTGAGAGGGTCTCGACGCCCTGCAGCACCAGGAAGGAGTTGAACGGGGCGATGGCGGCGCCGGTGTCGCGCAGCAGCTGGACGCGGAGCTTGGCGGCGTACGCGCCGGGGCCGAGCGCCTCCCAGTACCTGAGCCCGTGGTAGCTGGGATCGGGCTCCACGAAGCCGGGGAAGCGGTCCCCGTGCGCGCCGAAGTCGAAGCTGCCCGCGTCCACGACCACCCCGGCCACGGTGGTGCCGTGGCCGCCGAGGTACTTGGTGGCGGAGTGCACGACGACGTCGGCGCCGAAGTCGATGGGACGCAGCAGGTAGGGGGTGGGCACGGTGTTGTCCACGATCAGCGGGACGCCGCTCTCGTGGGCGGCGTCGGCCACCGCACGCACGTCCAGAACATGGCCGCCGGGGTTCGCGAGGGTCTCGGCGAAGTAGAGCCTCGTCTCGGGCCGGGTGGCGGCGCGCCACGACTCGGGGTCGTCCTGGTCCTCGACGAAGGTCACCTGGACGCCGAGCTTGGGGAGCGTGTGGTGGAGGAGGTTGTAGGTACCGCCGTAGAGCAGCGAGCTGGAGACCAGGTGGTCACCGGCGCCGACCAGGTTGAGCAGTGCCGAGGTGACGGCGGCCGAACCGGAGGCGAAGGCGACCGCCGCCACGCCGCCCTCCAGGGCGGCGACGCGCTGTTCGAGGACGTCCTGGGTGGGGTTGCCGATGCGGGTGTAGATGTTGCCCGGCTCGGCCAGGCTGAACAGGTCCGCGCCGTGCTGGCTGTCGCGGAAGACGTACGAGGCGGTCTGGTAGATCGGGGTGGCCCGCGCGAGGGTCGCCGGATCGGGCTCGGCCCCGGCGTGGATCTGCTGGGTCTCGAAGGACCAGGACCTGATCCGGGTGGTGTCGGTGCTCAACGAACGCCCCTTTGCACATAAAGCCGACTGGAAAAGTAGGGAATCAGAGCGAGGCTAGCACTCCCCCACCAGCCCTGGCCAGGGATCAGCCGAACCCTCCCCGCGCGCGGGTGGTACCGACCGATTCAGGTGGTTTCACTTAGGGTGATCGTGCGACTCCGACGGGGCACCGCGCCCGTCCCTCAACACCACGGGAGACGACACGACATGAGCACCGACCTTCCCGACGGCCCGGGTGACGACCCGGGCTCCTTCGACGAGTTCCTCGCGCGGTTCCTCAGCGGGTCCCGGGGGCCCGTCCGCCGCGTCGACCTCTCCAAGCTGATGGATCCCGAGGCGCAGAGGGTGGCCGACTCCGCGGTCCGGCGCACGCTGGAGAACGGCGGGGCCGACGTCGACTCCGTCCACCTGCTGTGGTCGCTCCTGCGCTACCCGCCGATCCGCGAGCTGCTGGGCCGGATCGACATCGACCTGGCCTCGCTGGAGGACGTGGTCGACCAGGCCGTCGCCCAGACGCCCCGGGCCGCGCGGGGCGCCTCCCCACGGCTCACACCGGCCGCCAAGCGCGCCTTCCTCGACTCCCTCCAGATCGCCCGCGCCACCGGCAGCACGAGCATCAGCCCCGCGCACCTGCTGTTCGCGCTGGCGGTCAACCCCGGTGCGCCGGTCGGGCAGCTCCTGCGCGACTCCGGGGTCACACCGCAGTCGCTCCAGAAGGCCGCCGGAGCGGTGCCGGTGAGCGAACAGGGCGAGAGCGCGCCCTCCGACACGCCGCAGCTGGACGAGTTCGGCACCGACATGACCGCGCTCGCGCGGGAGGGGCGCCTGGACCCGGTGATCGGCCGCGAGGACGAGGTCGAACAGTGCATCGAGGTGCTGGCGCGACGGCGCAAGAACAACCCGGTGCTCATCGGTGACCCGGGTGTGGGCAAGACCGCCATCGTGGAGGGCATCGCCCAGCGCATCTTCGACGACGACGTCCCGGAGACCCTGCGGGGACGGAGGCTGGTCCAGCTCGACCTGGCCGGAATCGTCGCGGGCACCCGGTACCGGGGGGACTTCGAGGAACGCCTCAACGCCATCGTGGACGAGATCCGCGCGCGGTCGGACGAGCTTCTGATCTTCATCGACGAGATCCACACCCTGGTCGGGGCGGGCGCGTCCGAGGGCTCGACCAGCGCCGGGAACATGCTCAAACCCGCGCTGGCGCGGGGTGAACTGCACATCATCGGCGCGACCACCGTCGACGAGTACCGCAAGAACATCGAGAAGGACGCGGCCCTGGAGCGCCGGTTCCAGCCGATCCAGGTGCCCGAGCCCTCCGTCCAGGACACCGTCGAGATCCTGCGCGGCCTCCGGGACCGCTACGAGGCGCACCACCAGGTGAGGTTCAGCGACGACAGCCTGGTCGCGGCGGCGGAGCTCTCCGACCGCTACGTCACCGACCGGTTCCTGCCGGACAAGGCCATCGACCTCGTCGACCAGGCCGGGGCCCGGGTCCGGCTGCGCCTGAAGACCTCCAGCTCGGCCCTGCGGGACCTGGAACGCAAGCTCAAGGACCTGGAGGAACGCAAGGAACGGGCGGTGCAGGAGGAGGACTACGAGCGCGCCTCCGCGCTGCGCGACGAGATCAACGCGTCCAGGAGCGACGTGCACCAGGCGCGCGGCACCGGGTCGGCGGTGCCCGAGGTGGGCCCGGCCGACATCGCGGAGGTGGTCTCGCGCAGCACCGGCATCCCGGTGGCCCAGCTGACCCAGGAGGAGCGGGACCGGCTGGTCAACCTGGAGGAGGTGCTGCACGACCGCGTGATCGGCCAGAACGAGGCGGTCACCGCCGTCTCGGAGGCGATCCGCCGCAACCGGGCCGGACTGGGGGACCCGGACCGGCCCGTGGGCAGCTTCCTGTTCCTGGGGCCGACCGGTGTGGGCAAGACGGAGCTGGCCCGGGCCCTGGCGGAGGCGCTGTTCGGTTCCGAGGAGGCCATGGTCCGGATCGACATGAGCGAGTTCCAGGAACGGCACACCACCAGCAGGCTCACGGGGGCGCCGCCCGGGTTCGTGGGCTACGAGGAGGCGGGGCAGCTGACCGAGGCGGTCCGCCGGCACCCGTACTCGGTGCTGCTGCTCGACGAGATCGAGAAGGCCCACCCCGACGTGTTCAACCTGTTGTTGCAGCTCCTGGACGACGGTCGGCTCACCGACGGCCAGGGCCGGACCGTGGACTTCCGGAACACGGTGGTCATCATGACCAGCAACCTGGGATCGGAGGCCATCACCGGCGGCGGCCCGATGGGCTTCACCTCGGACGGACAGATGGACCCCGACACGGAGCGCCGGGTGATGCGCCGCCTGAAGGAGGAGTTCCGCCCGGAGTTCCTGAACCGGGTGGACGAGATCATCGTCTTCAAGCAGCTGGGTGAGGACGAGATCCGGCAGATCACGACGCTGATGCTGGAGGGGACCGAGGGGCGCCTGCGCGCCCAGGACATCCAGGTGCGCTTCACCGACGAGGCGATCGACTGGCTGTCCCGCCGCGGCTACCAGCCCGAGTTCGGTGCCCGCCCACTGGCCCGGACCATCCAGCGCAACGTCGGCAACCGGCTCTCCCGCATGGTGCTGGACCGCCAGGTGCTGCCCGGCGACCAGGTGGTGGTCGACGTGGACGGTGAGGACCAGCTGAGCGTGTCCACCGTTCCACCGAGCTGACGCACCGGGTCCCGGGGGTCGCGCCCCGGGACCCGGCTCTCAGCCGGTCAGGCGGAGAGGCCGCTGGTGCGGATCTGGTCGCGGATCCACTCCCCCGCGGGCTTGAGCGAGTCGGTGCCGGTGAACGGCCCGCCCGCGTCGCAGGTGCCGGGCTCGAAGACCGCGCCGGAGCGGAAGTCGTCCGAGAAGTTCCAGTTCACCCAGCTGATCTGCTCCTCGGCCATGAAGTCGAGGTAGGCCTGGGCGGAGGCGAAGTCGTTGGGACCGTCGCCGGTGTGCTCCTGGGTGCCGAACTCGGTCACGAACAGGGGCAGCTCCTGTGCGGCCGCACGGAACACGTCGAAGTGCACGCCGTCGTGCGAGGCGGCGTAGAAGTGGTAGACGTACATGATGTTGTCGGCGTCCACCGGGTCGGCGACGATCTCGGAGTGGTCCGAGCCCTCCGAGACGCCCAGTGAGGACCAGGCGCGGGTGCCCACGAGCACGACCGCCTCGGGGTCCTGCGCCCGGATCACCGGGATGACCTCCTCCGAGTAGCCCTTCACCGCGTTCCAGGAGACCCCGTTGGGTTCGTTGGCGATCTCGTAGAGGACGTTGTCCTTGTCGGCGTGCTCGGCGGCGATCTCGGCGAAGAACTCCTTCGCGCGGTCCGTGTTGTGGTTGGGGTCTCCGGGCGTGAGCATGTGCCAGTCGACGATCACGTAGAGGCCGCGCGCGGTGCCCTCCTCGATGAGCTCGTGCACCCGGTCGGTGAAGCCGCGCGGGTCGGTCTCGTAACCGCCCTCCTGGATGTACATGGACACCCGCAGCACGTCGGCACGCCAGTCCTGCGCCAACGCGTCCAGCGAGGCGTCCGTCAGACACTGGTCGTACCACTGGAGCCCGTGCGAACTCATGCCGGTGAGCTGGACCGGCTGGCCGTTCTCGTCGCAGAGTTTGAGGCCGCACACCTGGAGCTGCCCGTGTTCGTCGACGGCGTTGAGCGCGGTCTCGTCGGAGACGGGGGTGGCCTCGTCCGTGGAGCCGCCCGGGAACAGGGCGGCTCCCATCAGGAGCGCTCCCAGAGCGGTGATCCCGAGGGTCCTGAAGGGGTGTCTGCGGGGGGTGGAGCGGTGACGCGCCATGGAGGACCTCCAGCGGGGTGCGGACCGGCGCCACGCGAGGGGGTTCACGCGACCGGTATCCGGAAGGAGTGTTACCTGAAGAAGCTAGGCTTCGGTCGCTCAGGCGTCAAGAGTGGTGACCCATGGTGATCACGGACTCCGGGGAGCACCCGGTCGGGCACTCCCCGGAGCGGCCGCTCAGGCGGGTTCGGGCTGCGGCTCGGGGCCCGGCGGCTCGGGAACCGGCATGGGCCGCTCCGGCTCCGGTTCCGGAACCGGGGTCGGGTCCGGGCTCGGCTCCGGCGGCACGGGCTCGGGCGGCATCGGGGCCGGGGGGAAGGGGTCCGGCGGCATGGGGTCGGGTTGGCGCAGTGTCGGGGCGGGGTTCTCGCTCATGGGGTGTCCTCCTCGTTCCGTTGGGAGATCCGTTCGACTCGGGAACGCTGGTTCATCCGACGGCCCGCCCGCTCGTTGAGCACCGTGACGGCGCCGACCAGGCGTCCCAGCCTGCTCTGACCCGCCTCCGAGCCGGGGCGCTCCTCCACGTCCCCGGGCGCGTCGGGCAGCAGACGGCCGACCAACCGCATCGCACCCTGGGTGAGTCCTGGCGCCACACCGTGCGCCGCCATGCCCGCCCGGGCCATCGGGGAGATCACGAGGAAGCCCCGACGACCGGCCGTGGCACGCACGACGCGCCGGGCCGCGTGTTCGGCGCTCACGCTCACCAGGGGGAGCCCGGCGGCCAGCGCGAACCACGCGTACTCGCGTTCGGGGTCCCCGGTGAAGACCACACCCCGGTGGGACCCGGTCCGCATGAGCCCGGGCACCACGGTGGTCACCCGCACGCCGGTGCCGGCGGTCTCCGCCGCCATGCCCTCCGAGAGCGCCGCCCAGGCGTGCTTGGCCGTGGAGTAGGGCAGCATGTGCGGCACGGACAGGTAGGCGCCGATCGAGGTGATGTTGACGATGGTGCCCCGGGTGGGACGCAGGCGGTCCACCGCAGCGCGGGACAGGTGGAACGGCCCCCAGAACATGACGTCCATGGCCTGCCGGAAGTGGTCGTCCGAGAGGGTCTCCTGCGGACCGACCCGCATGATCCCGGCCGAGTTCACCACCACGTCCAGCCGCCCGAAGTGGCGTTCGGCCTCGTCCAGCAGGTCCTCGATCGCGTCCGGGTCGGTGACGTCGCAGACCACACCGTGTGCCCGCACGCCCCGGCCGGAGAGCTCGGCGACCGCGCGGTCCAGGCCCTCCCTGCCGCGCGCGCAGATCACCACGGAGGCCCCGCCGAACCCGAACTCACGGGCCAGCTGGAGGCCGAGCCCCCGGGAGCCGCCGGTGATCAGCACGACCTTGCCGTTCATCAGCCCCGAACGGCGACGCTCGGACAGCGCGGAGGCGGCGACGCCGAGAGCGGCCCCGGCCGCGCCCCAGAGCAGGAGTTCCCCGGGGTTGCGGGGTTCGGGTTCGGGGGCCCGCCCGCGGTGGGACCACGCCCACCGGAGCCCGGCCAGCGCGAGGGGCACCTTCCAGCCGCTCACCGTGCGACCTCGCGGTCAGCGGGCGTGTGCTGGGCCTGCGGCATGTGCTCCCCTGTTCGTCGGATGCGGCGGGGGGATGTGGGAGTGCGGTACCCGACATGGGTCGGTCGAAAACGACGGCTGGGAAGAGATGGGTGAATCCGGGAGTCCTCGTTGGTCAGCACAGGACGAAGTCACCCCGCGGACCGCGCAGGTCGGCCTCCAGCAGGGGCCGCGGCCCCCAGCGGAGGTCCAGGTCGACACCCAACGCGCCCAGGGCGGGCCGCAGCGACTCCGGGTCGGGGTGCTCCGCGCGCAGGGCCAGCAGTTCGAGCGCGGGCAGGTCCCCCAGGCCGGGCTGCGGGGTCCGTTCCCAGTCGATGAGGAAGGGCACCGGCGCCGGATAGGTGTCGGGCTCCCGCTTGGCCAGGAGCCACCGCAGCACCGTCCCGTCCGGAGTGGTCCTGGACCACGGTTCCACGTCTCCGGGGTCGTGGCCGACCTGACGGGCCCGTTCCACGACGGTCCCCAGGTCGTCGTCGACGCGCACGGCGAAGGTCGCCAACCGCGGACGGTCCAGGTCGGCCAGTCCGAAGACGGTCACCGGCCCCTCCTGCTCGGGGTCGGGCCCGACGATCTCCAGGTAGTGGGGCGCGCGCCGACCGTCCACGGTCAGCGCCACGAGGGCGTTGGCCGACCCCACCGGATGGGAGCCGCCGCGTGCGGGCGTGACCCCGCTCCGCTGGGCGAAGTCGGTGACCGCCTCCGCGAGATCGGGCACCGCGTACACGAGGTGGTCCAGCGTGCCGGGGAAACTCATCCGGCCCTCCCCGTCGGAACGACCTTGACCTCAACCAAACTTCAGCTCCTAACGTGGTGGCCCAAGGAGGAAACCATGAGCATCATCTGGGCCTATCTGTACGAACACCCCGGGACGGACCCCGAGGCCGACCGCACCGAGCTCGACCGTGAAGGTCAGCGTTCGATCCTGGTGCCCGTACCCGACCAGGCGTCGGCCCCCGCCGTCGCCGCGACCCTCGCCGCCCGGGGAGCGGGACTGATCGAACTCTGCGGGGGGTTCAGCCTGGAGGCCGCGGCCCGCGTACGCGCGAACGTACCCGACCACGTGGCCGTGGGCCACGTGGTCTTCTCGGCCGAGTCCCTCAGGTCAGCCGCGGACTTCGGCTAGCACTCCGCGTACACGTACCCGGGGTGCCCGGGCTCGACCAGGTCGAGGTCGCGCAGCACGAACCTGGACGGCACATCGGGATTCTCGCACTCCACGTCGAAGTTGGTCCCGGCGTCGTCCAGGTCCCCCGGATACTCGACGGCGATCACGTCGCTGCCGTAGACCTCCGTGTAGGCGGGACACTCCGCCCACGCCGCGCAGGACTCGGTGACCGCGAAGTCGAACCCGGCCTCGTCCCTGGCCCGCTGGGCCACCTCGGCCGCGTTCTTCTGCCCGGTGTCGAGCCCGTCCTCGTGTGCCAGCGCGACGATCTCCTCGGCCAGCGCCAGGTTGTCGTCCACGGTCAATGCGTCGCCGGATCTCAGGTAGGAATCCAGGTTGTCGAACTCCACGGCGTCGAACCCCGCCTCGGAGCAGCGGTCGATCGTCTCCCCAAGAACCTGCGCGATCCGCCCCCGCTTGGTGTCCGTGGAGGTGTCCAGGAGCATCTCGTCCGGCCATCCCGGATCCGCGACCGGTTCCCCGTCCTCGTCCAGCAGCACCAGATCGGCGTCGAGCCAGGACTCCGACGCCCCGGGCTGGGTCTGGAACCCGTTGACGTAACAGACGGAGTAGATCCCCGGTGCGGGTTCGGCCGTGGAGTCACGCACCACGGTGGTGACCCCGTCCGGAGGCGGGTAGGCGCCGCCCAGCTGGTAGTCGATCCCGCCCTCCGGCAGAACGTCCTCTCCGCCCAGTACGCCACACCCCGCCAGCAGCAGGGAGAGCCCCGCCACCCCAGCACACCCGACCGCCCACGAAAGCCCCCATCCGTTCAACCGACCCAGTCAATCAGCACTCCCCCG
Source organism: Nocardiopsis eucommiae (assembly GCF_965344335.1). Classification (NCBI taxonomy): domain Bacteria; kingdom Bacillati; phylum Actinomycetota; class Actinomycetes; order Streptosporangiales; family Nocardiopsidaceae; genus Nocardiopsis; species Nocardiopsis eucommiae. The sequence continues at coordinate 70,213 of NZ_CBDRIY010000009.1, forward strand.
CACCGGGGGCAGCCGGGTGGGGTGGGTACGTCCGCGTGCGCGGGGCTCCCACGGGGCCGGTCAGCGCAGGACGAACTCTCCCTTGGGTCCGCGCAGTCGCGTCTCCAGCAGCGGCTCGGGCCCCGCCCCCAGTTCCAGGTCCACGCCCAGCGCCGTGAGGGCCGGGGACAGGGAGTCGGGGTCGGGGTGTTCGGCGCGTAGGCCCAGGAGTTCGAGCGCGGGCAGGTCGCCCAGGCCGGGCTGCGGGGTCCGCCCCCAGTCGATGAGGAACGGCACCGGCGCCGGGTAGGCGTCCGGTTCCCGTTTGGCGAGCAGCCAGCGCAGGACCGTTCCGTCCGGGGTGGTGCGCGACCAGGGTTCGACGTCGCCGGGGTCGTGTCCGACCCTGCGGACCCGCTCCACGGCGGTCGCCAGGCCGTCCTCGACCCGGACGGCGAAGGTGGCCAGGTGGGGCCGCTCCAGGTGGGCCAGACCGAACACGGGTACCGGCCCAGATCCCTCCCGATGAGGGTCGGGCCCGACGATCTCCAGGTAGTGGGGCGCTCGTTCTCCGTTCACGGTCAGCGCCACCAGGGCGTTGGCCGATCCCACCGGGTGCACGCCGCCCGGCGCCGGTGCGACCCCGGTGCGTTCGACGAAGTCCGCCGCCCCCGTGGCGAGGTCGGGCACGGCGTACACGAGGTGGTCGAGCCTGCTCGGGAAACTCATCGAACCCTCTCCTTCTCGGCCGGGCGCTCCGGCTCTCCCAACGACAGCATGAGCCGGTTGGCCCAGTTGAAGAAGGACGCGCTGTTGACGACGTCCCCGATCTCGCTGTCCGAGAGCCCGTTGGCGCGCAGTTCCTCCACGTGCTCGGCCCCGAACCCGACCGGGGTGCGCGACAAGGCCACCGCCGCGCGCACGATCGCGTTCCACAGCGCGTCGCCGGTGTCGGTCTCCACGCCCTCCGCGAGCAGCCGCTCGACGTCCTCGCCGCGTGCTGCCAGGCGGGTGGCGAACCGGGCGTGCACGGAGGCGCAGAAGACGCAGCCGTTGAACCGGGAGGCGGCGGTGGCGGCGAGTTCGCGTTCGGCGCGGGACAGCCCTCCCTCGGTGTTGTGGAAGATGTCGAAGTCGGTGCGGGTGCGCGCTTCCAGGGCGTCCGGGTCGCGGACCAGCAGCGCGAAGTACGGCATCCTGGCGCGCGTCTCGTTGACGAGGGCCTCGCGGTGGCGCGGGGTGAGCTCCTCCTCGGTGAGCGGTGCGAGCCAGGGCAGCCAACCCACCTGGTCGCTGGTGAAGTGCTCGGGACGGTGGGCGTGCGGCTGTTCGGTGACGGTTCGGCTCACGATCGGGTGTCCTCGGTTCGCTGTGAAAGGACCTCCAGGCCGTGCACGAGCCGGATCTGGAAGGCCAGGAAGGAGACGAGCTGGGAGAGGGTGACGATGTCGGTGGTGGTCCAACCGGCGTCGACGAGGCGGCCCAGGTCGGCGGGCTCGGCCTCCCGGGGGCGGAAGACGAGCAGGTGGGCGTGGTCCAGGGCCGAGGCGGTCGCCGCGCCGAGCACCGGCCGGTCGGCCTCGGGTGTGCGGTACCGAGGCCCGTCGGTGGACTCGTTGACCAAGCCGAGCTCACGGTACCGGCCGTGGGTCCGCTGGTCGCGGCCCGTTCGGTGAGTGCGGACACCACGCGGACGCCCTCCTCTCCCGCGTGGTCGGCGGCCAGTCGTGTGTAGTGCTCGGTGAGCAGCGAAGCCCGGTGAAGTCCGGCGACGAAGGCCGCGACAAGGAACCGGGTGGCCCGGGGGACGCCGCCGGGATCGGCGGGTTCGAGAAGGCTCTCGTAGCTGCGCTGGGCGTTGGTCCTGGCCTCGGGTCTGGTGGCCCGGACGCCGTCCAGGACACTCCCCGGAGCGATGCCGAGGAGCCGGTCGACGAGGTCGTCCGCCATGGTGATCTCCCTGCCTGGTGGGCGGTTCGGTGGACAGTGTGGGCGTGGGTGATGTGACGTGGGAGGGGGAGCGTGGTGCGTCGGGTGCCGCCATCCGGTACCGGACCGTGCGCTGGAGCGGTGCCGGGCGAGGGCCCCGGCTACACGGCCGCGATCAGGGACGCCGGGTCCGGGGTCCAGCCGAGCTCGGGGGCGACCTCGGCCGCGATGAGCTCGATGGAGCGCAGGACGTACTCGTGCGGCGGGTCCACCGAGTGAACCTGGAAGGACAGGTGGGTCGCGCGTTGGAGGGCGGTGTCCCGGGACAGAGACTCCAGAACGTCCTCGGGTGTTCCGACGTGTGCGTCGAAGGTCGCCAGCAGTTCCTCGATCGGCAGCCGGTCGACCTCGTCGCCGAGCACGGACCGGGCGAACCCGGCGCTCCGGTAACCCCGCTCGGCCAGGCGCAGGGCCTCCTCCCGGTCGTCGGCGACGAACAGGGTGCGCGCCACGCTCACCCGGGGTTCGGCCCCCGGCGCGAGGTTGTCCAGGTAGGCGTCGATGACGGGGTTCTGGATGTCCCACAGCGGCGTGTCCGGCGCGTCCACGGGCGGCGGCTGGGTGCGGGAGAGCAGCAGGCCGTCGCCGCGCTCGGCCGCCGCCACCGCGAGCGGGGCGGAGAAGGTCGCCAGCCAGAGGCGGTCCAGGAGCTCGGGCCGGGCCGGGTGGAGCCGGTTCGGTCCGTCCCCGAAGGGCTCTCCCGACAGTGCCGCCAGCACGGTGGCGCGCTTGCGGGCGAAGACCTCGCGCCGCCGCTCGAACTCCACCCCGAAGCTCGGGAAGGCGGACGGGGTCCCGCCGGAGCTGAACCCCAGCTCCAGGCGCCCGCCGGAGAGCAGGTCGAGCACGGCCGCGTCCTCGGCCGACCGCACCGGGTCCTCCAGGGTCAGGGTGACGACTCCGGTGCCGAGCCGGATGCGCTCGGTCCGCGCGGCGGCCTGGGCCAGGAACACCAGCGGCGACGGGAGTCCGCCCTCGTCGCCGTCGAAGTGGTGCTGGGCGACCCAGGCGCTGTCGAAACCGAAGGCCTCGGCGTGCCGGATCTGTTCGGTCGCCGAACGGTAGCGCTCCTGCGGGGACCCGTCGTCCAGGACACGGGTGAAGAAACCAAGCTGCTTGGACACTGTTCTCTGCTCTCTTCTCTGGTCTCCGCACCGCGCGGACGCCCGTGGCTGGTCCGCGTGGTCAACGGTCGGTGGTCGGCCAGCTGCCGCCGTACCCGTAGCCGTCACTGGGCGGACGGCTGTCGCCGTGCGGCCGGTCGGGCGGCCGCGGTGGCGCGCTTCCCGGGGATGGCCTCGATGAGGCTCCTGGTGTAGTCGTGCCCGGGTGAGGCGAAGACCTCCCCGGTCGGGCCCGACTCCATGACCCTGCCCTCGCTCATCACCGTCAGGGTGTGCGACAGGCGGCGCACCACCGCGAGGTCGTGCGAGATGAACAGGTAGGTGAGCCCGAGCTCGTCCTGGAGCTCTTCGAGCAGGTCGAGGATCTGTGCCTGGACGGTGACGTCCAACGCGGAGACCGGTTCGTCGAGCACCACCACCTCGGGGCGCAGCACCAGGGCGCGCGCGATGGCGACGCGCTGGCGCTGGCCACCGGAGAGCTCCCGGGGGCGGCGCCGCAGGGCCGTGGCGGGCAGTGCGACCCGGTCGAGGAACTCGGCGACGGTGGCCGCCCGCTCGCTCCGGTCCCCGATGCCGTAGTTCAGCAGGGGTTCGGTGACGATGGCCTCCACGCTCTGTCGGGGATCGAGCGAACCGAACGGGTTCTGGTAGACCATCTGCAACCGCCCGCGCAGGTTCCGCAGGTCCCGTCCCCTCAGGGCGCCCACGTCCTGACCGCTCACCGCCACGGTGCCGGAGGTGGGGCGGCGGAATCCCATGACGGCGCGGGCCGTGGTGGTCTTGCCCGAACCGGACTCCCCCACGATCGCGTGGGTGGTTCCGGAGGCCACGGTGAACGACACCTCGTCCACGGCCCGGAAGCGGCGCCGCCGGGGGCCGAACTCCTGGACCAGGTCACGGACCTCGATGGCAGGGACCTCGTTGGCCGGGACCTCGTTGGCCGGGACCTGGATACCCGAGGCCTGGAGAGCCGAGGCCCGGTCTTCGCGGACGCGGTCGGCGTGGGCCCGGCACGAGCGGGAGCGATCCGTGTCGGCCGCGACCTCCCCGGCCCCGTTCGCGCTGGTGCGGGCCTCGCGGACGCGGGCCGGGTCCGGGGTTCCGCGTCCCGCCCCGGCCAGCGAGGGGGCGTCGTTCAGGAGCTGTCGGGTGTAGTCGCTGGCCGGACGGGTCAGGACGGTGCCCGTGGGCCCGCTCTCCTGGACTCGGCCGTCCTTGAGCACCACCACCCGGTCGGCTCGGTCCGCTGCCACGGCGAGGTCGTGGGTGACCAGCAGGACGGCGGTGCCGTCCTCGCTCCGCAGCTCGTCGAGCAGATCGAGGATGGTCTTCTGCACCGTGACGTCCAGGGCGCTGGTCGCCTCGTCCGCGATGACGAGCTCCGGCCGCAGGGCCACCGCGCTGGCGATGAGGACACGCTGGCGCATGCCGCCGGAGAGCTCGTGCGGGTACTGACGGGCGCGCAGCGCGGGGTCGGGGATACCGACGCGCTCCAGGAGTTCGAGTACACGGGCCCTGATCCGGCGCCGGTCGGCCCACCGATGGATGCGCAGCACCTCGGCGAGGCCGTCGCCGACACGCTTGACCGGGTTGAGGGAGTTGTTGGGGTCCTGCGGGACGAGCCCCACCCGGCTGCCGCGCACCGACTCCAGCCTCCGGTCGCTCCAGCCGGTGATGTCGACACCGTTGAGCACCACGCTCCCCCCGGTGACACGACCGTTCTCCGGCAGGAGGCCGACCACCGCCTGGGCCGTGGTGGTCTTGCCCGAACCGGACTCCCCGACCACGGCGACGACCTCACCGGGGCCGATCTCCAGGGAGACGCCGTGCACCACCCGGGTCCGGGTGCCCCGGCTGGTGTAGGAAACACGGAGGTCGCTGACGGACAGGACCGGTGTGGCGCCGTCCCGCCCCGGGTGTTCCCCGGCACGGTCTGCGGTGCTGGTCCCGGGGGGCCCGGACCAGGTCTCGCTCTGGGCCCCGGAAGCGCCCTGGAGCGGGGAACCGGACCGGGGCCGAGACTCCGTCCGGTCCTGGGAGCCGCCCCGGGTCCGGGATCCGGTGCCGCTCTGGGGTTGGGTGTGGGTCATGCTCGCCCCCGTCGTGCGATCGAGGCACTGATCCGGTTCGCGGCCAGCACGACCGCGACGACGACCAGGCCGGGGAGTGTGGTCAGCCACCAGGCGGTGGCCACGTAGTCGCGCCCCTCCGCGATCATCAGCCCCCACTCCGGAGTGGGCGGCGGAGCGCCGTACCCGAGGAAGCCCAGGGTGGAGATGGCCAGGATGGCCGTACCGAACTGGAGGGCGGCGAGCGCGGCCACCGCCGTCATGGAGTTGGGCAGCACGTGCCGCCACAGGACCGTGTGGAACCGGCCGCCGCTGGCGTAGGCCGCCTCCACGTAGTCCGTGCCGCGCACCCGGACCACCTCCGAGCGCGCCAACCGGGCGAAGGCCGCGACGCTGGCCACACCCACCGCGAAGGCGATCTGCGCGGTGCCGAAGCCGAGCACGATGACCACGCTCAGGGACAGCAGCAGCGAGGGCACGGCCAGCAGGACGTCCACCACGCGCATCAGGGCGTCCTCGACCAGCCCGCCCACGGCGCCCGCGACCGCGCCGAGCAGGGTGCCCAGCACCAGGCCGACGGTGACCGCGACCAGGGCGCCGGAGAGCGAGTGGACCGAACCGTGCACCACCCGGGAGAACACGTCGCGGCCGGTGGCGTCGGTGCCGAACCAGTACTGGGCGCTGGGCTCCTGGAGGGCGTCGGCGGCCTCTCCGGTGACCGGACTGGCCGAGGTGAAGAACCCCGGCACCAGCGCCCAGGCCACCACCGACAGGATGACCAGGCAGGACAGGAGAGTGCTGATCTCCAGGCGGAGCGGGCGGCGCCACCGGCTGGGGCGGTCCGGGGTCGGGTCCGGAGCCGAGGCCGGGGCGGTCTCCGCGGCGCTGTGGCCGACGGAGGGGGTGAGGTTCATACGGAGGCTCCCGACTTGTTCCTCAGTCGCGGGTCCAGCACGGGGTAGAGCAGGTCCACGACCAGGTTGACCAGGACGAAGACGGTCGCGGCGAGCAGAACCACGGCTTGGAGGACGGCCACGTCCTGGTTGCTGACCGCCTGCTCGGTGAGGCGGCCGATCCCGGCCCGGCCGAACACGGTCTCGGTGACCACGGCGCCGCCGATGAGCTCACCGAACAGCACACCGGCCATGGTGAGGGTCGGCAGGAGCGCGTTCTTGGCGACGTTGCGCCACAGCACCCAGTGGCGGCTGGCGCCCTTGGCCCGCACCACGGTGACGAAGGGCTGCGTGTACACCTCGTCGATGCTGCGGGTGAGGATCTGGGCCAGGGGCGCGGAGATCGGCACGGCCAGGGTGAGCACCGGCAGGACCAGCCCCTGCACCGGGCCTGGGTTGATCACCGGGACCAGGCCGAGTCGGAAGGAGAACACCTGGATGAGCAGGATGCCGAGCCAGAAGACCGGGACCGACACGAACAGCGACGGCAGTGACCGCAGGAGTCCGCGAATCCAGGCCAGCCGGGGATAGGTGGACAGGAAGGCCACGGCCGTCGCCAGGACCAGCGCCGTGACGAACCCGAGGAGGGCGAGCTGGAAGGTACCGGGCAGAGCCTCGGCGATCAGGTGGCGCACGGCGGTGCCGCTCTGGACGGAGTGTCCGAAGTCGCCGCTCAGGAACCCGAGCAGGGTGTGCGCGTACTGCTGGTGGGCGGGGACGTCGACCCCGTAGGTCGCGCGCAGGGCGGCGATCTGCTCGGGCGACAGGCCGAGCTCGGGGTTCTCGAACCGGATCATGACGGCGTCGCCGGGCATGGCCTGGAGCAGCACGAACGCCGCTGTGAACGCGGCGAGCAACACCACCACGGCCTGCCCGACCCGTCGGAGTACGTAGCTCATCCGACCTCTCTGAGGTGTGGACTTCCAGGGACGGGTGGGACGGGGACGGGAGCGGAACGGTGAGGGGCGGAGACGGAGGACGGTGGGCACCGACCGACCAGGGCCGTGCGGCGCCCACCGGCCCGCTACTCGTCCAGCCAGACCTCGTGGAAGCTGGGCCGGGCCACCGACTCGAACGCCACGCCGTGCACGCTGGGAGCGGTGCCGTACACCTGCGGCTCCTCGAACAGCGGGATGACGTAGGCCTGCTCGCTCAGGTGGGCCTGCACGGCCGCGCTGGCCTCGTCGCGGTCCTCGGGCTCGGCGGCGGAGGCCACCTCCTCCAGCAGTTCCTCCAGTTCCTCGTCCTGGACCGAGCCGTCGCCCGGGTCACGGTTGAGCAGGGTGTTGCGGTTCTGCGAGTGGTACTGGCTCTTGATGACGTCGTGGTCGGCGCGACCCACCATGGAGTGGTAGATCTGCACCTGGTCGGGGTCGTTGATCGCCTCGGCGTAGGTACCGGCGTCGGCGGCGAGGATCCGGAGGTCGACGCCGATCCCGGCGAGCTGCTGACTGATCAGCGTCAGCGCCTCGAACGACCGAGGCTGCGGAGCCGCCTCGTTGACCACGAGGGTGAGCGGGGTGCCGTCCTTCTCGCGGACCCCGTCGGAACCGAGCTCCCAGCCGGCCTCGTCGAGGAGCTCCTCGGCCCGCTCGGGGTCGTACTCCAGGTGCTCGGACTGGTCGGCGTAGCCCCGGGCGGTGGTGCTCAGGGTGGAGGTGGCCAGCGGGTAGTGATCCGTGTAGATGGTGTCCACGACCTCCTGCCGGTCGATCCCGGCGACCAGCGCCTGCCGCACGGGGAGTTCGGAGAGGATCTCGTTGCCCAGGCGCAGGCTGAGGCTGTTGTTGACCCCGTTGGTCTGCGGGGCGTGGACCGTGAACCCGGCCTCCTCGACCTGTCTCTCGTCCTGGGCCTGGACGTAGCGGACGAAGTGGGCCTGTCCGGCGATCAGCGAGCCCACGCGGACGCTGTCCTCGGGGGTGACGCTGACCTGGACCTCGTCCAGGTGGGCGCGGCCCTGGTTCTCCCGGCTCGGCGGCGCCCAGGCGTAGTCCTCCCGCGCGGTGAGGGTGAGGGAGGTGCCGATCTCCTCCTCGGTGATGGTGAAGGGCCCCGTGCCGATCACCTCGGTGGAGTTGCCCGGGCCGAAGCCCTCCAGGGAAAGGTCGAGCGTGTCCTCGGAGAGCAGGCCGGAGTTGATGGTGGAGGTGGCCTGGAGGAAGCCGGGTGAGGGGGCGTCGAAGTGGAACCGGACCGTGGTCTCGTCCAGGACCTCGCTGCCCCCGTAGTTGTTGATCGTCTCGGAGACGATCAGCGCGCGGTCCTGGTCGCCCTGTCCGTAGAGGTCGAAGTTCTTGGCGACCACCTCCGCGTCCAGCGGGGAGCCGTCGGAGAAGGTGACGTCGTCCCGGAGTGTGAAGGTGTACTCGGTGGCGTCGTCGTTGACCTCCCACTCCGTGGCGATCCAGGGCTCGAACTCCAGGGTCTCGGGGTCCTGGTACACCAGCCGGTCGGTGACGTTGTTGACCAGGCCGCCGTTGGGGTAGAAGCCCGCGGACGGCGGATAGAGGGAGTCGTGGGCCTGGTGTTCCAGGTAGACGAGGGTGCCTCCCGGGACGGGCCCACCGTCGCCCCCCGTTCCTGAGGAGGCGGAGGCACCGCAGCCCGTCAGGGTCATCAGGCCGACGGCCGCGAGCAGGGACAGGGCACGTACCGGTGTCGTGGAGTGGGACACGTTCTTCCTCTCGGGGACCGACGGGGACGACCCTCGGACCCGGTGTCACCTCGGGTCCGGGCGGGGTCCCTCTCGCGCCGGGTAGCACTTGCGCCCGCTGGTCGCGGACACCCGGTCTTGCTCGGGAGCACCCCACCGCCGTACGAGGGTTGCTGTCCCGCCTGCCGAGCCAGACAGCGGAACTCTTGACCTGACAAAAACATATCATACCAGTAGGAAAACTATAGATAGCGGCCGAGTCCGCCCCAGGCGGAATGCCCGGTAGGGCCCCCTCCGGGACACGACCGTGGAGCCGCCGGGCCCGGTGGGGGCTTCAGCGAGGCGGCTGCCGCCTGATCAGACCCGGTCCGCCGGGAACCCGCCCGTGGCCACGGGCCCCCACCGCTCGGGCGTGACCCGCACAAGCGCCTTGCCCTGGCGGCGCATCGCCTCGCGGTACTCGTCCCAGTCGGGGTGCTCCCCGGAGATGACCCGGAAGTACTCCACGAGGGGTTCGACGGCGTCCTCGCCGTCGATGACCTCGGCCGTGCCGTCGACCTGCACCCAGGGCCCGTCGAAGTCCTCGGAGAGGACGACGACGCTGACCCGTGGGTCCCTGCTCGCGTTACGGGCCTTGGCCCGCTCCGGATAGGTGGAGACCACGATCCGGCCCTCGGTGTCGACCCCGCAGGTCACCGGCGAGGCCTGGGGACCGCCGTCCGCGCGCCGCGTGAGCAGAAGCGCCCGGTGCCGGGGCCGCACGAACTCCAGGAGCCCGCCGAGGTCGACCTTGGTGTTGGTGGCGATGTTGGGTGCCATGTGCCCGCTTCCCAGAAGACGTCTCCAGCAACGCCAGACTATCCAGCAAACCCCGAGGGGACCGTGCCCCAAGCCGAGTCGGCAGGTGTCGTGCACGTATCCGGGTGCGGAGTCGGCCAGCTGCTCCCTGCGTCGCGGGGAGCAGCTGGCCGACTACTCCACGGCCGCGCACGACGAGGGTCCATCCCCGCAAGCGCGGGAAGCAGCTCGTGGCACGGCTCTCGACGGTGGCGCCGCAGGGTCCATCCCCGCGTGCGCGGGGAGCAGCTCATGGTGGGGCGCCCGGTCGACTCGGCGGTGGGTCCATCCCCGCGTGCGCGGGGAGCAGAAGACGTGCCTGGTCCTTCCCGTTCCGCCCCGGGGTCCATCCCCGCGTGCGCGGGGAGCAGATGAATTGCATTGGACCCATTGCTTGGGCCTCAGGTCCATCCCCGCGTGCGCGGGGAGCAGCCGCGCGGCCCCTTCGGCCACCCGGGTGCGCAGGGTCCATCCCCGCGTGCGCGGGGAGCAGCATGTCGGCAGCGGTACCGTGCGGGTCTTGTCGGGACCATCCCCGCGTGCGCGGGGAGCAGCATGAGACCAAGCTCAAGGTCGTGTGGCTGTGGGGACCATCCCCGCGTGCGCGGGGAGCAGACTTTTTGAAAAGGGAACTTACCAGTGACAAGGGGTCGTTTTTCCAACTTCTCGAAAGTTGGACACTGGTGATTTCCATCGACGAACGTGATTCTTGCGCATAACTGCATGCATGTTGGTAGGAACGACCCGAGGGTCAGTTGGCGGCGGTGAGAAGGACGTCCACGAGGCGCTCGGCGGCGTCGGGCATGCCCTTGGACCTGGCCTGGGAGGCGATGGCGTCGCGGGTGGCCGGGTCAGCGAGGAGCGGCTCGACGGCGGCCTGGAGGTTGGCCGGGTTGACCTCGCCAAGGAGCGCCACGGCGGCGCCCGACTCCTGGAGGTGACGGGCGTTGTGCGCCTGCTCGTTCCCTGCGGAGGATGCCAGCGGGATGAACACGGCGGCCTTGCCGAGGGCGGTGAGTTCGGCGATGGTACCGGCACCGCTGCGGGAGATGACCACGTCGGCGAGGGCCAGCACGTCGGGGAGCTCCGGACCGACGAAGGCGGTCAGGTGGTACCGCTGGGCGAGGGCCGGGTCCAGTCCCTGGGCGCTCTCACGGAGGGCGTCGACGTTGTTCGCACCGCACTGGTGGACGACGTTGGCCCTGGTGAGCAGCCACGGGAGTATGTCGCGGACGTTGTTGTTGATCTGCGCCGACCCCTGGGCGCCGCCGGTCACGTAGACGGTGGGCAGCTCCGGGTCGTGACCGGTGAAGCCCAGGCCCTCGGCGGCGCGCTGCGGCTGGCCCGTGAGGACCTCGGGGCGCACGGGGTTGCCCGTCACCACGGCGGTGCCCTGGGAGCCCTCAGGCAGGAGTGCCACGGAGGACTGCGCGGACACGGCGATCTGGGCGCCGGCGCGGGCGAGGACCTTGTTGGCCAGGCCGAGGCGGACGGTCTGCTCGTGCACGACGAGGGGGCGGCGGCACATGCGCGCGGCCAGGCCGACGGGCACGGCGACGTAGCCGCCGGTGGCCAGGACCACGTCTGGCGCGAAGTCGGACACCAGTGACCGGGCCTGCGCCACGCCTCGGGGGACGTTGGTCATGTCCTTGACGTTGGCCGGGGAGACCATCTTGATCGGGTTCTTGGACCGGCGGATCTTGCCGGTGGCCACCGCCTCGAAGGCGATGCCGTTGGTGGTGGCCACGCGCTGTTCCAGGCTGTCCGCCGCGCCCACCCACAGCACCTCGAGGGAGTGGCCGGTCAGCTCCAGACGGGCCCGCAGAGCGTTGACCGCGGTCAGTGCGGGGTAGGTGTGGCCGCCCGTACCCCCTCCGGTCACGATGAGGCGCAGGTTCCGGGGCGATCGGTCATGGGTGCTGTTCACACGGTTCCCATCTGGCTGCCCGCTGCCGCGGGTGGGAGAAATGGTCAGAAGGAGGGCCGCGCACTGACACGGCCCATCAGCACGGTAGTCGCGTTCGGGAGCCCTTTGTGCCAGTGGACGGGGCGAATCGGGGTGAATCGGGCTGGGCCCCTGGTCACACGGGTCCTTGGTGGCCGAGGACACGGAGGAGCGCGGTGTGCCGCGCCTGGCGGGTCTCCGCCTCGGCCCCGGCCTCGACGTGTTCGACGGCGATGACGACCGAGACCAGCCAGTCGGTCGGGAGCGTGTCGTGGACTCTCCGGAGCGCCGCCTCAGAGGTGCGCGCCGACGTGGAGGCGGCCGGTCACGAGCTCGCGGCACCGTGAACGGCGGGCAGCCCGAAGAGGCGGAACAGCCCTGTGTCGAAGAAGACCGCGCAGTGGCTGATCCCCTGCTCCACCAGGGTCAGGGCGTGGATGCCGAACGCTCGGTACGCGCCGTCCTCACCTCTCAGGTACATGCCGAAGGCGGGCTGTCCGTTGGCCGAGGTCGGCACCATGGCCAGATCTCCGGGCCGCTCGGCCGGGCAGTGCGTGTCGATGAGCCGGCCGATGTTCCCGGCGCCGCGCACCCAGGTGGCGAAGGGAGGCATCTCGAACGACGCCTCGGCGGTGAACAGCTCGGTGAGGGCACCGATGTCATAGGACTCGAAGGCGGCCACGTAGCGATCGAGCTTCTCACGCTGGTCTGAGCGGGGCGCGGGGACGGTGTCCTCCGCGGGGGTGATCCGCCCCAGCTGGGCGCGGGCCCGTTGCAGGAGGCTGTTCACCGCCGGGACCGAGATGTCCAGGCTCCGGGCGACCTCCGCCGCGCTGAACCGCAGGACGTCGCGCAGGATCAGCACGCCGCGCTGGCGGGGCGGAAGGTACTGGAGCGCGGCGATGAGGGCGAGCCGCACACTCTCGCGGGCGGCCACCACCGCACCGGGGTCGACGGTGTCGTCCGGTCCGCCGAGGACGTCCGGCATCGGTTCGAGCCAGGGCAGGTCGGCGCGCTCCGCGAGCGCGGCCTCGGGGGTGTCCGTCGGGCCGCCGAGTCCCGTGGGCAGGGGGCGACGGCCGCGTCTGTCCAACGCGGTGAGGCAGGCCGTGGTCGCGATCCGGTGCAGCCAGGTACGCAGGCTGGACCGGCCCTCGAAGTGGTCGTAGCCCTTCCAGGCGCGCAGGTAGGTCTCCTGGACCAGGTCCTCGGCGTCGTGCGCCGAGCCGAGCATGCGGTAGCAGTGCGCGTACAGTTCGCGCCGGTAGGGCGCGACGAGCCGCTCGAAGTCCTGGTCAGTCATGTGTTCGGCCACGGCCGTCACGGTACGCCCCGCCTACGACGGTAGGCACGGGTCGGTGTCGTTCCTTTGCGAACTCTTCGCCTCGGCTCCGGGCGGGCCGTGACGGCCCGCCCGGTGACGGACCTAGCCGCCGAGGTCACCGCGTTCCATGGCGGCGAGGGCCTCCTCGCTCATCTGGATGATCTGCACGTAGTTGCCGTCCGGGTCCTTGGCGGTCGCGAACAGGCTCCCGTCCCGGTCCTCCAGCGGCGCCACCCACTCGGTGCCCCGCTCGTCCATGAGCGCGGCGACGGCGCGGGCGTCACCGACGTCGAAGTTGAGGATCATCCGGGTGGGGTCGGCCGCCTCCGCGCCGACGTCGTCACGCTGGTCGATCAGCATGTGGAACGTGCCGAACCGGAGCACACGGTAGCCGTCCATGTCGTCGTTGGCGACGGGGTCCAGGACGGCGGCGTACCAGTCGCGCAGGCGGTCCGGGTCGGTGCTGGCGAGCAGCATGCTGTCGAGATTGGGGCGCTTCATCTGGTCCTCCCTGCGGTGTCGTCGTGTTCCCTCACCCTTACCGACCAGGACTCGCCCGGAAAGTCATCGCGTCTCCGGAGACAGTGGCGGTGTGGGCGGGGTGAGCGTCCCGGGGTCCGGACCGCTCGCGCGGTGGCCGTGGTTCCACCGGACGGCGGAGGGAGGGGGCCGGGTCCATGGGGCCCGTCTCCTGGCATGGGGGGTGAGAACGACCTGCTCCGTTTCGTGTGCGGGGACCGACCGGACCGGAGCCCGTCGGCGGAGGAGAGGGCGCGTCGCTCGGCCGGGTGGCGGGGTCGCCCGGGCTACGGGGGTGTCCCCGACTGGGAAAGGGCCCTGTGGACAACCGTCCCGGGCGTGCCGGACATGCCAGACTGTGGCCCAGTGACCCTTTTCCACCAGCCACGAGGGACCACCATGACCTACGTCGCCGCACCCACGCGCTACGACACCATGCCCTACCGACGCTGTGGCCGCAGCGGTCTGCGCCTGCCCGCCCTCTCCCTGGGCCTGTGGCACAACTTCGGCGGGGACCGTGGCCTGGAGACGCAGCGCGACATCCTGTTGCGCGCCTTCGACCTGGGCGTCGTCCACTTCGACCTGGCCAACAACTACGGCCCGCCGCCCGGGGCCGCCGAGGAGAACTTCGGCCGGGTGGTCGCCTCGGACCTGCGAAGGTACCGGCACGAGTTCGTCGTCTCCACCAAGGCCGGACACCTGATGTGGCCGGGGCCGTACGGCGAGTGGGGTTCACGCAAGGGGCTGCTGGCCAGCCTGGACCAGAGCCTGGAACGCATGGGCCTGGACCACGTGGACGTCTTCTACTCGCACCGACCCGATCCGGACACGCCCCTGGAGGAGACCATGGGCGCGTTGGACACGGCGGTGCGCCAGGGCAAGGCGCTGTACGCCGGGGTCTCCAACTACTCCCCCGAGCAGACTCTGGACGCCGCGCACATCCTGCGCGAGATGGGCACCCCTCTGCTGATCCACCAGCCCTCGTACTCGATGTTCAACCGGTGGGTCGAGAACGGGCTCCTGGACGTCCTGGACGAGGTGGGCGCGGGGTCGATCGCGTACTCGCCGTTGGCCCAGGGGCTGCTGACCGACCGGTACCTGAACGGGGTGCCGGAGGGTTCGCGGGCCGCGGGCGCGAGCCCCTTCCTGAGCCGTGAGGGGATCACCGGGAGCCTCCTCGACCGGGTCAGAGGGCTGAACGAGATCGCCGACCGGCGCGGGCAGACCCTGGCACAGATGGCGCTGGCCTGGGTGCTGCGCGGCGGACGGGTGACCTCCGCCGTGGTGGGTGCGAGCAGTGTGGCGCAGTTGGAGGACAACGTGGCCGCCATCGGCAACCTGGAGTTCTCCGCTGAGGAGCTCGCCGCCATCGACCGGTACGCACCGGTCGAGTAGCGGGACGGAGCGCGCCGTCAGCGGTGCGCCACGTCCGTAGCCGCTGTCGGCAGCCGTGGGACCCATCAGGGAAATCGCCGACCCCATCCATCGCTCCGGCCGGACAGGCGGGCACCGGTGGTTTCACGGCCTGCCGTACGGCTCGGGGCGTCGGCACGTGCGGGCCAGGCTGGACCGTCGGGCCCGCACGCCCGAGGCCACGTGTCCGCCAGCCGGGCCCGGCGAAGCGTTCGTGCGCACGCCCACGCGTACGAGGCCGGAGTGGTCGCCCGTTCTCTCCGAACGAACCCCGCGCGCAGGGGGCCGCGTCCGGACCTCCACGGATCCGCGGTCCCGCACGCCCACGCGCGGGTCATGGTCGGCCGTCGGAACGGTGCTCAGGCGGTGTCGACGGGCCGATCCCCACGAGGCAGGAGGAACCCGGCCAGGGCCATCACCACCGCGGCGGCCAGGAGCGCCGCCCGCGCGTCCATCAGGCTGGCCACCACTCCCCCGACCACGATGAACACCGGCTGCGAGACCGTGGTGGCGAAGGCCCAGAGCGTGGCCACCCGGGACATCAGGGCGTCCGGGGTCTCCAGCTGCCGATATCCGACCATGGCCGCGTTGGCCGCGGCGGCGAACACCAGGAGCAGGCCGAACCCCAGGCCGCACATGAGCAGGCCCATGGGGCCGGGAACCGCGAGGGGGATGAGGAAGTACCAGGGTCCACGCGACAGCGAGGCCCAGCGCAAAGTGCGCAGCACGCCGAGCCTCCTGACCAGCCGGGGCACGAGACGGGCGCCCAGGAGGCCACCGAGCGACGGCACCCCCATCAGGAGTCCGTACTCGAAGACGCTGAAACCGAGGTCGCGCATGTAGAAGACGGCGGTCAGCGGGGCCGCCATCGAGGAGGACCCGGCGAACAGGACCCAGCCGAGCAGGATCGGCCGCAAGGTGGGGTGGTGCCAGACGAAACCGAGCCCGGCGAAGAGCTCCTCCCGACGTACCTCCCGCCGTGCGGGTCCCGCCGCGTGGCGTGTGGGTGGTGCGGGTTCGGGTTCACGGATGGTGCGCACGGCCAGGGCTCCGAGCAGGTAGCCCGCGCTGGTGGCGATCAGCGCTCCGACGGCCGACAGCGCCGCGATGAGGGCACCGGCGAGGGCGGGGCCGACGGAAACACTCAGCCAGCGCGTGGATTCGAGGCGGCTGTTGGCGTCGATGAGCCCCGCCGGGGAGACCAGGGACCTCAGGTGGGCCTGGGAGGCTCCGGTGAAGGAGACGGCGCACACCGCGTTCACGGCCGCCACCACGCACAGGTGGGTGTAGGTGAGCGTCCCGAGGGCGTGCGCGACGGGGAGGCTGGCCAGGGCGACGGCCCGGAGGAGGTCGCCGCCGATCATGACCGGGCGTTTGGGCGTGTACTCCACGAGACGGCCGACGTGGAAGGAGACCAGGGCGGTGACCAGCGCGGTGATCCCGGCCAGGAGGGAGACCCGCCAGGCGCTGACGTCCAGCACGACGACGGCGACGACGGGCAGGGCCACCATGCCGACGGCCGAACCGAACTGACTGACCACAGCACCGGCCCAGAGGCGGCGGAAGCCGGGGTGTCCGCCGACGCCGTCGACGCGGGGGGAGGGCATCCGGACGATGGTACCCGGACGCCCTCCCCGTGGATTCGCTGTGTCTGCCGGGGCCTACTCCTGGATGAGGCCGATGACGTTCCCGGCCGGGTCGGTGAACCAGGCGACGAGGGGGCGACCGCCACGGACCACCCCCTTCTCGTCCTGGTCGAAGTCGTCGTAACGGAGCATGGTGACCCCTCGGTCGGCCAGCCCGTCCACGGCGGCGTCGATGTCGTCCACGGTGAGGTTGAGGACGGTGAACACGGCGGGCCGGTGGTCGGGTTTCGGGTAGACGAGGATGCTGCGGTCGTTGCCGAGGTCGATCTCCAGCAGTCCGTACTCCTCCATGCCGGGGACGTCCCTGACGGTGAGGCCGAGCGTGTCGCGGTAGAAGGCTCGGGCCGTCTCGGCGTCGGGGACCGCGAAGGACCCGAAGGCCCTCGTGCTGTCGAACATGGTGTCCTCCCTGGAGGTCGTGGTGTCTCACCCGTACTGACCAGCGTCGTTCCCGGAAGTCATCGGCGGGATCGGCGGATCGGGGTCAAACAATGCGGACGGTTCCGTGCACGCCCCTTGGGTGACGCGGGAATCGGCCCGGTGTTAGCTTCGCGGGGACTGCCGGAGCACCGCGCGTGCTCCGTCCTCGGTGCCCCCGCACGGGCACCGCGCCTCACGCGGGGGGAGACCGCACATGCGCGCAGTGGTGTTCGAGAACTACGGGGAGTTCCCCTCACTCACGGAGGTCCCCAAGCCGGAGCCAGGCCCCGGGGAGGTCCTCCTCCGGGTCGCGGGGGCGGGCGCGTGCCACTCCGACATCAGCGTGTACCGCCTCTTCAAGGAGGGTCAGCCGGGTGCGCAGAAGCCGCCGTTCGTCCTGGGGCACGAGAACGCGGGCTGGGTGGAGTCCGTCGGGAGCGGGGTGAGCGACCGTGTCCAGGTGGGTGGCTCCTACATGGTCTACGGGCCGATCGGCTGTCAGCACTGTCGCAAGTGCGCCGCGGGGCTGGAGACCTACTGCGAGAACGTGGCGACCATGCCCTACCTGGCCGTGGGTCTGGGCCGGGACGGGGGGATGGCCGAGTACATGACCGTCCCCGAGCGCCACCTCATCCCGTTGGGTGACGCCGACCCGGTGGCCGCGGCTCCGTTGGCCGACGCCGGGCTGACCCCGTACCACGCGATCAGGGCCGCCCTTCCGCACCTGGCGGGCGGGGGCCGGACCGCGCTGGTGATCGGCCTGGGCGGGCTCGGGCAGATCGGTGTCCAGATCCTGCGGGCCCTCAGCGGGGCGACGGTGATCGCCACGGACGTCAAGGAGAGGGCGCGTGCCCGGGCGGAGGCCAACGGGGCGATCACGGTCGAGGCCGGGGAGGGCCAGGTGGAGCGGGTCCGGGAGCTCACCGGCGGCCGGGGCGTGGACGCGGTCTTCGACTTCGTGGGCGCGGGGCCGACCGTGGCGGCGGCCGCGGCCTCCGTGGCCCAGGGCGGCCGGGTGAGCATCGTGGGTATCGGGGGCGGCAGCCACGAGTTCTCGTTCTTCACCAACCCGTACGAGTCGTACCTGACCAACACCTACTGGGGTTCCGTGGGGGAACTGTGGGAGGTGGTGGACATGTACAGGGCGGGGCAGATCCGCCCGGACGTGGAGCTGTTCTCCCTGGAGGACGCCCTGGAGGCGTACCGGAGGTTGGAGGCGGGCGAGATCGACGGCCGCGCGGTCGTGGTGCCCAACGAGAGCTGAGTCCTCGCCGCGCGTCCCCGGCGTCGCACCCGGGGCGGGGGCACCGTGGTCAGGCCGTCCGGACCGCCCGTTCGCGGGCGTGGTGCCGGGCGGCCTTCGCGCGGTTGCCGCAGCCCGCCATGGAGCACCAGCGGCGGGTGCCGTTCTTCGAGGTGTCGAAGAAGTGCAGGACGCACGCGGGGTTGGCGCAACCTCGGATGCGGTCGGGGCGCGCGCGCAGGTCGAGGAAGTCGGCGGCGGCGGTCCAGGCGGGACCCCACGCCGGGGCGTCGAACTCGACGGTGCTGGCGGCGTGACCCTCGGAGAGGTTGCGGATCACCCTGCCGTGCGCCAGGACCGCGTTGAGGTCGGAGGTGGCGTGGGTGTCCCGGGGCTCCTCCAGCAGTCGGGCGAGGGCTTCCCGGGCGCGCAGGAGGTGGTCGAGGGCTTCGGGTCCCGCCTCGAACCGGGCCGCGAGACCGCTCTCCTCCAGCCACTGGGTGAGCCCCTCGGCGCTGTCGAGGAGGTCCTGGTGCGCGCCGTCCTCGATCCACCGGGTGTTGACCAGGTCGACGGAGACGGGCTCCTTGAGGAGCGGGCGCCGTCGGGGCGTCCGGTCCGGCATAGCTTCCCCTCTCCCTCGTCGTCCCCGGCTGTGCCGTAGGGGTCGGACGGGATACTACCAAGCACCACATCTAACCTTTCACGTTCACTTGAACGGTTGACGATCTTCATACTAACCCCTAAAGTCCCTTTCAAGGGTTAAAGAGGGGGCGACGCCCCCGACCGAGAGAGGGGTGCGCCATGGCGCCGACCACGCTCCAGACCGGCCACGTGGGCCTGAACGTCACCGACATCCGGCGCTCACGCGACTTCTACGTGCGCGTCTTCGGGTTCGAGGTCCAGGGGGAGGGCACGGAGAGGGGCCGCGAGTTCGTCTTCCTCGGCCGCGAGGGGCGGTTGGTCCTCACCCTCTGGCAGCAGGGCACCCAGGGCTTCCATAGGGACGCCGCCGGGCTCCACCACCTGTCCTTCCAGGTGGAGACGGTCGAGGAGGTCCGTCGAGCCGAGGCCGACCTCCGGGAGGTCGGGGTGGACTTCGCCTATGACGGTGTGGTCCCCCACGGTGAGGACTCCTCCTCCGGCGGGATCTTCTTCCACGACCCCGACGGCATCCGGCTGGAGATCTACGCCCCCACCGGCGCCGGGGACGCGAAGGCCCCCGTCTCCTCCGCCCCCACCTGCGGCTTCTTCTAGGCCCCACCCTCCCTTCCGGTCCCCTCTCCCCACCCACCGATCGAACCTCGGAGCCGGCGCGGCGCCCTCTTGCGCCCCGCGCCGGTTCCCGGACAGGAGAACGGCATGGCCGCCTACCACTCGGGGGAGCTCACGGTCCAGCGCAGAGCCGCGCTCACCGAGCGGGCCGCCGTCGCGGAAGGGGCGCTCCACACGGAGATCCCCGACGTCGCGGCGGACTTCCTCGCCACCCAGCGGTGGCTCGTCGCGGGTACGGCCGACGCCCGGGGCCGCGTGTGGTGTTCCCTGCTCACCGGTGCGCCCGGCTTCCTGCGCGTCCACGACAGAGGAACACTCGACGTCGACGCACTCCCCCCGCCCGACGACCCCCTGGCCGACGTGCTCGGCCGGGGCCCCGCGACCATCGGCGCCCTCGCCCTCGAACCCGCCACCCGGCGGCGCATGAGGATCAACGGCACGTCCTCCCCGCTCCCGAACGGAAGCGGGTGGCGCCTACGGGTCGCGCAGGTCTTCGCCAACTGCCCCAAGTACATCCAGAAACGCTCACCGTCCCCGGCCCCGTGCGCGGACGGAGCCGTCGTCGAAGGAGACGGTCTGACCGACGCCCAGGCGAACCTGGTCGGTCGTGCCGACACCTTCTTCGTCGCCACCACCGACGGTTCCGCCGGCGCGGACGCCAACCACCGGGGCGGGGCGCCCGGATTCCTGAGGGTCCACTCCCCCACCCTGCTCAGCTGGCCCGACTACGTCGGCAACGCCATGTTCACCACCCTGGGCAACCTGTGGCTGGATTCCCGGGCCGGCCTCCTCGTCCCGGACTGGGAGAGCGGCGGCCTGCTCCGGATCACCGGGGCCGCCCGTGTGCTGTGGGGAGCGGGTCCCGGCGACCGCACGGTCGAGTTCACCGTCCACCACGTCGTCTCGGTTTCCTCCGGGGGTCTGCTCTCCGACGCCCCGCCCCAGTACTCGAAGTTCAACCCGCCGGTCGCCCCGGCCCAGTGAAGGGAGCCCTCCGATGCGGGTTCACGTCGACACCACGGTGTGCGAGAGCCACGGCCAGTGCGTCTTCGCCGCGCCCGACGTCTTCGCGTTCGACGACGACGAGGAGCTGGTGTACCAGTCCTCCCCCGACCCCGGGCGGCGACCGGCGGTCCGACGCGCCGTGGTCAGCTGCCCGGTCCGCGCCATCACCCTCGACGGCGGCACCGCGTGATCCGCCCACGGTCCGTGGTCGTGGTGGGGGCAGGACTGGCCGGGCTCCGCGCCTCGACCGCGCTACGCGAACGCGGCTTCGACGGTGACCTCACCCTGGTGGGAGAGGAGCCCCACGGCCCCTACGACCGTCCCGTCCTGTCCAAGGAGGTCCTGACCGGCGACCGCTCGGTCACCGACACCGCGCTGCCGGTCCCGCCCGGCCTGGAGGCCCGGTGGCTCCTCGGCCGCCGGGCGCTCGCCCTGGACCGGACCGGGCGACGGCTGCGTCTCAGCGACGGGACCGTCCTGGACTACGACGGGCTGGTGATCGCCACCGGGGCCACCGCGCGCCCGTGGTCCGGACCGGGTGCGGTGCCCGAGTCGGGGATCCACGTACTGCGCGGCCGAGGGGACGCCTTGGAGCTGCGCCGAGCCCTGGTCGAGGGCGGCCCCCTCCTGGTCGTCGGCTCCGGTTTCCTCGGGTCCGAGGTCGCCTCGGCGGCGCGGGCCCTGGACCTTCCGGTGACACTGGTGGGTTCGGCCCGCCACCCCATGGAGCGGGCGGTCGGCCCCGTGGTCGGCTCGGTGCTCGCGGGCGTCCAGCAAGCGGCCGGGGTCGACCTGCGGCTCGGTACGACGGTGACGCGGTTCCTCGGTCAGCGCTCGATTCGGGGGGCCGTCCTCTCCGACGGAAGCCGGGTCGGGGCCCGGACGGTTCTGCTGGCCCTGGGCGCGCGGCCGAGCACAGGCTGGCTCCGAGGGTCGGGGCTGCGGCTGCGCGAGGGGGCCTCCGGCGGTGTCGTCCGTGACCGCCGGGGCCGGGCCCTGGCGGTCGACGGCGGTCCCGCCCACGACGTGGTGGTGCTGGGTGACGCGTCGGCCGCGCCGAACCCCCTGCCCCTCGACGGGACCCCCGCGCACCTGGACATCGGACACTGGAGCGAGGCCGTCGACCACGCCGACACGGTCGCCGCAGCGCTGCTCGGCCAGGAGGACCCGGGGGACGCACCCGTGCCCTCCTTCTGGTCCGACCAGTTCGGGATGCGTATCCGATCGGTGGGGCTGCCCCAGCTCGGTGACCTGACACGGGTCCACGAACACGATCCGGAACGCCACCGGCTGGAGGTCTCCTACCACCGGGGGCGGCGGGTGGTGGGAGCGCTGACGGTGAACCGCACCTCCCGCCTGGCCGCCCACCGCGAGCGGATCAGCCGTGAATGGCGGCGGTCGGCCCAGGCGCGGTCCCCCGACCGCGCGGACCTCCCTCCGCGATGACCGAACCCGGGGGACGGGACAGTGCGTCCGCCACGGTGGTCTGGGAGGCGTCGATGGCGGTGTGTCCGTCCTCGACGTCCCACAGCGTGTTCTGGAGCAACCGGGCCAGGGTCCAGCCGACCGCGCGCTCGCGGTCCAGTCCGAGCGCCTCCGTCAGGAGGTCGAAGCGGCGGCGCACCAGCCGGGGCACGTCGGCGGCGGGAAGCCCCTCCCAGCCGGTGTTGAGTGCGGGCCACAGGTCGAAGCCCGGATCACCGACGAGGGGTTCGGGGTCGATGACGAGCCACGGTTCCCGCTCGGCGGCGAGCACGTTGTCGTAGTGCAGGTCCCAGTGCAGCATCCGGTCTCCGGGCTCCTCGACCAGCTCGGTGACGGCCGCCGCCCAGCGGCGCAGCCGCCGCCGGTCCCCGGGGTCGGACAGGGCGAGGAGCGCGGCGGGCACGGAGTCCAGCATGTCCCGGGCGACCTCGCCGAGGCCGCGCAGGCCCTCGGGCACCGGGACGGCGTGCAGCCGGGCCATCAGCCCGGCCAGGATGTGCACGGCCTCGTCGTCGTCCGCGACGGAGGCCAGGGAACGCGCGCCGTCCAGGCGTTCCAGCAGCACAGCTCCGCCCTGCGGGTCGTGATCGAGCAGCCGCACGACACCGTCACCGTTCCACGTCCGCAGACCGATCAGCGCGGCGGTCGTCTCCTCCCGGGGCATCTGGAGCCTGAGCACCGCTGGGGAGCCGTCCGCGCGGCGCACCGGCACCACCAGCGCGGCCTGGCCGGAGACGACGCTCCCCTCGCGCTCCAGATCCCAGTGGTCGAGCAGATCCGTCACCTGCGCGGGCAGACCCGCGATCCAGGCGCGACTCAACTCGTCACCGGCCTTGGTGTGGGAGGCGACCAGGGCGTCGGGTACCTCGATGACCTGCGGCTCACTCATGGGAGGCCGCCCTTCTGGGAGTGGGCTGGCCTGCCGGGCCAGCCGGAGGAGGGATCTCTGCGGCCAGCGTATCGGGACCGGGTACGGCCACCGCTCCCCCGTTGACCAGGCCCCCGCGTGTCCCAGGTCTCCCCCTTGCTGCCAAGATGCCGTCAGCACACGTAGGAAGTCTGAGGAGAACCATGGATCTGGGAATCGCTGGCAAGGTCGCGCTCGTGACCGCGGCCAGCTCGGGGCTGGGCCGCGCGATGGCCGTCGCGCTGGCCGCCGAGGGGGTCCGGGTCGCCGTGACCGGCCGCGACAAGGAGCGTCTCGACTCGACGGTCGAGGCGTGCCGCGCCCACGGGGTGGACGCGGTGGGCGTCGTCTGGGACCTGGCCGACCACGGGCGCGCCGGTGAGGTCGCGGCCCACGTGGTCGACGCGCTGGGCCCGGTCGACATCCTGGTCAACAACACGGGCGGCCCGCCGCCCACCCCCGCGCTCGGTCAGGACCCGGCGCTGTGGGAGGACATGTACGCGGCGATGGTGCTCCCGGTGATCAGGCTGACCGACGCCGTCGTCGGCGGCATGCGCGAGCGCGGCTGGGGCCGGATCATCACCAGCACGTCGGGCGGACCGATCACCCCCATCCCGAACCTGGGGGTGTCCAACACCCTGCGCGCCTCACTGCACTCCTGGTCCAAGACGGTCGCGAACGAGGTGGCCGCCGACGGGGTGACCGCCAACGTCATCGTCCCCGGCCGGATCGCCACTCCGCGCGTGGAGTCGCTGGACCGTGCCCGCGCCGAGCGGGAGGGCCTGTCGCTGGAGGAGACCCAGGCCAAGGGCCGGGCGACGGTCCCCGCGGGCCGCTACGGCGACCCGGAGGAGTACGGCGCGGTGGCCGCGTTCCTGGCCAGCAGGCAGGCCGCGTACGTCAACGGTTCGGTCGTCCGGGTCGACGGCGGCCAGATCCCGTCGGTCTGAGTCCGGGACCGTACGCACGGGGAGGGGCGGGACACGGCCGCCCCTCCCCCGCCATCGACGAGACCCCGCGCGACGGGTCCGCCTGACCCGCCCGTCGTCCGCACCGCCCCCGGCCGGGGCCACTCCACACCTTCCGGCCGGGGGTTCCGCGTTCCCGGGCGAGCCCGATCGTCCCTGGCGTCGGGCTCACTCCCGTGCGGTCGCCCTCCTCGGGGGCAGGGGAACGAAGGCGCTCGTCCGCGCGACGTACTCCGACCAGCCGGGTCGGCCGGACATGTGCTCGTCGAGCAGTCGCTGTCCCGAACCCCGCGTGAGCAGGTAGGTCATCAGCAGGGGCGCGGGCAGGGTGAGCAGGACCCACCAGGACCCGGCTGCGACCAGGAACAGGCCCCACCACACGACGGCGTCGCCGAAGTAGTTCGGGTGGCGGGTCCAGGCCCACAGTCCCCGGTCCATGATCCGGCCCCGGTTGGCGGGGTCGGCCTTGAACCGGGCGAGCTGGGCGTCGCCGACGGACTCGAACGCGAACCCGGTGAGCCAGACCACCACACCCAGGAACGCCACCCAGCCCAGGGGACCGGCGGTGTGGGCGGCGACCTGCAACGGGAGCGAGACCAGCAGGAGGATCGACCCCTGGAGCAGGTAGACCACCCTCAGGGCGTAGAGGTTCCGGTTGCCGGGGGCGTGGGAGAGGAACCGCGCGTACCGGGGGTCCTCACCCTTTCCACGGCCGCGCAGACCGATGTGGACGGCCAGGCGTACGCCCCACACCGAGGTGAGGGCGGCCAGGAGCCAGTTCCGCAGGGGGTCACCGGTCCCCGTGGCGGTGGCGACCGCGGCGGTGGACACGGCCACCCCGGCGAAGCCGAGCCCCCAGGCGACGTCCACGACGGCGTGGCGGCCGACACGGACCGCCACCGCGAAGGTGGTGAGCATGACCGCGCCCACCACGACGGCGGTCACCGCGAGGTTGGCCAGGAAGGCCGTGAGGTCCGTCATCGGATCGGCACCGCCCCGGCGCCGCGGTCCGTCCCGGTCTCGTTCCGGACCACCGGGTCCGGCCGGACCGCCAGGATCTGGTCGACGCCCATGCGTCCCTCCTCGAAGGCCAGTGACCCACCGGCCAGGTAGAGACGCCACACCCGGGCGGCCTCCGGTCCGGCGAGGGCGACCATCTCGTCGGTGCGGCGCTCCAGCTCGTCCGACCAGGCGCGGGCGGTGCGCACGTAGTGCTCCCGCAGCGCCCGGACGCCCCGCACCTCCAGACCCGCCTCCTCCAGGAGGCCGACGGTCTCACCGAGCGGGCGCATGTGCATGTCGGGCGCGACGTAGCGCTCGATGAAGGGGCCTCCGCCGGGGTGGGGCCCGCGCCGGGACATCTGTTGGACCAGGAGCGAGCCTCCGGGGCGCAGCAGGTCGTGGAGTCGGCGGGCGAACGGCGCGTAGCCGTCGCGGCCCACGTGCTCACCCATCTCCACGGAGGCGGCAGCGTCGAAACCGCCGGGACCGAAGGTGTCGGGCTCGACGTCGCGGTAGTCCAGCAGGCGCACGTCGACCAGTTGTTCGAGCCCCTCCTCCTCGGCACGCGCGAGCACGTGGTCCCGCTGCCGTGCGGACAGGGTGAGCGCCGAGACGTGGGCCCCGTACCACCGGGCGGCGTGCAGGGTGAGCGACCCCCAGCCGCATCCGACGTCGAGCAGCCGGTCCCCCTTGTGCAGACGGAGGGTGTCGCAGATGAGGTCGAGTTTGGCGCGCTGGGCGTCGGCGAGGCTCTGTCCCGGGTCCTCGTCGTCCCACAGGGCGCACGAGTAGGCCATGGTCTCGTCCAGCAGCAGCTCGTAGAGGTCGTTGCCCGCGTCGTAGTGGTGCGAGATCGCGGCGGCGTCGCGCTCCCGGGAGTGGCGTCGTCCCCTCACGCGGGCCTCCGAGGCCGGAGGGGGTGGCGGCGGTCCCATCACGCCTAGGACCACGGCGGTGCGCGCGATCCTCGCCCAGGTGCGCGGGCCGGGAACCGAGGTGCCGTGCGTCCCGACCGACGCCCACACACGGCGCAGCGCGTCGGTGAGGTCGCCCTCGACCTCGATGCCTCCGGTGACGTAGGCGCGGGACAGCCCGAGTTCGCCGGGGCGGGCCAGGACGTGCCTCAGCGCGTCACGGTCGCGGACGGTGACGCGTGGCGCGTCGTGCGGCCCGGTCTCGCTGCCGTCCCAGGCGCGGAGCCGGACCGGGAGGACCCCGTTGAGGAAGGCGGCGACCAGGGGGCCGAGCAGGTGGGCGACGCCCCGGGGGCGCGGGTGGGTGGTCGTCATGCGGCACGCTCCATGGCGATCTGTTCGACGTCGATGAGGCCGGACCGGAACCCGGCCTCGCAGTAGGAGAGGTAGAAGGTCCACATGCGGCGGAAGGTGTCGTCGAAGCCGAGCGAACGCACCTGTTCCGCCGCTCCGGAGAAGGTCTCGCGCCACACGCGCAGGGTGTCGGCGTAGTCGCGGCCGAAGGCGAGGCGGTCGGTGATCCGCAGGCTGGTCCGGGCGGCGAGCTGTTCGCTGATGGCGGTCACCGAGGGGATGAGGCCGCCCGGGAACACGTACTTGTGCATCCAGGTGTAGGACCCCCGGGAGGCCCGCATGAGGCGGTGTTCCATGGTGATGGTCTGGAGGGCGACCCTTCCGCCCGGCCGGACCAGACGGTCCAGCGCGGTGAAGTAGTCGGGCCAGTAGCGTTCACCGACCGCCTCGACCATCTCGCAGCTGACCACCGCGTCGTGGGTGCCGGTGGCGTCCCGGTAGTCGCGCAGCTCGATGGAGACCCGGTCGGACAGCGCCTCGGCGGCCACACGTTCACGGGCGAGGTCGCGCTGCTCGGTGGACAGGGTGAGGGACGTGACGTGGGCGCCCCTGCGTGCGGCGCGCACGGCCAGTTCACCCCAGCCGGTACCGATCTCCAGCAGCCGGGTGCCCTCCCCGACTCCCGCGGCGTCCAGGAGCCGGTCGGTTTTGCGCGCCTGGGCCCGGGCCAGGCCGTCGGCGTCACGCGGGTCGTCGTCGGTGAACAGCGCCGAGGAGTAGGTCATGGTGCGGTCGAGGAAGAGGGCGAAGAGGTCGTTGGACAGGTCGTAGTGGTGGCTGATGTGGCGACGGGCCCCGGCACGGGTGTTGCGGTCCGAGGCGGGGCGGCGGGGCAGGGTGAGGTGGCGCAGCGGTTGGAGCGGCCGGGGGACCAGTTCCTCGTAGTGCTGGGCGAAGCGGGTGAGCACGGCGACGGGGTCGGGGGAGTCCCACTCCCCCGCCATGTACGACTCCCCGAACCCGATGAGGCCGTCGTGGGCCAGGCGGGCGTGGAACGCGTCGGGATCGCGCAGCCACAGGACGGGGTCGTCTCCCTCGGTGAGTTCGGCGGGCGGCGCCGTGGGGCCGACGTGCGTGCGGATCCCCACCGCCGGGACGGCGCGGGCGGTGAGCAGGCGGGCCGCGGCGGTGCGCAGCGGGCCGCGCGGGACTCTGGCCACGTCGGGCCATCGGTGCGGGTCGACGGCACCGGGCGGGTGGGGACTGGTCGCGGTCATGGTCGTGTTCCTCGTGTTCGGGGACTGCCGGGACTGAGTCGGGCACCGGGGGCAGGTGGGGAGGGCTCGTGCTCCCCGGTGCGGGGTCCGACGGGTTCGGGGCGTGGCCGGAAGGGGAGGCCGCGCAGGTGGAGCCGGATCCCGTGGACCCGGATGCGGACCGCGTTGACCAGCGGCGCCCACGGGTGGCGGGCGGACAGGCGGAGCAGTTGGGCGAGGGTCGCGGGGCGGCGACGCCCGTGCACGGACGCCGTGAAGGGAGGGTGGCCCTCACGGTGGAGGGCGACGGTGAGCGCGAGCCGCTCGTCCGGTTCGGGCAGGCTGAGCCGGTACTCGCCGTCGACCCCGTTGAACGGGGACACGAACAGGGCCTTGGGCACCGTGGCCCGTCCCCGACTGTCGGGGTGGAGGAGGTAGCGGTGGCGGTCGCCGTAGGTGTTGTGCACCTCCGCGACCACCGCGCGCGGAGCACCGTCGGGGTCGTGGCACCAGTAGACGGTCAGCGGGTTGAAGACGTGACCGAACACCCGGGCGTGCGCGAGCATGACCACCCGGCCGCCGCCCAGATCGATCCCGTGTTCGCGCAGGTAGAGGACCATGTCCGAGCGCAGCGTCGCCGCACGGCCGTCGCCGTGGTCGGCGGGGTGGAACCCGGCCAGGGCGCGCAGCGGCCACGGGAGGCGGGGCGGGGCGTCGAGGTCGATCAGCCAGTAGTACGTGCGGTGCGCGAAGGCGTGTCGGACCGGCTCGGCGCGGGCGTGCCGCACCGTGGCCTCGTACAGGGCGGGGATCACCACCGCCTCCCCAGGGCGGCGGCCGCCTCGACCCCGGAACGGCAGCCGTCCTCGTGGAAGCCCCAGCCGTGGTGGGCCCCGGCGAAGGCGAGGACGGGGGTGTCCAGGGAACGCAGTCTCCGCTGCGCCGCCACCGACTCCGGGGTGAAGACGGGGTGGGAGTAGTCCATGGCCGCCACCACGCGGTCGGGCGTGACACCGTCGTCGGCGTTGAGCGTGACCACGTAGTCGGTGCCGTCGGGCAGGCCCTGGAGCCGGTTCATGTGGTAGCTGACCCGCACGGGCGAGCCGTCCGGGTCGCAGGAGGTCAGCCGGTGGTTCCAGGACGCCCAGGTGGCCCGGTCCGAGGGCAGGACCGTGGTGTCGGTGTGCAGAAGGGTGCGGTTGCGTGTGTAGGTGAAGGCGCCCAGGATCTCCCGTTCGTCGGCGGAGGGGCGGTCGAGGAGCGCCAGGGCCTGGTCGGCGTGGGTGGCGATCACGGCTGCGTCGAACTCCAGCACCTCGGTGTCGGTGCTCAGCCGCACCCCGTTCTCGTCGCGGGAGAGGGCCCGCACGGGTGTGCCCAGGCGGACGGAGTGCAGGCCCGCCAGCACCCGTTCCACGTAGGTGTGGGAGCCGCCCTCCACGGTGCGCCAGCGCGGGGACCCCCAGATCCCGAGCATGCCGTGGTGCTCCAGGAATCCGAACAGGTGGCGGGCCGGGTAGTCCAGGGCGGTTCCGGCCGGGCAGGACCAGACCGCCGACACCAACGGCAGGAGGAAGTGCGCGGTGAAGAAGGGGGAGAAGCCGTGGCGGTCCGCGAACTCCCCCAGAGTCGGACCGACCACCGTGCCCTCGGGGTCGACCCGCCGGGCCGTCGCGGTCAGGCGACGGGCCGCGCTGTGGAAGCGCGGGATGTCGAGGAGCATACGGACGTGGTCGGCACGGCGGCGGGACCGGTTCGGCCACAGCGCGCGCGGGCCCCGCGCGCCCGCGTACTCCAACCCGCAGCCCTCACAGCTCACCGAGAGACTCATCTCGGTGGGCCGGGTGGTCACGCCCAGTTCGCCGAAGAGCCGCAGGAGGTGGGGGTAGGTGCGGCGGTTGTGCACGATGAACCCGGAGTCCACACCCACTTCGCCGCCGTCGTCCCCGGCGAGTCGGTGGGTGTGGGCGTGGCCGCCCGGGCGGTCGTCGGCCTCGAAGAGCGTGACGTCGTCATGCTGGCCGAGGACGTACGCGGCCGTCAGTCCGGAGACGCCGCTGCCGATGACCGCGACCGCGCGACGCCTCTGGTGGTGTGTGCTCATGCGTCCTCTCGCGAATCAGGTGTCTGGCTGACACAGGTGATTCGGAGCAGGTCGCGGAGCGGATTGGTGGTAGTTGGGAAAAAAAGATTCACGGAATACGAGAGGGCACGACCCGGGGGTTACGGCAGCCAGCCGTACACAGCGGAGCCCTCCTCGCTCAGGTAGGAGACCACCGCGCCGGGGACCACCTCCGCCCGGGGCCAGCTCGCCTCCCACTTGAGCTGGTACTTCCAGCGCTCCTTGCCGCCGACCAACGAGGCGACACCCGTGGTCGGTTCGCCCGGCCCCGGGTCGGAACTCCGGAAGGGCGCGGTCGTCAGGGAGAGGTCTCCCCGATTCCGTGCCTCCTCCACTCCGACGAAGGCCAGGGCCGCCCCGCCCGTCAGGGCCACCGGGGAGCCGGTCGGGGCGTCGGTGTGTCCTCCGGTCCGGTCGGGGGCGGGCAGACGCACCACCTCGACGACCTCACCGGACGGGTCCAGGCGTTCCAGGACGGTGTCGTCCCGTTCCGCCCCCTGGTGGTCGGTCCCCCGCTCGGTCCTGGCCGTCACCGCGCCACCGGTGTCCGCGTGCGCGACCGTCGACAGGAGGCCGTCCGGATCGGCCACCATGACGTCCGACCCGTCCTCGGCGTCCAGGACCACGTGCGCCCGCTCCACCAGGCTCCACACCACCACGGCCGGGGCGGCCCCGGGGTTCAGGGCCGGGCCGCCGTCGCTCAGCGCCACCCACGAGGACGTCGCTCCGTCGGAGGCGTCCCAGGTACGGCG
Source organism: Nocardiopsis eucommiae (assembly GCF_965344335.1). Taxonomy (NCBI): domain Bacteria; kingdom Bacillati; phylum Actinomycetota; class Actinomycetes; order Streptosporangiales; family Nocardiopsidaceae; genus Nocardiopsis; species Nocardiopsis eucommiae. Next base: position 100,370 of record NZ_CBDRIY010000009.1, read on the forward strand.
CCAGTTCTCCTCGCCGGTGTACAGGTCCAGGGCGAGCAGGTGGGAGACGAACCGGTCGTCGTCGCGGTCGAGGTGTTCCCTCGCCTCCCGTTCGTCCTCGAAGTCGGCGGGGTCGGCGCAGCGGTAGGAGAGCAACAGCTGGTCACCCTGGACCAGGAGGTTCTCCCCCCACGTGTCGGAGCGCAACCGGAGTTCGTCGGTCCCGCAGACCATGCCGTCCTCGACCGCTCCGGGTTCGTCCTCCAGCGTGAACCACCACAGGTGGTCGGTGCCCCCCTCCGCGCGGACACCGAGGCCGACACCGTCGTAGTCGTCGCGGATCGACAGCCGGAGCCCGGGCAGGGAGTGGTCGTGCGCGTTCCGCGACGCGACGGTGTCGGTCTCGAACGCGTCGACGACTCCTCCCGTGGCCGTGTCCAGGAGCACCACGTCGCCACCTCGCAACGGGTCCTCGGCCGGGATCCCCCTGCCCAACGACTCCCGCGAGCGGAGGATCACCTGAGCGCGGTCGGCGCCCGGATGCAGGGTGACCAGGACGTCGCCGCGCGGACGCCGGTAGCTCCACAGTTCCCCGCCGGTGGCACCGTCCAGACCGAACACGCCGTCCGTGGTCGCGACGACGGGTCCGAGCGGGCCGCGTTCGACGTCGGCCACCGCGGTCCCCTCCGGTGGCCGCCACTCCCAGCCCAGCCGTTCGACGGAGGCGGGGTAGGGGGCGGGGTCCGCCGGGGACCCGTCCAGGACGGAGTGCCGGGTGGGGACGTGTTCGGACAGCGCCCGCACGGCGGGGTCGGCGAGCAGCGCCAGTGACGCGCCGACCGCGAGCGGTGTCAGCCACCAGCGCCGGGATCGTGTGCGGGTCCGGGGCCAACGGTGGGAGACCAGCAGCAGGACGAGGCCGAGCAGCGGCGGGAGACCGATCCCCCAGAGCGCCGCCTCCGCCGGTCGAACGCCGTACCCCACGTCGAAGAGCCCGGCGGTGAACACGAACGAGGCCCGGGGCAGGTGCGTCCAGAGGACGAGCAGCAGGACCACCAGGGCGGATCCGAGGAGGAAGGGGAAGCCGGGGGTGACCGGCCCCTCCGGGTCCGGGTCCGGGTTCGGGTTCGGCTCCCGACGGTCCCGGCGGAGGAGGCTGACGGCCACCACGACGGCGATCAGGACCGGAATCTGCCAGACGCCGCGCCCCTCCGCCGGGACCAGCAGCTCCGGGCCGAAGCCGCTGCCCTCCAACCGCCGCAGGACGAGGAAGGCGGTCGGAACGGTCCCGAGGAGCAGCCCGAACCCGGCCCAGCCCGCCACCTCCCGCAGGCGCTCGGTCCGGTTTCCCTGGTCTGGTGCGGCGCCCGCGCGGGCGGAGTCCTGCGTCGTGGAGGTGGTACTCACGGGTTCTTCTCACTGCTGTTCTCTGGAGGATGGACGGGGGTCAGGGCACCAGGCCGTGGACGTCGGCCGCGCCGGTGCCATAGGAGACCACGGCGCCGGGAACGGCGACCAGCCGGTGTTCCCCGGGCACGTCGTTCGCGGGTGGACCGACCGCCACGCGTTCCCCACCGAGGTCACCGGCGGCCAACGCGAAGGAGTGGACACCCCGCTGACCGTTCTCACGGTCCGCGTACGGGATCAGGAGCGCGTCGTCGAGGACGACCGCGAGGTCGAGGAGTGCGGGGGTCGGGCCGTCGAGGTCGAGCGTCACCCGCGCGGTCACCGCGCCTTCGGGGTCCGAGGTGAGGACCTCCAAGGGCTCCCCGCTCCCGGGGTAGCGGCCCTCCACGGCGATGACCGTGCCGCCGGTGTCGGCGCGGAGGACCCGCTCCACCCGGGGACCGAACCGCCCCTGGGAGTCGCGAGCCTCCTCGGGGTGGCCCAGGGGTTCTCCGGAGCGCGGGTCGAGCAGGTACAGCTCGGCGTCGGCCCGGAGGACGAGGGCGCGCGCCGCACCCTCGGGGAGTGCCGCGCCCTCCACGGGACCGAGGTCGACGCGGGCCCACGAGTCGCGGACCGGATGCTCGTGCCGCCACACCTCCGCGCCGCTGGCGAGGTCGAGGGCGGTGACGGTGGCGACCGCCGACTCCAGTCCTCCCCCGTGGGCGAGGATGTCGGAGCCGTCAGCGGCAGCGCGCGGCCGGGCTGGTTGGAGCGTCCTCTCCTCGTACTCCCGCGCGTCCGCGCAGGTGTGGGCGACCACGACCCGACCGTCTCCCGTGCCGGGATCGGTCGTCGGCCACGTGTCACGCTGGAACTCGCAGAACAGGCCCTTCCCCCGGGGAACGAAGGTCCACCGTGTCCCGCCGGGGCCGGTCGCCGTCCGGTCGAACACCCGCGCCCGGACTCCCCCGGCCCCGTCGCGGTCGCGGTAGGCGTGGAGGGTGGTCGACCGGGCGTACCCCGCCATCTCCTCCAGGCGTCGTCCACCACCCGTGATCTCGCCGGTCGCGGGGTCCAGCGGGGTGGCTGTCACGGCGCCCTCCCCGAGGTCGTGGGTCAGAAGGAGGACGTCCTCGAAGAGGCGCACCTCCGCGTCCCAGCCGCGCGGATCGCGATAGGTCCACAGCTCCTCCCCGCTCGGTCCGTCGAGGGCGACGACCCCGTCCGACAGCACGAGGACCGGCCCGTGCGGCCCGGCCGCCACGTGCTCCACCCGTACGCCCGGCGGGGGCTTCCAGGTCCATCCCACACGGTCGACTCCGGAGGGGACGGCCGGTGGTGCGCCGGGGTCGCCCGAGGCGACCGCGTGGATCACGCGCGGAGGGGTGAGCGCCCAGGTCAGCACCGCGACGAGTGCGACGGCCAGGCCACCGCAGAGGGCCACGATGACGGGAGGGCGGCGGCCGAGAACGCGCGGCGGCCGACGCGGGCGCGCGGTGCCCGCCTGCTCGTCCATCGCTCACCCGTTCCTCGGCCACGGTCCGCAGCCTCGTGTACCCGGACCCGACCGTCCGTCGCGCGAACGACAACCTAGCAGCGGCGGCGGAGGCCTCACCCGGGTCCCCGGGCCCCGGGGACCCGCGGGACGCGGGATCAGTGGTCGGCGGGGGCGGCGGGACGGGCGTCCAGCCCCAGCCCCGCGCGTAGTTCGGCGCACACGTCCTGGCAGGACGCGTCCCTGCTGACCACGTCCACCTCGCCGCCCCGGGCCCACCGGGCGAGCTGGTCGGCCCACTCCGCGCGGGGCATGGACACGACGTCCGGGGGGTCGATCCCCTCGCCGACCGCGCCCGGAGCGCCGTCGGTGAGCACGGTGACCCGGCAGTCAGGGTGGAGTTCGGTGAGGTCGACGGTGAGCGGCTGCTCCGAGTGCAGGACCACGACGTGGATCTGGTCGGGGGTCTCAGTGGTGGACATGGGCGCCTTTCCTCAAAGGGGGGACGCCCGAAGACCTACTCTCCGGGCCCGCCTCCGAAACGTCCTCCCCCGGGCCGGAACCGGCCATACAGGGGTGACCTCGGACAGTGACGGGGATCCCACCCCAAGCCGAACGGAACCGGCTAGCCTCAGAACGGGACCACGGGAGTTCCGGCGGTGCGCGAACCGCCTGCCGTGCGCCCGGGGGCGACGGCCCTTCCCCAGTCGTCACCCCCGGGCACCATTCCGGCTCCGACCGCATCACGGGCGAAGCGCGCCTTATGGACAACTCATCCGGTGACCACCAGGCTGGGGCCCATGAGACTGTTCCCTCGACTCCAACGCCTCGACCAGCGCCTCTATGACCGGGTGACCAGGGTGGGGACCCCCCACCTGGACGGGTACACGCCGAAGTTCGTGCAGAGCACCGACAACATGGCGCCGTGGGTCCTGGTCTCGGCCACGCTCGCCGTCACGGGCGGCCCGCGCCTGCGCCGCACCGCGCTGCGGGCGATCGCCGCCGCCGGGATCGCCAACGCCGGAGCCACCGCGGTCAAGTACCTGGCGCGCCGCCCCCGCCCGGACAGCTCGGCGGTTCCCGCGGCCCGGGTCCCCTACCGTTCCTACGTCAGTTCCTCGTTCCCCTCCGGGCACACCGCCGCCGCGGTGGGCTACGCGGGCGGGGTCGTCTCCGACGCGCCCCTGCCGCTGTCCCTGCTGGTGTCCGCGATGGCGGGCGCCGTGGGCTTCTCCCGCGTGCACAGCGGGGTCCACTACCCGGGTGACGTGCTCGGCGGAGTCGCGATCGGCGCCGTGTCCGCCCTGCTCTCCCGCGCGCTCCTGCCACCGCGTCCGGAGCTCGTCTTCGGGGCGAGTACGACCCCCGTGGGAGAGGCGGACGTGGACCAGGAGGGCGCCGGGGTGACCGTGGTGGTCAACCCGCGCGGCGGCGCCAACGGGGTGCCCACCCTGACCACCGCGGACACCACCACCCGGGTGGCCCGCCAACTGCCCCGGGCACGGATCGTCCCGCTCTCCGCCGACGACGACGTCGCCTCGGTGATGGACGAGGCGGCCCGCGACTCCTCGGTGCTCGCGGTGGCTGGTGGCGACGGCACCGTCAACGCCGGGGCCACGGCGGCGCTCGCCCACGACCGTCCGCTGCTGGTGCTGCCGGACGGCACTCTGAACAACTTCGCCCGTACCCTGGGGCTGACCTCGGTGGAGATCGCCCTGCGCGCCTACTCCGGCGGTCGGCTGGCCCGGGTGGACGTGGGCGAGGTGGACGGGCGCGTCTTCCTCAACACGTCGTCGTTCGGGTCGTACCCGCGCATGGTGGAGCGGCGCGACCGCTGGGCGGACCGGATCGGCAAGTGGCCCGCGTTCGCTCTGGCCCTCTGGCGCGACCTGCGGGAGGTCCAACCCACCCCGGCTCTGGTGGACGGACGGCCCGTGAAGGTGTGGTGGGCGTTCGTGGGCAACTGCCGGTACCGGACCCACGCCCGGGTGCCCGCTCTGCGGGAGCACCTGGACGACGGGCGGCTGGACGTGCGGGTGCTGTGCGCGCGTTCGCCCTTCCCCCGGTTGCGTGCCCTGGCGGACGTGCTGTTCGCGGGGGCGACGTCCGGGTCCGGCTACACCGAGCGGCTGACCGAGTCGCTCACCCTGGCCATCCCGGACGAGCCCCGGCTCCTGGCCGTGGACGGCGAGGTCGTGGAGGGGTCGGCCGAGGTGGTCTTCCGCAAGCGACCGGCGGCGTTGCGGGTGTTCGTGCCGCTGGTCCACGGCTGAGCGCGGCGGGACCCGGGCGGACTCAGCGCTCCAGACGGCGCAGGATGACGCCCAGGTCCCGCCAGGCCTGTTCGGTGTCGGTGCCGCGCTGGTGCGGGGCGGCGAACCAGTCGACGAACTCCACGACGTCCTGGAGGTCCCAGCGGAGCCCGTAGAGGGACAGGAGCGCCGGGTCGGGCCGGTGCCCGGTGGCCTCCGCGTAGCGCGCGAGTTCGTCGGGGTCGTCGGTGACCAGCCACAGGTCGCGTTCGGGGACGGCCAGGCCCACCGTGTCCCAGTCCACGAACAGCGGCCCGGACTCGCGCCACAGCAGGTTCCCCGGGTGCGGTTCGCCGTGGGTGGGCACCGCCCGCGAGGCGTCGGCCTCGTCGGCGCGGCGGCCGAACTCGTCCAGGCGGGCCCGCAGCGCGCCTCCGTGCTCGGCGAGCAGCTCGGCGGTCGGTTCCGCGAAGGGGCCGTGGTCACCGATCCTCCCGGGATCCACGGTGAGCTCCGCCAGCCGGTCGGCCCCGGCCAGGCTCGGCGGGGTGGGTCGGATCTCGGCGGGCGGGGTGCGTCCGTGCAGGCGGGCGAGAGTGTCCAGGACCTGGGCCCGCTGGTCCGGTGTGAGCTCCTGGCCGAAGTCGCCGGGGCTGCCCTCCGTGTGCGGGAAGACGCTGAGTGCGTAACGGTCACCGATCCGCAGAGCGGTGGTGCCCCCGGTGGCGCGGAGCGGGGCCACGACGAACCCGAGCCCGTGCGCGTCGTGGAGCTCGGCGGCGGTGTCCATGGCCCGGCGCAGGTTGCGCAGGGCGGTGTCGGGATCGCCGCCGAGGAAGGGTTTGTGTTCGAGGTCGACCAGGGTGAGGAACCACCGCCGCCCGGAGGTGTCGGTGGCGCTCCAGTGGTGGTCACCGAAGCCCAGCGGAACGTGCGTCAGCACCTCCGCGTGAATGCCCCAGTCCGCCAGCGCGTCTTTGATCTGGTGGTCGTCGAAGTCCACGGGCCTGTCCAGCATGGCAGCGACGCTAACAGTCCGGCCTCGGGTGGCGCACGGCGTTTTCCACGGGGCGTTCCCGGTTCTCCGGGACCCGTGGTGACCCGGGGAAGCGGGCGCCGCCGGTCGGTCACTCCGTCTCCGCGACCTTGAGGAACCGTGCGAGTTCCTGTGCGTCTCCGGTGACCGCCAGCGACTCGGGGCCGATCCGTCTCCACAGCGTGAGCAGCAGGTCGGAGGCGGTGCCCTCCACCGCGACGCTGGCCCGGTTCGCTCCGCGACTGACCCGCCAGTGCTGGCCGGTGTGGTCCACCGTCCAGGAGAGGTCGGCGTCGGTGGCGGTCAGCAGCACCGCGCCCATCGGTCCGACCGGCTCGCGGGGCAGGTCCAGCATCTCGGCCAGGCCGAGGAAGAAGGTGAGGAACTCGTCCACCCCGTCCACGGCGACGTCCCGGGGCAGCGCGGCCCCGCCGTCGACCGCGTTCAGCACGTCCCAGGCGTGCACGGCGGTCTCCTGCGCCATGCGTCTGAGGATGAACGCCCCGTCCTTCTGCGGGGACCAGGTCCAGCGCGGCGCGTCGGGGTCCAGAGCGGTGAGCACGGTCAGGGTCTCGGCCAGTCCCTCCCGGTACCAGCTCAGCAGCGCCTCGTCGTCGGGGCGCTCCGGCTGCGCGTACCCGTCGTCAGGGTCCCTGATCTCCCCGGAGGCGATGGACCTCCAGAAGTGGTGGGTCTCGCCCACGTGCCAGACCAGGTCCAGGACGTTCCACTCGGGGCAGGTGGGTACGTGCGCGTGCGCGCGGTCCTCGGCGGCGTCGGCGAGGAGGGTCCCGCTCTCGCGAAGGACCGTGAGGTATCGAGGGGTGTCCATGTTCGGGACGCTAGCACCCGGCGGAGACCGAAGTCCGGATATCCACAAGCTGGATTCTCGGAAGGCCGGAGCTGGCCAGGGCGCCGTCGGCGCTCTCCCGAGACCTCCCCGACCTCCGACGGTCCCGTGACCCGGACCGGTGGTCGTCCGGCTCGGCCCGTCCGCCGGGGTCGCGAAGCGACCGCGGCCCGCCCACCGACGTGGCGACTTCGGCGGAGCGGCCCCGAACGGCAGGGACCACCCCCTACGCTGCGCGTCGGGGCAACGCCCCGAACCGCCACCAGACAAGGGGATCGCCATGGGAGAGAACGCACGGACCGGCCCGGAGGCCGGGGCGCTCGGCGAGGTCGTCGACGGGGTGTACGCGTGGGTGCAGCCGGACGGCACCTGGTGGGTGAACAACGCGGGCGCCGTGGCGGGGGACGACGGACTCCTGGTCGTGGACACCTGCGCCACCGCGACCCGCACCCGCCGGTTCCTGGGCGCGCTCGCCTCCGCCACTGCGGGCGCGCCGGTGCGCTGGGCGGTCAACACCCACCAGCACGGCGACCACACCTACGGCAACAGCCTGCTGCCCGACTCCACCGTGCTGATCGGCCAGAACGGCATGCGCGAGGCGCTGGACACCGACCCGCTCTTCGAGAACCCGCCACCGGTCTGGGAACCCGTGCCGAACTGGGGCGACGTCACCCGGAGGCTGCCCTCCGTCACCTTCGACCACGCACTCACGCTCCACCTGGGCGGCGGCCGCCGCGTCGACCTCCACCACCCGGGATACACCGCGCACACCGTCGGGGACGTGCTGGCCTGGCTCCCGCGGGAACGGGTCCTGTTCACCGGCGACCTGATCTTCCACGGGCTGACACCGCTGCTGCTCATGGGGTCACTCGACGGCGCGCTGCGCTCCCTGGAGTGGGTCCGTTCCTTCGCTCCGGACCACGTGGTGCCCGGTCACGGGCCGGTGATGCCCGGCTCCGAGCTCGACGCCGTGCTGGCCGTGCACGAGCGGTACTACCGGTTCGTCCTCGCAGCCGCCGACGAGGCCCTCCGGAAGGGCCACACCCCCTTGGAGGCCGCGCGCGACATCGACCTCGGTGAGTTCGGCGCGTGGGCGGACGCGGAGCGGATCGTCATGAACCTGCACCGCGCCCAGGCCGACCGCGCCGGCGTACCGATGGACCTCGCCCGGGCTCTGGCCGACGCCGTGGAGTGGAACGGCGGACCGATGCCCACCACCCTCTGACCCGAATTGTCGGTACCCGCCGATAGATTCTCCACCAGTCGACACGCCCTCCCCCGGGAGGCGCCCCCTCTCTCCCCTGCCTGGCACCCCCTTCCGGTGTGCCCGGATCCGATCGTCGAAGGGCCTGCCATGACCAGCACCACCTACCTGGAGCTCTCGGAAGAGGGCGGCGGCGCGCACAAGTTCTACGAGGTCACCCTCGACGGCACCGACGTCACCATCCGGTACGGACGGATCGGCGAGAACGGCCAGGCGCGCACCGCGAGCCACCCCACCGTCGCGAAGGCCGAGGCCACGGCGGCGCGGAAGATCGCGGAGAAGCGGCGCAAGGGGTACGAGCCCGCCGTGGTCGGGGTCCGCAAGCGGCGCGCGGTCACCCGGAGGACGATCGTCAGCCAGCGTTCGACCGCCAACCTCGCCCCGGTGCTGTGGCGGTTCCGCTCGGGCAGCCCCGCCTTCGGCATCTTCGTCGACGACGAGCGCTGCTGGGTCGGCAACGAGCGCGGAGACGTGTACACCCTCTCCCACCAGGGCACCGTCACCGCCCGCTACGGACTCCCGGACGGCGTCAAGTGCATCGTGGCCGACGACTTCTGGATCTACGCCGGGTGTGACGACGGCAAGGTCTACGACCTGGGCGCGAAGATCCCGCATGTGGCGTACGAGATCTCCGAGGACGTGGACATCTTCTGGCTGGACATCCACGACGGGGTGCTCGGCGTCTCCGACGTGGCCGGGCGGATCACCGTGATCGACCACGAGGACGAGTTCCAGTGGTCCCGCCGCAGCTCGGGAGACTCCGCGTGGATGGTCCGCCACGACGAGGCGGGCGTCTACCACGGGCACTCCCGGGGCGTCACCATGTACGACGCGGGCACCGGGGACGAGCGCTGGACGGTGCCGACCAGCGGCGCGGTGCTGTTCGGCTGGCAGGAGGGCGACGAGGTCTTCGCCGCCACGGCCCGCAACTCCGTGGACCGCATCAGCAAGGGCGGGGCGCACCGTTCCACCTACCGCTGCGACGGGGCGGTCTTCTCCTGCGCGGCCTCCCCGGACGGCCGCTACGTGTTCGCGGGTGACAACCACTCCTCGGTCTACTGCTTCTCCAGGGACGGACGCCGTCTGTGGAAGCTGGCCACCGGATGCGGTTCGGCCTACTCGATGCAGTTCCACCAGGACCGGCTGTACATCGTCACCACCGACGGTTCCCTGGCCTGTGTGGACGCCTCCGAGGAGGCGATCCTGGCCGCCGAGCGCGGCACCGTCCCGGAGCCGGTCAGCGTCAAGGCCCCCTCCTGGGACGCGGTCACCCCGGCCACCGAGCTGGAGACGGTGCGCTCCAGCGAGCTCGTGGCCGACGACGGGATCGTCGTCGAGTGCGTGGACGACGGCGGCCGCCTGCGGATCCGCGTGGTCTCGGAGGGCTACGACCCCACCCTGCGGGTGCAGTTCCCCAAGGACATCCGCCGCGCCGGAGCCCGCTACGTCGTGAGCGAGGTGCTCACCTCGGGCAGCGGCGGCTTCTACCGCGTCAGAGGCGACATCCGCCGCCTCGGCTAGACCACGGCTCCCGGGGTCCCGTGTCGACGGGCCCCGGGAGCGGGACGCGTTCCTCCAGGCGGCGCCGGGGTTCTCCCCGGTGTCCTCGTGCGTGATCCCGGGCAGAAGGGGTTCCTCCCTGCTCAATTCGACGAGGTGCGTCCCTCCCGCCTTGGGCCCGTCATTGTCCAGGATGATGATCTGCGGAGTGGCCCGGCCAGCCCTGTCGAGCGCTCTTCATTGTTCTCTTATAGGAATTCCTAACATTTGCGACAATTAAGCCACAACAGTTGCGAGTGGTGAATGCAGACGGAAGGGGACCCGCGTCACACGGGTCCCCTCAGAATCAGGCGGATCAAGCGGCTACGAGATTCCCGGAACAGGGGGCGAAGACACGTGGCGAAAGGGCGGTCCTCGGTGGCGCGCCCCGTGGCTGCCTGAGGTCGGAACGATCACCCCTCGGGCGCTCACCCGGATGACGCGACCGGTCATCGCCAAACGCGTTCGCCTCCCGTGACCCCGACTCACTCCGGAACGGTGACGCGGATCTTCGACTGCCCGTGCGGGCGCTCCTCCCAGTCCTCCATGAAGCGGGCGCGCAGTCCGTGCTTCTCCGCGAGCGCGACGAGGGTCTCCGTGCGGTAGTAGAAGTCCTCGCGCAGCACGTGGTGCTCGGCACCCTCCGTGCGGTCGAAGGTGAAGTCGAAGAACCCGCCCGGGGCGAGCACGCGGCCCACGTGGCGCAGGCACTCGTCGATGACCTCGACGGGCGAGTGGGAGAACACGCTGTGGGCGTGGACGACGTCGAAGGAGTCGTCGGGGAGGAAGTCGAAGGTCAGGTCCTGGGTGAGGGTCAGGTGCGGCAGCTTGTGCTGGAGTCCGCGCTCAGCCAGGACCTTCTTACCGGCGATCAGGATGTCCGGGGAGATGTCGATCCCGTAGTAGCCGCCGGTGTCGAGGTGGTCGATGAACCGCCACCCGGCCCGCAGGTTGCCGCAGCCGATGTCGAGCATCCGGTGACCGGGCTTGAGGCCGTGCTCGACGAGGTAGTCGAACTGCATCTCGCCCAGCGCCAGCCAGCGCTCCTCGTTGCGGCTGCCGACCGCCGCCCTGGGATCGCGAGCGGCGTCGGAGGCCATCACCGCGCGGTAGTAGGAGACGTGATCCCGGTGGGTGAGGCGCAGACGCAGGTCTCGCGCGGACCGCAGAACGTGGGGCGCTATCCGGCTCGGGTTCCGAAGCGCGTAGCGGATCCGGTGGACCAGGGAGGAACGGTCCGTCTTGAGTTGGTCTGTGCTCTGCTTCGGCATCGGTCGCCCGTGCTCTTCCGTCGGTGGGTGTCACGCTGAAGGTGGCATCCCATCACGGGAGGGCTGATTCGCCAAGGGGGTGCGGGCCGGAAAGTCGGGCCACATGCGGCCACATCACCCCCACGACGCAGGTGGTGAAGTCGGGTCGTCGGTCCACCCTCACGCCCGTTGCCGGTGAAATAACCGCAAAATCACGCCAAGTGTCCCACTTTTCTCCGTTCGACACCTTTGTGGGTGTTTCGCTGTCTCCAGGACGAACGAACGGACGGGGGAACGATGGTGAATGAGCGCGTGGAGCTACGCCACGCCGGGTCGCCGGGTCCACGGAGCAACTGGGTCCCGCTCGGGGCCGCGGCCGGGGTGGTCGTGGTGCTGACGGGCGGATGGGCTCTGGTGAACGCGGCGCTGCCCGCGTCCGAGGCGGTACCCGCGGGTCAGAGCATGACCCTCGGTTCGGGTGAGGGCTACGGGGCGTCGATGACCTTCGACGAGGGCTGGGAGCTCGACACCGGCTCCAGCACCACCGACCAGCAGTTCCTCTTCGCGAAGGGGCCGGTCAACCTCCAGGTGAGCGTGGTGGAGCCGACCGAGGGCGCCGACGCCGCCCAGCTCTGGGACGGCATGCGCGAGACGGTCAGGGTCGGGGACTCCTCGGCCACCCTCGGAGAACCCGAGCCGGTCACCTCCGAGGGAGGCGCCCAGGGCCTCACCGGGGACCTGCACATGCAGGAGCACACCGGGATCGCGACGGTGTTCCCCTCCCCGAACGGCGGTTTCGCGGTGGAGACCCAGGCGATCGGCGCCGAGGCCAGCGCGGCCGACCTCGTCGAGGCCGAGCGGATGGTCCAGTCGATCCGGTTCGACCGGAGCACGGGAGGGACCCCATGAGTCACGCACGACCCGAACCCGACGTCCCGTCCACAGTGAGCGGACAGGTCCCCACGCCCCGAAGGCCCGGTCGGGAACACGCGTCCGAACACCCGGCCGCGCCACCGCACCAGGAACCGCCCGGTCCGCAGCGCGTCCCCGCCCTGGTCGCCACGGTGGCCCTGGCCGTGGTCTGCCTGGGCGGGTTCGTCTACACCCTGACCAGCTTCTTCGGGGCGATCCGGGTCTTCCCCACCGAGACGCTGGCCGCCGCCGTCGTGCTGGCCGTGGCCGGTGTGATCGGCTTCTGGGTCCTGCGCCGGATCCGCCCCGTCCGGGCGCCGAGCCCGACGTTCTCGCTCGTAGCCGTGCTCTGGGGCCTGACCGGGGCGATCGGGCTGGCCCTGTTCTCGAACTCCCAGCTGATGTCGGCGTGGTCCCGGATGGGCGGCGTCGACTTCGGCTCGGCGTGGGGCGCGTCGCTGACCGCGCCGCTCAACGAGGAGCTGCTCAAGACCATCGGGGTGGTGCTGATCGCCGTGATCGCGCCGCGCGTGGTGCGCGGTCCCGTCGACGGCTTCGTCATGGGGGCCCTGGTGGGCCTGGGTTTCCAGCTCGCGGAGGACTTCACCTACGCGCTCAACTCGATCATGATGCAGGGGGCCACGGACGGGGTCGCCTCGGTGCTCCAGACGCTGTTCCTGCGGGTCGGCCTGACCGGCCTGGGTTCGCACTGGGCGATGTCCGCGATCGCGGGTACGGCGGTCGGCCTGCTGGCCGCCGTGGCGTGGCGGCCCGGAGCGGGCCGCGCCACGGGGGCGCTGCTCCTGTTCCTGTTGGCGATGGGCGTCCACTGGTTCTTCGACGCCCCGGTCCTGGTCGGCCTCCTCGGTGTGCTGGTCAAGACGCTGGTGGTGTTCCTGAGCGCGGTGGCCGTGTACGTCGTGGCGCGGCACTCCCACCGCCGCCGGGTCCGCGAGTCCCTGGCGGAACAGGGCGAGGAGCTGGGCATGCGCCGGTCGGCGGCGGTGGCTCTGTCCAGTCGGCACGGTCGGCACCGGGAGCTGGGCCGTGTGGCGGCTCCGGAACGACCGGCCGTCCGCGACCGCCAGGACAGGATGGTGGCGACCGCGGAGGAGCGGGCCTCGGAGTACCGGGGCTGAGGCGGCGGGTTCTCGTGAGCCCCCGGCGCGGTGAGGACCGCCCCGGGGGCTTCGCCGTGTCGCCGGTCCTTCCGCCGGCCGACCTCGGTAACAACGGCGACAACCGTCCCTGAATTCACAGCGGCCGTTTTCCCGCTCCGCGCACCCAGGTTTCCCGGGGTTCCTTTCCATGAAAAGTGGGAACATCCCCTCTCCCAAGCCGAAAGCGCGTGCGCACGGGACGCACGGGCCCGCCGGAAGGAACGAGAAAAGGAAACTCCATCCCCCCGGAGCCGCGTTGACCAGCAAAGAAATCGGGGACACGAACTCCGCCGGACAGATACTCGTGTTCCATTCGCCCCTGTCGGGAAGCAGCTGCACCACGTCTCTGGCCAACGTGGCCTGGAACATCGCCAGCACCGGTCGGAGTGTCCTGCTCGTCGACTTCAACCTGCACTCCCCCGAGCTGCGCGAGTACTTCTCCCCGCTGTTCGGACTCCGCGGCGGACGCCCCCAGGGGCTGGTCGACATGATCACCGACGTCATCGAGGGCTGCCACGTGCCGGGAGCCGACCCCGCCGAGGTGTGCGCGCGCGGCGCCGACCTCAGCGACCAGGTCGAACAGCTCAGCCGATGGCCGGTCATCCCCGGTGTCCCGGAGGGCGAGATCGGCTACCTCGGACCCGGCTCCCACCACACCGCACGGCTCACCCAGCTGGACACGATCCACGGTTCCGGGTTCGCCCGAGGCGCCCTCTCCACCCGTTTCCTCCGCGAACTCCGGACCGCGCTCCTGGACAGTGGTTACGACCACGTCCTGGTCGACACCGCCCCCGGCAACGGGCTCCTGGGGCGGCGCTGCGCGGCGGTCCTGGCCGACCAGGTCGCCCTCTGCCTCACCCTCAACACCACCGCCATCCACAAGTCGGCCCGGATCGCCGCCGAACTGCGGACCGAGGCCCCGCACGTGCCGGTCCGGCCGATCCTGACCCGCGTGGACCTGGAACTCCCCAACCTGGACGAGCTCCGTGACCGTGCGTACGAGACGTTCGCGCCCTGGGTCGAGGCCTCCGAGGACGATCCCTGGCGGTACTGGGGCCGGGCGGAGATCCCGTACAAGGCCCGGATCGCGGAACGGCTCACCCTCGCGGCCTTCCTGGAACGCACCTGGATGCCCAGCTCCCTGTTCCACGCCTACGAGCGGCTGACCTCCATCCTCACCGGCGGCGCGGTTCCCCGGGGACGCCACCTCACTCAGGAGCAGAGCGAGCAGGTCAGGCTGGTCTTCGAACAGATCCGGCACGGCGCGGTCGCCTCGGTGATCCTGCTGGCCGACTCCCGCGACCGTTCGTGGGCCGACTGGGTCCAGCCGCAGCTGGAGTGGGTCGGCATCCGGGTGACGCGGCCCAGGACGGACGGGGCTCCCCCGCCCGACACCGGCGGGCACGGGATCATCATGGTGCTGGTCTCCGCCCACCTGCACGGGTCCGCCGCGTTCGGGCTCCTGCACCGTCTGCTGGAGACCGCGCCGCAGCAGGGCGGCAACGGCACGCACCGGGTGCTGGGGGTGACGATCGACGAGGGCGCGCCGCCCGACGGCTTCCCGGAGGCCGAGTGGATCAACCTGCGCATCCGGGAGGAGGAGGACGCGCGCGGCGCGCTGCTGGCCCGCTTCGACCCGAGGTTCCCCAGCCACCGTTCGCGTGGTCCCGGGCAGGGACCCAGCTATCCGGGGGCACCCAACCCGGAGCTGATCAGCAACGCCCCGCACGGCAACCAGAACTTCAGCGGCCGCGAGGGGTTCCTGGAGCGCCTGCGCGACCTCCTCGGGCAGGGGATGGAGGACAAGCCCCCGGTGGTGCTGGTGGGGATGCAGGGCAGCGGGAAGTCGGAGATCGTCCGGGAGTTCGTCCGGCGCTTCCGCAGTGACTACGACCTGATCTGGTGGATCTCCGCGGACCGCCCGGAGAAGGTCGAGTCGTCCCTGGAGGAACTGGCGGCGACCCTGGCCGAACGCTTCCCGGACCACCGCTCGCCCGAGGCCGACCCCGTGCTGGCCGCGCTCCGGGCGGGCCGTCCGCTCAACCGGTGGCTGCTGGTCTACGACAACGCGGGGCCGCCCGGCGCGCTGGACGCGCTGATCCCGCACGACCACGGGCACGTCATCATCACCTCCTACGACCGGGACTGGGAGGCCTACGGTCACCGGCGCTGCCTCCAGGTGGGCCCCTTCAGTGAGGACGAGGTGGTGGAGCTGTTCCGGGACCGCCTCTCGGAGATCGACGCGGAGACCGCGCTGGCCCTCTCCCGACGGCTCGGTCACCTGCCCGCCCAGCTGCACCGCGCCCTGGAGTGGCTGAACTCGGGCCAGCGGCTGGACGGCGCCGCTGAGGCGGTGGCGGAGTACACACGCCTGCTCGACGAACGCGAGCCCTCGGTGGTCCGGGGCGCGGGTTCCTTCGAGGAGCGGCTGAGCAGTTCCCTCGCCCTGGACGAGCTGGAGCAGTACCACCCGGCGAGCCTGTGCCTGATCCGGCTGGCCGCGCACCTGTCCCCCGACGGCGTCCCCGAGGACCTGCTCCGCTCACCGCGTGCCGTCAGCGAGTACACCGATGCCGACCCGCGGTACCGGACCGGCCGGGTCAACTTCAACCACGTCCACTTCCAGCTCACCCGGGTCCTGCTGATGGACTTCGACCGGCAGCTGAAGACGTTCTCGGTGCACCCGGCGGTGCAGGAGGTGGTCCGGGACCGCATCCCCGCCGGGGAGCGCGCGCGGGTCCGCGAGTCGGTGCGGCAGGTGCTGGCCTCCTACGCGCCGCACGACGAGGAGGCGGACGACCCCCGACACGATCACCGCTACCAGAACCTGCGCTGGCAGATCGTCCCCTCCGGGGCCAGTCTGAGCGGTGACGACGAGGTGCGCCGCTGGTTGGTCAACCAGGTTCGCTACCACCACCGCAAGGGAGAGCTGGAGGCCGCGCTGGAGCTGGGCACACCGCTGCTGAGCGCCTGGACCGACACCTTCGGTGAACGCGACCGGCTCCGCCTGCACCTGGCCACCCAGCTGGCCAACGTCCACCGCTCGCGCGGCGAGCACCGCGAGGCGGGGCGGCTGAACAGCCGGACCCTCGAACTCCAGCGGGAGGTCCTCGGCGAACGCCACCCGTTCACCCTGTTGACGCGGCGGGGCATGGGCGCGGACCTGCGGGCCCTGGGACGGTTCGCGTCGGCGCTCGAACACGATCGGGAGACCTACTCCGCCTACCTGGCCGGTCGAGGCCCCCACCACCAGCACACCCTGCTGGCCGAGCACAACCTGGCGCTGTCCCTGTCGGCGGCCGGGGACTACGCGGAGGCGCTGCGGGTCGGTGAGGGGGCGCACCGGGTCACCCGGGAGATCCTGGGCCACCGTCACCCCTACACCTGGATCCTCTCCTCGGCGACGGCGACCTACCGCCGTCGTACGGGCGAGTACGTGATGGCGCACCGGCAGATCCACCAGGCCGCGGGGATGCTGCGTCGCACCATCGGTGAGCTGTCCTCGCACACGCTGCACGCCCGCAAGGAGCTGGCGGTGAACGAACGCCTGGTGGGCGACCCCGAGCAGGCGCTGGAACGGATCCGCCGCACGCACGAACAGCACCGGGGCGAGTACGGAGACGAGCACCCCCGCAGCCTGGCGATGGCCTTGGCACTGGCGGCCGGCCTGGCCGCCGCCGACCGCTACGACCTGGCGCTCCACCAGGCCCGTACGTGCGTCGACGGCTACACGGGCGTGTTCGGTCCGGACCATCCCTTCACCCTCGCGGCCAGGGCCAACCTGGCCGCCTACGCCTGCCGCACCGGTCACGTGGGGGAGGCGGAGACCCAGGCCCGGTGGGCGCACGAGGGCCTGTGCTCCGACCCACAGGTGGGCGAGGTGCACCCCCTGGCACTCGGCGCGGCGGTGAACCTGGCCAACGCCCTGGTGGCCAAGGGGGAGATCACCGAGGCCGTGGCGCTGGACGTGCGCACCCAGGAGGAGCTGCACCAGGTGTGCGGCACCCAGCACCCGCACTACGAGCTCGCCTACGCGAACTACCTGAACAGCACCGCCCGGCACATGGGCGACTCGGTCAGCGAACGCGGGCACATCGACCTGGAGGTGCCGGAGATCTGAGCGCGGACACCGGTGACGGAACGGGGCGGCGGGCGGGAGGTCCGAGGTGGAGGTGACGGGGGTGGAGGCCACCGGGGCGGAGGACACCGGAGCGGGCGGGACCAGCGCCTTCTTCACGAGCTACGGCGGGCGCAGGGCCGACCGGGAGCACGTGCTGCGCTTCCACTCCGATCTGGAGGCCATGGTCCGGCTGCACACCGACGACCGCGCCTTCGGCGCGACCGGGCCGACCCTGGAACCGGGCGGAGGCTGGCGCTCCGAACTGCTCCGGCACTGCGCCACCACCCGCACCCTGGTGGTCCTGTTGAGCGAGACCCACCTCAACAGCGCCTGGTGCGCCCGGGAGTGGTGGATCGTCGAGGAACGGGTCCGGCGTTTCCGGGACCACGGTGCCCCGCCCCACCACATCCTGCCGCTGGTGTGGCAACCGCTCAGCGGACCGCTCCCCCGCGTGGTGCGGGAGCGCCAGCGGCTGGACTGGGTGGGCGTGCCCGGTCACGCGGACGCCGGGGTCCTGGAGCTGATGCTCACCGACCCGACCGCCTACCGCGCCCTCTGCTACCGGATCGGCGCCCTGGTGGCACGTTCGGCGGCCGACCCCCTTCCGCCCCTGCCCGAGGCCGTCGCCCGGGAGGCCGTCCCCGCCTGGGACGCGGTCGCCCGGAGGGAGGGCGCGGACCCGGACGGGGCTCCCTCCGATCAGGGGGAGCTCCCTCCTCCCGAGGGCCCCGAGGGCCCGGACGCGCGCGGGTCGGTCGGTGAGCGGGCCGTCCGGGTGTTGCTCACGGTCCGGGCGTTGGACGACCCCGCCTGCTGGGCGGCGTTCCTGCGCCGGCTCGGGGAGCTCCGCCGGGACCGGGCCCTCAACCCTCTGTACTGGCGGGTCACCGTTCCCGCCCCCGAACGCCACGAACGCCTCGTGGCCCACCTGCGGGCCCAGCACCCCGACTCCCACGCCCTCTCCTGGCTCGCCCGGGCCGTCGCCGAGACCGCCGGTGACCCCGACGCGGCGGCGGCGCTGCGCGCCCTCCTCCCCCGGGGCCGAACAGCTCCGGAGGACCACCCGACCGACCCTCCCCGCACCGTGACGGAGGCCCCGTGAAACAGGCACCCGCCCCGCCGAGACGACCACGGATCGCCGTGGTCGGCAGCGTCGACGCCTCCCGCGAGTACGAACCGCCCCTGAGCGCCACCGACCAGGTGCGCGCAGCCTGCCACGACCTCGGCCGCGAACTGGCCCTGGCCGGGTACGACCTCGTGGTCTTCGCCGACGACGAGCACTACGTCGAGACGCTGGTGGCGCGCGGGTACGCGGCGGCCTCCGCCCCCGACTCACGGATCATCGCCCACCCGCCCCGGCACCAGGACTACGCGCCCGTTCTGCCCGAGGGCTCACGGGTGCGTGTCACCACGATCCGCGACACCGGCGCCGAGTGGGAGGTGCCGTACTACCGGACGCTGTTCGAGGTGGACGGGATCGTGCTGGCCGGGGGCGGTCGGTCCACCCGGGTCACCGGGGTCGTCGCCCTGGCCCACGGCGTCCCGGTGGTGCCGTTGGCGGTCTTCGGCGGCGCCGCCCGGCAGGTGTGGGTGTACCTGGACGGTGCCGGTGAGCACGTGGACCGGGAGGACGTACGCGCCCTGGGAGAGTCCTGGTCGTCCGGGTCGGCCAGGCGAATGGCGGAGGTGCTGCGCCGACAGATGGAGCGCCGTGCCGAACGCCGCCGCCGTGAGGAGAGGGACCGGCGGTGGGGGCGCTGGCGTGAGTCGGCCGGGCTGGTCTCCGCGATCCTGCTGCTGCTCGCGGCGTTGGCGTCGATCGTGCTGGCCGGAGGTCCCGGCCCCGCCGACCCGGCCAGTCTGTCCCTGTTGTTGGCCGGTCCGATGTGCGCGGCGGTCTCGGGTGCGCTGATCAGGGACTCGTTCGGACGGACCCCCTCCGCCCTGCGCGCCTGCGCGCGGGGGCTGGGCGCGGGCGCGGTCTCGGTCCTGCTGTACGTGGCGGCCCAGCTGCTGACCGTTCCGGAGCTGCTGGTGGAGCTGGACGCGCGGCGCCTGCTGTTCTTCGTGGTCCCGGTGGGTTTCACCGCCGGGTTCACCTTCGACCTCGTCCTCGAGCGTCTGCGCAGCCCCGGCGGACCCCAGGTGGCGCCGCCACCCTCCCTCGGCACGCGGAACTGAGTGACGTCGTGCCAGTTCGGAGGGGGCCCGACCGGGCCATACCCGGTCGCCGGGGCCCGACCGGGGGAGGTGGCCCGGTTTCCGCCCTGGGGTCGGGATCCGGCTCATAGCCTGGTCTCCGCGACTCCCCAGGGAAGGACGACGCGATGGCCGTGGACGGCACCCCGGACCCGTACGAGGTCGAGATCCCCTTCGGTACCCGGCTCAAGCTGCACCGCACCAGAAGAGGGCTGACCCGGGACGTGCTGGGTGGCCTCGTGGGCCGTTCCGCGTCGTGGGTCAAGGCCGTGGAGACCGGGCGGCTGGGCACCCCCAAACTCCCGATCCTCCTGCGCCTGGTGGAGGCACTGCGCATCCGTGACCTGGCCGAACTCACCGGGGAGCAGTCCGTACCCGTGGATCTGTTCACCGGCCCGGGACACACGCGGCTGCCGAGGGTCCGCGCGTCGGTCAACGCCCTCACGCTGGGCGACGACGGGCCCGCCCCCACCGTGGAGCGGCTGCGCGCCCGGCTGGCGGCGGCCTGGCGGGCCCGGCACTCGGCGTCCCACCACCGCGACGTGGTGGGGCGGCTGCTTCCCGCGCTCTTCGAGGACTCCCAGAGGGCGGTTCGGCGGGCGGAGGACGGGACCGCCCGGCGCGCGGCGCGGTCGGTGCTGTCGGAGGTGTGCTCGCTGGCGCAGTTCTTCATCGCGTACCAGCCCGCCGAGAGCCTGCTCTGGCGGGTGGCCGAACGCGGCATGGTCGCCGCCCAGGAGGCGGAGGACCCGCACGCCCTGGGTGTGGCGGCCTGGCTGTTGGCGCAGGCGCACCGGGACGCGGGTGACTGGGAGGCGGCGGACGCGGTCACCGAGGACGCCAGCCGCCACCTGGTGCGCCACCTGCCGGACGGTGACCGCGACGTGCTCGCGGTGTGGGGCGCGCTGCGGTTCGAGGCGGGGTACACGGCGGCGCGTCGAGGGCAGGCGGGGACGGCCTGGCGCCACTGGGACACGGCCCGGAAGGCCGCCGAGCGCCTGCCCGCCTCCTACTTCCACCCGATGACCTCGTTCTCCCGTCCGGTGATCGCCGCGCACGCGGTGACCGTGGCGGTGGAGCTGCGCAGCGGGCACGAGGCGGTCCGCCAGGCCGGGCGGGCCCCGGCGGAGGCGATCCCGTCGCGGCCACGCGGGGCCCGGCACCGGATCGAGCAGGCGCGCGCCCATCACCTGGCCGGGCAGCGGGACGAGGCGCTGCGGGTGCTGGAGGCGGCACACGCGGCGGCCCCGGAGACGGTCCGGTACAACGGGTTCGCCCGCCGCATGGTGTTGGAGGAACTGGAGTCACGTGATCCCCGGCGCCGTGACGGGGCGGGCGGTCTCGCTGAGCGGATCGGGCTGCTGACGTGAGCGGAGCGCGGCTCCTCGGCACGAGGGGCACAAACTGTACCCTTCGAACCCACGTGGACACCTAGAGTGATCTCATGTCAGATCCCCGACCAGCGCGAGGGGGCGTCGTGAGCGACGCCGCCGTCATCGAGGTCGAGGACCGGTCGACCCTGGAGGCGTGGGCGCGGACCATGCGCGCGACGGTCGTGCCCGTGGCCGAGAACTGGTGGTCGATCACCTACCAGGCCGAGGCCGACCTGCCCTCCGGCGGCCGGGTGCGCTGCCGCTACCTCTACGAGATCCCCCGTCAGGCCGCCCTGCGGCGCTGGAGGCGCACCTACGTCGTGGGACTGGTGCACGCTGACGGCCGGTCGCGCTGCCACCACGTGCGCCAGGTGATCCCGGTGGGCGACAGCGAGCCCGAGGAACGGCACCGCGCGGAGTTGATCGCCTCGGCCCTGGTCGCCACCGAACGCCACGACGCGTGCGGCGCGAGCGTCGGCAACCTGGAGGTGTACGTGGTGGAGCGGGCCACCCTGTGGAAACCCGGGGTGGCCCGCTACTGACCGAACCGCCCCGGGCCGCCCGTACCTAGGAGAAGTACTCGTGGGCGGTCCGCGCGAGCAGGGTGGCGCCGTCCTCGATGACCCGGTTCGCGGCCTCCCCCACGCACACGGCGGCGAACTCCGGCTGGTGGTTGCTGACCGGGAAGCAGTCCAGGCCGATGTAGGGGTGGATGGCGGGCACGTGCTGGGAGACGTTGCCCATGTCGGTGGAGGCGCGGTTCATCGTCTGGTGCTCCGCCGGGGCGTCGAACCTGCGACCGATCGCCAGGGCGTGGCGCGTGTAGATCTCCAGCGCGCGTTCGTCCGTGCGGAACTCGGAGTAGGGCTGGGACTCGGGCGTGAACTCCAGCTCGGTGTCGGTGGCCAGCGCCCCCGCCTCGAAGCACCGCTCCACCCGTGCGCGCAGCGGTTCCAGCTCGGCCAGCGTGCGGGCCCGCGTGTACCAGCGGCCCTCCGTGACACCGGGGATGGCGTTGGGGGCCTCGCCACCGACGGTCTGGATGCCGTGGACCCGGGTGGCGGGCGGCAGCTGCTGCCGCAGCAGACCGAGGGCGACCTGGGAGATGACGAACGCGTCGTTGGCGTTGCGGCCCTCGTGCGGGTAGGCGGCGGCGTGGGCCGTGCGCCCGGTGAACCGGACGTGATCGTGGGCGACCGCGTACGGCTCGGCCCTGGGCGCGTCCACCGGGCCCGGGTGGGCCATGAGCGCCAGATCCAGGCCGTGGAAGGCGCCGGCGTCCAGCAGCTCGACCTTGCCCCCGCCGCCCTCCTCGGCCGGGGCTCCGACCACCTCGATCGTGAGGTCGAGCTGGTCCGCCCACGGGCGGAGGGCGATCGCGGCGCCCGCCGACATCGCGGCGATCAGGTTGTGCCCGCACGCGTGGCCGAGTCCGGGCAGCGCGTCGTACTCCACGACCAGTCCGACCCTGCGCGTGCCCGACCCGTAGGAGGCGTGCACGGCCGTGGGGAAGCCGAGATAGGAGGTGGTCGTCCCGAAGCCGAACTCGTCGAGCAGTTCGGCCGTCCAGGCGGCGGCCCGGTGTTCCCGCCACGCGGTCTCCGGGTGCGCGTGCAGCGTCTCGGAGTAGGAAATCAGCCGGGCGAGGTGGCCGGAGACCTCCGGCGGGCGGTGGGTCTCAGCGGTCATCGCCGGGCACCCCGTATCCGGGAGAGGCGGCCGGATCCAGGCCGCGCTGGACGTAGTCCTCGCGCTGGGGCAGCCAGACGTCGAGCAGTCGCCCCAGCGCCTCGACCGGCTCGTCCTGCCAGTCCACGCGGAGGTCCGTGTCGCGCCAGCCGTGGCCGGACACGGTGGACAGCCCCGCCGAGTACACCGGACCGGCCTCGCCGCCAGCGGCCAGAGCGGCCGAGAGCGCGGTGAGCAGGCGCTCCTCCAGCTCACCTCCGGCAGAGGCGAAGGCCGCGCACATGATCGCGGGGAGGTCCGCGCGGGAGAGCATGTTCCCCGCGGCGGCGCAGTGCGGCCCGGTGGCCTCACCGTGCACGCCCAGGGTGAGGCCACCGCTGAACGTCGCCGCCGCGCCCGAGGCGTCCACCACGGTGAGCTGACGGAAGTTGGCGTTCGGCGCGCCGCCGACGACCTCCTCCAGCGCCGCCTCGGGGCCGCTTCCCGCTTCCAGCCGGTCCAGCAGGGCCGCTCCCAGCCGGGGGTCGGTGATGTTCTGCGAGGCGACGGCGCCGACGGAGTCCCGCAGGTGGACCACGCGCGCCGCGACCGCCGGTGAGGAGGACACCGCCGCGACGCCGAACCGGCCGTCCTGGTGTGCCGCGATGGAGAAGGTCACGCCCCACCTCCCGAGATGACGGCGGTGGCGTCGATCTCCACCAGCCACTCCGGCCGGGCCAGCGCCTGGACGACGATCCCGGTGGAGACCGGGTGGACCCCCTTGAGCCAGCGCCCCATCTCCCGGTACACGTCCTCTCGGTAGCGCGGGTCGACGAGGTAGACCGTCACCTTGACGATGTCCTGGAGTCCGCTGCCCGCCTCACGCAGGAGGAGGTCGATGTTGGCCATGGCCTTCTCGGTCTGCGCCTGGACGTCGCCGACGCCCACGGACTCGCGGGTGTCCAGGTCCTGGCCGATCTGGCCGCGCAGGTAGACGACTCCCCCGGCGACGACGGCCTGGCAGAGGTCGTTGTCGAGGTTCTGCTCGGGGTAGGTGTCCCTGGTGTTGAACGTGCGGATGCGGGTGTGCGTGGTCATGTGTGCTCTCACCTCTGGGCGTGGGTCGGGCGCGGGCGGGCTTCGTCGTGTCGTGTGTATCCCCTCTGGATGGAGATC
The DNA here is from genome assembly GCF_965344335.1 of Nocardiopsis eucommiae. Lineage (NCBI taxonomy): Bacteria > Bacillati > Actinomycetota > Actinomycetes > Streptosporangiales > Nocardiopsidaceae > Nocardiopsis > Nocardiopsis eucommiae. The sequence continues at coordinate 124,032 of NZ_CBDRIY010000009.1, forward strand.
TGGTCGGCCACGTAGCTCGCGTCGTGCCAGGCGCCCCAGAGGAAGCTCGACCCCCGGCGCGACTGCCAGGGGAGCCCCACGAAGTAGACGCCGGGCTCGCTGGAGACCCCGCGCTGGTGCCGGGGCCTGCCGTGCTCGTCGACGGCGTCCGGGGGCAGCCATCCGTAGTCGGCCGTGAAACCGGTGGCCCACACGACGGACGTGATCCCGGCGGCGACGAGGTCGAGTTCGAGGACGGGGTCGGTCACCGAGTCCGGGAGTGTCCCCAGGACCCTGGCCTCCGGCTCCTCCGGCAGATCGAGGCCGTTGCGGGCGACATGGGCGTCGGCCTCGTCCAGCAGCGACAGGTAGTTGGCGTCGCCACCGGCGATGTTGTCCCGCAGGTCGGGGGCGAAGCGCACGGTGCCGCCGTCGTAGGACTCGGTCCGACCGACCAGCGTGACGCCCCGCTCGGCCAGGGCGCGGAAGTCCACGGTGTGGCCGCCGTGCGCACCGCTGACCGCGATCGTCACGTGTTCCGCGCCCTGGGGCGGGGTCGCGGCCTCCCACTTGCCGAGCACACCCAGCCACCAGACGAAGTCGTGTCCCCGGTACCGGCGCGGAGGACGGTCATGGGGGCCGACGGAGAGGTACACCGGCCGACCGGAGGCACGGAGTTCGTCCGCGATCTGCACGCCGGACGATCCGGACCCGACCACGAGGACGCCGCCCTCGGGCAGTTGGGCGGGGTTCCGGTAGCCGCTGGAGTGGATCTGGACCGGGACCGCCCCCTCGGGGACGATGGGTGGGATCACCGGGCGCTGGAACGGTCCGGTGGCAGCCACGACGAAACGCGCGTCGTAGTCGCCGTCGGAGGTCTCCACACGAAAGCCCCTGCGGCCCTCGTGCCCGCGCACCGAGGTCACCTCGACCCCGCAGCGCAGCGGCGCGCCGATCCTCTCCGCGTAGGCGGCGAGGTAGTCCGCCACCTGATCCTTCGTGGCGAACTCCTCGGGGCCGAGGCCGTCGAACTCCATCCCGGGGAACCGGTCGTGCCAGACGGGCCCGTTGGTGACCAGCGAGTCCCACCGCTCCGAGCGCCAGCGCTCCGCGACGCGGTGTCGTTCGAGGACGACGTGCGGAACCCGGCGGGCACGCAGGTGTTCGCTCATCGCGATCCCGGCCTGCCCTCCTCCGACGACGACGACCTCGGTCTCCTCAACGGACATACTGCTCTCCACTCCCATGGACGGTTGCGAGGTACGGGGGCTCGTCCGTGCGAGCCCCGGGCACGAGGCCGGTGGCGGGTCAGACCCGCGCGCGGTCACTCTCGTGCAGAAGGTCGGAGCCCCTGGTCTCGGGCATGGTCCGCAGGGTGAGGGCGCCGATGACGCCGATCACGATCATCGTGAAGCCGGGGACCATGGTGCTGCCCGTGAGCGAGATCAGCCAGGTCATCAGGTACGGCAGGGTGCCCGCGAAGAACGCTCCCGCCACGCTGTAGGCCATGGACAGCCCGCTCTGGCGGGTGCGGGTCGGGAAGAGCTCCGCCACGGTCGAGGCGTGCGTGCCCAGGATGATCGCGAGGATCACCGCGAGTCCGAAGGTCGCGAGGAAGGCGGCCCACGAGGTGTTCGCCTGCATCAGCAGGAAGAGGGGCACGGCGCCGACGATCATCGCCCCGGCGGCGGTGTACAGCACCGGCTTGCGGCCCACCCGGTCGGAGATCATGCCGGACAGCGGGATCACACCCATCGCGACCACCGAGGCCCCGGCGGAGAGCAGGGCGGCCCGGTCGGCGGGCACCCCCACGATCTCCTCCTGGTAGGTGATCAGGTACACGAGGACGATGTAGAACGTCGAGTTCATGAAGGTCTCGATGCCCACCGTCTGGAGGAACTGCCTGCCGTTGGAGCGGAAGACCTCCACGACCGGCTGGCTCGGGACGTTGTTCATGTCCTCCAGCGCGCGGTACTCGGGGGTGTCCTCGATCTTCAGGCGGATGTAGAGGCCGACCGCCGCCATGGGCACCGTCAGCAGGAAGGGGATCCGCCAGGCCCAGTCGAGGACGACCTCGGCGGGGAAGGCCGAGTGGAGCGCCCACACGGCGAACGACGCGCACAGGAATCCGGCGACCGAGCCGAACTCGATCCACGAGCAGCCGAAGCCCCGGCGCTTGGGCGGCGAGAACTCCGCGAGGAAGGCGGCGGCGCTGCCGAACTCCCCGCCCGCCGCGAGCCCCTGGATGACGCGGGCGACGACGAGCAGGATCGGCGCGAGGATGCCGACGGAGTCGTAGGTGGGCAGCAGCCCGAGCATGAGCGTGCCCGCCGCCATCGAGATGATGACGATCGAGAGGGTGGTCTTGCGCCCGAACCGGTCTCCGAGGTGGCCGAACAGCACCGAACCGAGCGGACGGACGAAGAACGCCACGGCAAAGACCGCGAACACCGAGAGCAGCCCGGTCGTGCCGTCCTGTTCGGGGAAGAAGACCTTGGCCATCGTGGTGGCCAGGTACGCGTACACCGCCCAGTCGAACCAGTGGACGAAGACGCCCACCGCTCCGGCGAAGACGCTGCGTCGCAGGTCCTTCCGGTCCACTGTTTCCGGGTTCGCACCGGTCATCACGCCTCCTGGGGACGGTTCTCAAGGCACGGACGGGCCCGGGGGACGCCCTGCCTGTGGCCTGGGTCACGAGTATCGGGGGGCGAAGTACGATCTGTACAACACATAGATCTGAACCCAGCCATCAGAAAAACCGATAACCGAGAGGGGGACGGGCATGTCGGACGTGAGCCTGCGCCAACTGGAGTACCTGACGGCCGTCGCGAGGCACGGTTCGGTGACCGCCGCCGCGCGGGATCTCTTCGTGTCGCAGTCGGCGGTCTCCACCGCCCTGGCCGAACTGGAGTCGACCCTGGGCATCACCCTGTTCGTGCGATCGCAGAAGGGGATGCGGCTCACCACGTCGGGGCAGCGCGCCATCGCCGCCGCCGACAACGTGCTGGCCGGCCTCGACCAGTTCCGGGAGTCGGCCCGACAGGAACGGGAGCAGATCGAGGGCACGCTCACCATCGGCTGCTACGCCACCATCGCGCCGATCCTGCTGCCGAGGGTGATCGCGGAGTTCTCCCGCCGCCACCCCCACGTCCAGCTCTCCTTCGTCGAGGCGGCGCACGAGAGGCTCCTGGACGACCTGCTCAACACGCGGATCGACCTGGCCATCACCTACGACTACAAACTGGCCTCGGTGCGCACCACGACCGGGGTGACGGCCCTCCCGCTGAGGTCGGACCCGCCGTACGTCCTCGCGCCCGTGGGCGGTGCGGTGAGCGCGAAGGAGCGGCCGAGCCTGGCCGATCTGGCGGTCGAACCGCTGATCCTGTTCGACCTGCCTCCCGGGGGAGAGTACTTCCTGGGCCTGTTCACCAGGGCCCGACTGACCCCGAACGTGCGCTTCCGCACGACCAGCTTCGAGATGGTCCGGGCCCTGGTCGCCCGTGGCCTGGGCAACGCGCTGCTCACCCAGCGCACCGTGCTGGAACGGAGCTACGAGGACCTGCCCTACGTCACCCGGCGGCTGGACGTCGAGCCCGAGGGGCTCGGGATCGAGATCGTCCAGCTCACCGACCGCGCGCCGATCCGGCGGACCCGGGCCTTCATCGAGGTCTGCCAGGAGGTCGTCGTCTGATCCCGGAAGGGGGGACGGGGCCGCCGGTCCGGGACCCGACCGGGGGGACGGGCTCCGGACCGGCGAGGGGCGGCCTAGCGGATCGAGGCCGCGACGATGTCCTCGACCTGGCGCACGATCGCCTCGCGGTCCGCCTCGAAGTCCGGATCGCTGACGTCCCCACCGGTACCGAGGTTCAGCACCGGGGTGTGGATGTGACCTGCGGGGACGTCCTTCCCGGTGGCGTCGCGCAGCAAGGTGTTGCGGTACGCGATCTCGTTGGAGAGGTAGTTCCCCCCGCCGCCGGACCGCGCCTCGGAGCCGGGGGTGGGCCCGTCCGGGCGCACCACGGGCTCGGTCCCACCGGCCGGGATCTCGGTCACCTGGGTGTTGTCGACCACGGGGAAGGGGGACCCGGTGGTCTCCTCGACGATGGCGGGACGGTCCAGGGAGGAGTCGGACCACTGGGGTTGGGGGGTGACGGTGGGAACGCCCTCGGGAACGGGGATGATCTCGGGTGTGCCGAGCGCCTCGTTGTCCTCGGAGCCTCCGCGCCAGGCGCCGTTGTGCGCCTCGAGGTCGAACCTCCCCGGCGAGCCCTGGCTGACCGTGATGACCGCGTCGGCCTGGTGGTCACCGGTGTAGTAGGGCAGAAGGGACTGCTCGACCATGCCGTCGGTGAAGTCCCGCCAGCGCACCGGGTACATCATCGCCTTGACCACCGCGACGCCGTCGGCGGTCTCCAGGACCGCCCCGTCGAGGGCCAGGGCCGCGGCACCGGAGGGATTGGCCTGGCGGATGTCGTCGTCGAGGCGGAACGGGTCGAACCCGGTGACGACCACGTGCTTGACGTCGGCGTCCCCGGGAGCCTCCGCGAAGTCCTCGCCGTCCTGGCCCCGGGAGCGCCGTTCCAAATCGGCCACGAGTGCGGCGCGCTCGGTCCCGCTCAGCGCGAAACCGGGCTCCCAGCGGTGGAGCGCGGAGGTCATGGAGAGCCGTGCCCAGTAGAGCGGCCGGTCGTCCTCTGCGCTCAGGTCCCCCTCGACCTCCCCGGGGGCCTGGACGCGCTGGACCGCGTCCCTCCAGAGCGCGTCCCCGTGACTCCGGACGACCGTGCTGGCACCGTCCAGGTCGGACGCCGCGCACAGCTCCTCCTCGAACCGGTCCACGGAGGCGTCGAACCCGGACCCGCGCAGGATCTCCTGCGGGACCTCCCGCTCGACCCGCGCCTCCTCGACGGTCGCGCCCTCCTCACCCAGGCAGCCGTCCGCACGCTCGGCGTACGCGGGGGTCACGAGCGCCAGGGCGGGGCCCAGCACGAGTGCCGACGCGGCGATACGGGAACCCGTCCGCCAGGGGCGCACGCTCCCGTTCCCCGAGGTTGATCTGTCCGACACGATGTCCCGTCCTCTCAGTTGTTCGCGTGGCTGACTGACCGCGGCACCCTCACCACGGCAGGGTCTCGGGGATCGGGTCGCCGCCCCCGAGGTGCTGGTCGCAGAAGGCCAGCACGGTCTCGTTCCACACCCGGCTGTTGGACGGGGTCAGCACCCAGTGGTTCTCACCGGTCAGTTGCAGGAACCGGTGCGGCATGGTCTCCGGTGAGCCCTCCCAGGCCGAGACCAGGTCCCACCACATCCGCAGGGCCTCGCTGATCGGCACCCTGTAGTCCCGGTTCCCGTGGGTGATCAGCACGGGCGTGACCACACGCGACGCGCCGTGGTGCGGAGAATGGTCGCGGTACCACTCGGGCTGCTCGTCCTCGTGTCCGTGCACGCGCATCTTCTTCGCGGCCGCGTCGGTGGTGCGGTGCTGCTGACCCATGGCCCACGACCCCGCGTGGGTGACGACCGCCGAGAAGCGGTCGGTGTGACCGGCGATCCAGCTCACCATGAAGCCGCCGAAGGACGCCCCGAGCAGCGCGGTCCGCGCGCCGTCCAGGACCGGACGCTCCAGCACGAGGTCGAGGAGCGCCTCGCACTCCCGGTAGACCACATCCGGCAGTCGGGGCCAGCCGCGGTTCAACCCCGTGTGCCCGTAACCGGTGGACATGGCGGGGTCGGGCATCAGCACGGCGTAGCCCCGGGCGACGGCCAGCCACGGGCACCAACGCCAGGACCAGGTGTTGAAGGAGCTGTGCGGACCACCGTGAATCCACAGCATCACCGGGGCCGGGTCCGCCTCGGAGGCGCCGTCGGGCAGGCACAACCATCCGCCGACCCGCACGCCGTCGACGTCGGTCCACACCCGTTCCAGGCTTCCCGGCAGCCCGTCGACCCGCCCCGGGGCGGGGAGTTCGGTCCACTCACCGGGAGTCAGCCGCACCGGGCGCGGAGGGGTGCCGATGTCGGAACGCAGCGCGTGGAGGGAACCGTCCGGCGCCGGAGCCAGGGAGGTGAAGACACCGGCGTCCGCGAGGGTCCGCGCCTCCCCGGTGCGCGGGTCGACGGCGAGCACGGCCCCCGAGGAGTGCAGGTCACCGGAGACCACGAGGGTTCCGTCAGGGCTCCACACGTACTCGTTGACCGTGAGGTCCCCGAGGTCGACGCCGACCGGTTCCTCACCCGACAGCGGATGGATCTCCAGGAAGCCGTAACCGGTGTCGGAGGGCGTGGAGATCGTGGTCCGCGTGACCGCGAGATGGGCTCCGTCAGGAGAGAGCAGCGGTGAGCCGTACTCCTGGTCGTCGTCGGCTGCCAGCATGGTGGTGCGCTCGCGGCTGTCGGTGTCGATCAGGACGACGCTGGTCCGGGTCTGCCCGCCCCCGACCCGTTCGGTCCAGGTCGCCGCGACGGTCCGGCCGTCCGACGACAGGTCGGCCGACGCGCCCACGAGCGCCAGGGTGTCGGCGTCCTCGGTCAGATCGCTGATCCCACCGTCAGGGGAGACGAGCACCAGGCGGGGGCTGACGTCGCCCAGCTCATGGTCCCAACGGCGGATCGGCATGCCGGTGTGCCAGATGGTGCTCCGTTTGGCGTCCTTGCGGGCCCGACGGCGTTCGCCGTCGTCGTCCAGGGTGGCCCCCGCCAGCACGCTCGTCCTCGCGAGGATCGAGCTGTCCTTCGCGACACCGGAGACGCTCAGCCCGCCGGGGAGCCGCGCGACGACGGTCGCCTCGCCGTGTTCGGGCAGGCGCCAGACGGCCGCGCCCTCGTCGTCCCCGTCGTCCGGCCGACGGGAAGTGAACAGCAGCGACCCGTCGGGAGTGAACCACGGCGTGCTCTCCCCGTCCTGGGAGAACGTCAGTCTCCGGGCCGGTCGCAGACCCTCCGGGTCGAGCGCCCACAGGGCCGACACGCGTTTCGACCCGTGTTCGTCCACCTCGTCGATCGAGGCGACCACCCGACCGTCGGGCCCGGCCGCCAGGGCGGTGACCCTGGGGATCCGCGTGAAGGCGTCGATGTCGGTGAAGGCGGAGAACGGTGCGGGTGTCGATGAGGGCATCGGCTCACGGTAGCGTGCGCGGCCAAGGGCCACCAGGCCGGGAGGGTCCCACCGCCCGCCGATCCGCTCCGCCTCACCCGTGGAGTCGTCGCGCCTCCTCGATCACGTCGAGGTGGCGGCGCGCCCACCCGCACAGGCCGTTGACGGTGTCCCTGAGGTCCCGCCCGGCCTCCGTCAGCCGGTAGTCGACCTGTGGTGGCACGACCGGGTGGACCGTCCGCTCGACCAGCCCGTTGCGCTCCAGGCGTCGCAGGGTCTGGGTCAGCATCTTGTGGCTGACACCCTCGATCGACCGGTGCAGCTCGGTGAAACGCAGGGTGCGGTCGCCCAGCACGTTCACCACCAACAGGGACCACTTGTCCGCGATGTCGGAGAAGACACTGCGAGCCAGCGAGTTGGCGCGCGTCACATCCCCCTGGTCGACCGAACCCCTGACCTGTTCGCTTTCCATACGGTGCCCCAGTCAACAGAAGGTGCGTACTGTCGCGCGTCACCCTAGTGCCCTAGCGTCGTCCGCGACCGACCAGCGGGAACGCCCGAGCAGAGGGAGCGCCATGACCGTCCTGAGGACCTACGCCCGTGTGTGGAGCGACGACGCCGAGGCGGCCCTCCCCCTCCTGGAGCGGATCACCGGGGAACGGCCGCACCTGCGGTTGGCCTTCGAGTCCGTGGAACTGATGGCGATCGGTGACTTCCTGGTGATCGCCGGTCCCGCCGAGGAGCGCGAGCGCTACGCCCCCGCGAGCGCCACCGTCGTCGTGTCCGACCTGGACGCCCTCCTGGAGGACCTGGACCGGGCGGGAGCCGTCGTCACGGTCCCACCGACGACCAGCCCCACCGGCCGGTTCGCGTACGCCCGTCACGCGGACGGCATCGCCGTCGAGTACGTCCAGTGGACACCCGAGCTGGTGGCCGCCCACACCGACCGCACCCGGGCACGAGAAAGGGCGTCCACCTGAGTGAATGCCCTTAGCCAGTCGGGACGGCGGGATTTGAACCCACCCCAAGAGACTCCCGGCAAGGAACAAGCCGACAGGTCCACTGGCGAGCGCAAGCGAATTGCGCCCCCAAATCAGCTCGAAGACCACGAAGAGACCAAGGAAGAATGGGAAATATGGAATCCCGATTATCAAATTTCGAAGACTGCCACGAAAACCGTACCTGACCGAGACCGACATCCGCGTCACCGCCTCGGCCCTGCGCAAGCACGAGCCGATCGGACCGTCCGTGGTCCTCGGAACCGGGGTCGCCCTGATCTTCGGCGCGCTGACCGTGTACCTGGTCCTGCTCGGTGGGGCGTGGGCCGGCGCTGCCGCGTTGTCCGCGCTGGTCTCGCTCCTCGGCTTGGTCGGTTTCATCCACTCGGTGACCGCGCACTCTTCCTGAGCACCGACTACACAGCGCGACGGGGCACCGGAATCCCCAGGGGTCAACAACTAAAGAACGCAACAACGGGGTGACAGACATCGGAAACGGCACGGACATCGATCAAATCCGCGACCGCGACGACCACCAGTTGAAGAACTTGCAGCTACTGTGCGCCTGGCACCACGCGAGAAAAGCCGCGAAGGAGGCCAACTCGAAAAGGCGCCGATTCTCTACATATCACCAGAGTGAGAAGCACCCCGGTCTTTCCGATTGAGCAACTTCTGCTCCAATCGGGTACCGCGATCAAAACGAGCCTTTCCGGGGAAGTGGAGGAAGCCCTCAAAGTCTCGCCCGCGCAACGTCACGGCGTAGGAACCCAGCCATAGCTTCTTGCCTTCTTGGTCGTCCTGCTTTTTAGCGAAGCCAGAAAGTTCAGAACTGCTTACATTCCACTCCACCGTGCCGTTACCCTCCACTACCAAAGGAAACCGCACTTCGGGAACTGAGATTCTGGCAAGGTCTTCACCGCCCCTGCGCGGCGAACAACGCAACACAAACCCTGCATCAGAAATACCAAGAGGACACGCAAGCTTGTTTCGGATGCCGATGCTGTAAGTTTCCGGTTCCTCCCATGCCTTCCAAAAGAAGTCCCAGGGCGCGGCAGCCGGATCGGGATCGCGGTTCCGGTATCTCCAGCCCATAGCAACGCGGACATCGTTGGGTCCGTGCGACTCTCCGTTCACCACATGAACGACGTCACCGTGCACCGTCCCAACTTGGATGAGGCCGCCCTGTATCCTGCCCGAGGCGATATTCGTTACGTCCATCCCATGATGATCTCGCAAGCTCGCCGCACTCGCGCGGTTCACGTCAGCCTGAGCTGCCCCCGACACATGAGCGATCCACCCGAGCCTCTCCGCGGACCCGTAGCGTGGCGCACCCCAAGACGCCCACCCGCCGAGGTGGGACTCCCCTACGACCACGACGCCGACGTCGAGCACTGCCGAGCCCAGCCCCTCCGCTGGATCATCGGCAACCTCCCGCCCCTCCTTTGAGGGGCGAACACCGCGTGTGGACGACCGAGCGGCTCAACACCACCCCAGGGTCTCCTCGTTAAAGCTCCACCCCGAGCAGCTTCAACACGATCTCCATGATCGGGGGAATCAGGGCAAGGGTGGCAACACCGAGGCTCCAAGCAGCGATCCGCAGTGCTCGCTGCTGGTGGACGAGCGCATCCTCTTCCCCGCGACGAGCGTCTTCGCGCTGGCCTTCAAGCTCCTGAGCGATCACTGAGAGAAGCCGGCGCTGCTTCTCCATGCTCTCGATGGGCGTCAGCTCCTGGGCTGAGCTGTCGACCTGTAGTGAACGCCTGGCCTCGTCAACAAGTTGATCCACAGTTCCGACTTGCTGGGGAGACAGTAGAGACCTTTTCGCCCCCGTCAGCCACAGCGCCGCGTGGTTGGCGGCCCCTATCTTACCTGAGCCGGCCTGGAGATACATCCGGTAGTGGTTGACGGTGTCAGCAAGAGCATCTTCACCCGTCGCTCCTTCAGCGGGTTCATCATCGGGAGCAGGAGCGGAAACGACCATGTTTCTGAGACTTACGGGTGGCGTGTTTGGTTCCGCTGTTCCCCTGGGTGCTACCGGCGGAGCCCTAGCACCGAGCTCTGTCACATCTGCCATCCACGTCAGCCAGCCCGCTTCTCGATCGCAGTTCGGAAGTGCCGTCCCATCTCCGGCATGGAAGCGACCGGCTCGCAGTCCTTCTCCCCCTGCGCTTGACGAAGCAACTCCAACAGCCTCTCCGGCTGCATCTGAAGTTCAGGGTTCATGCTGAGTAGCAACATTTCCCTCTGTGTGAGGTTTCGTGCCACGAGAACCTCCTGAGTCTTAACGACCAGGAGTGATCCAACCAGTAGAGCACATCGCTCGGTCCTTTCAAGGGCGGTGATCACGCGCGCGACAGCCTCGGCCTGCTGAGCATCAACCCCGGCCTGTTCCTTGTCCAGTACTTTGAGCTCAAGGGCACGCTGCGCCTTCTCCCTCGCGTCAATTCCTGCAGGAGAATTTGCCCTGTCGTTCATCCATGTGAAGAATCTTTGAAAATAGGAACCGTATTTCGGATTCTCACAATGAGACTCAGCGAACCCAAACGTTTGCAACAACCCCACCACGGCCTCAGCAAGTTCGGGCCCCAGATCGGTTTCAGCTGTATATACGAAACCATTGAGACTTGACTGGGGGAGTGCTTGCAATTCCCCAAGGAGAGCCCGGAGCGACGTTACAGCTTGATCCTGGTCCATATCAACCCGAATTAGCCTCGCAGCTTCCTCTCCATGAATACTCACTCTTTCCAAACCGAGAAGCATCATCACTTCCAGGCCAGAGAGCTTCATAATAGGCACGTCAAATAGCACATCATACTTATCTGCATAAAGCTTTTTCAGTCTACCCAGCCGGTCCTTCAACTCTTCTGAGCTCACACATACATCATCGTCAGAAGGTTTCCGATAGGAAACGCGATCGACGATCTTCCTTGCATCCATGTTCACCCAATCCCTCAACCTGTGACCTCAGCCTAGCGTTGCCTTCTCTGAACGTTCGACGTCTAGAACCTTGAGCTGGTTCCTCGGGGGTACCCCCTTCGGGGCCCACAGCCCCCGGGAAAGTGCGGCGCCTCGCGTTTTGTACGAGTCTGGGGATTTTTGGGTCAGACGCCCTGCTTGTGCTTCTTGGGGCGACTGGCCGCCCCACCGGCGCCCTTCTGCCGCCCTTCGTCGGGTTGTTCTCCGCTCGGCCCGACTCAGCCCCTCACCGAGATCCCCATCCTCTGACTCGTTGATATTCACGCTGCTCAGCGGCGTGGAAGCGTACTCATGCCACAGTGTTCCCACTGCCCTCGCCCGCTCCCTCTTCGCGCCCGTGCCCACGCTCGCTACTGCTCTCCAGCCTGCCGAGCCGCTGCCGCTCGCCAGCGCAAGAAGGACGCCGACCTCTCCCCCATCCCTTCCTCCATGCGTGCCGCCCGGCGTTGGGTTCGCCTGACCCGAGCGGGCATCGCGATGACGCCGCAGGGACGGGCCGCGACCACCGCTAGCTGGACCACCTACGCGAAGGCCAGCCGGTCCTCGATCGGTGAACTCGGCTTCGTCGTCGGCTCGGGCTTCGTGTGCCTGCTCGTGCGTGGCCAGACCAACCTCGTCCTGGACCAACTCCCTTCCACCTACGCCGAGGCGACTTCCTCCACGACCCGTGTGTGGGGTACGGGAGAGATCGCAGCCCAACGGGCTCGCAGGCCTGGCTTCGACGTCGAGGTCCTCGCGGCCGACCGGGTCGTGCCCGTGACCGGGCTCCCCCATCAGAGCGCGCCGAACATCCTCGCGGACCTGAGCGCGGTCCGACTTCTGACCTTCGGGAGGTGACCTTCACGGCCGGTCGCGGGCCCGCCCCGAAAGACCCCGGGCGTCGAGCACGACGCGACACTGAGTCCGCTCCGCGGACGCTGTTGCGGTCCGAGCATTCCGAGCCTCCCGAGCTCCCCGACCAAGACGTCAGACGAGACATGATCCGAAGAGGTCGTGATCCTCGAACCGTGACCGGCTGACTCATCTTCCACGAACAGTTCGCCCGAGCTCTCTACCAATAATGGCCCGCCTATGCGGGCCATTTCCATGCCCGCATCCGACAGGGGTGCGGCTCCACTTTCCAATCCCGACAGGGGAAGTCCCATGCCCAAGAACACAGAGCCCGGTACCGACAACAGCGAGATCAAGACCGAGTCGAGCATCTCCGACAAGGGGTTTCCCGAGGGTGTCCCCGTCGCGGAGATGGCCGAGGCCCAGAAGGCTGCGTACTACCAGTTCCACCTGCGCAAGAAGGAAGACCAGCTCAAGAAGCTGCCCAGCACGGACGAACTCAAGCGGCTGCGCCAGGCCGAGACCGACCTGACCGAACTCCGCAACGCACAGTTGTCCGACCAGGAGAAGGCCCTGGAAGCGGTGCGCGCTCAGGGCGAGCAGGCCGCCGCGGACCGCTACCGCGACCTGCTGGTCGCGGCGGAGTTTCGAGCCGTGGCCGCAGGGCGCGTCCCGGTCCTGGACGAACTAGTGCAGGACCTGCGCCTGGACCGGTACATCACCGAAGCCGGTGAGCCCGACGCCGTCGCGATCACCGCGCGAGTCGAGTCCCACCTGCCCGCCGCCACAGCTCACATCAACCGTGCCCTCATCCTCTTGCTCGCCTACACAGGCCTACAGTGGAGCGAAGCCTCCGCCTTGAAGGTGGGCCGAGTGGACCTGGAGAAACGCCGCATCCGCGTCGTGCAGACCTTCTCCGAGGTCAAGGGAAAGCTCATGGAGCAGGCGCCGAAGACATGGGAGTCCGCACCGTCCCCATCCCACCCTCGCTGGTCGCAGACCTCACCCCGCTCGTTCAGGGTCGCGACAAGGATTCCTACGTGTTCACCACTCGTCGGGGAACCTGCCTACGGGCGGCGAATCGGAGAGCGAAGGAATTCGACCAGGCGGTTCGCGACGCCGGGTTCGACGGTCTTGGACTGACTCCGCACAAGCTGAGGCACACCACCGCGTCGTTGGCCATCGCTGCCCAGACCGACGTGAAGGTCGTCCAGCACATGCTTGGCCACAAGAGCGCGACGGTCACGCTGGACGTGTACGGGCACCTGTTCCCTGATGCCTGGACGAAGTCGCCGACGTGATGGACGTGGGTCGGAAGCAAGCGGCCGCCCGGTTGGCAATGGCAGCGTGAACTGGACCAGGTTCTGAGTCCATCTGCAATGAATGTGCAACGCGGCCTAGGTTCGGGCCGCACCCGGGCACGAGAAAGGGCGTCCACCTGAGTGAACGCCCTTCGCCAGTCGGGACGGCGGGATTTGAACCCACGACCCCTTGACCCCCAGTCAAGTGCGCTACCAAACTGCGCTACGTCCCGGCCGCTGGGCGGTGCGTCTCCGCCCCGCCAACAGGTGAAACTTTACCGCATGTAGGAGGGCGCTCGAACCAGTCAGCCCCTGGGCCCGGGGCCCACGCCGACGACGTGAGCCCGCTCCCCCACGGCGAGGCCGGACACCACGACCGCCCCCGGCGCCAGGGCCACGCCAAAGCCCGAACCGGCCGGAGCCAGGCCCTCGGCCGCCGTGTCGAGCCGGACCGCCGTCCCCTCGGATCCCCACGCGCCGACCAGCAGGTGGAGGGCCGGATCCCCGCCGCCCACGGTCGCGCGCGGCACACCGTGGACGGCGGCGAAGAGGTCGGGCCCCGCGGCGACGGAACCCGGGTCCAGTGCCAGCTCGGCCTCCTCGACCGAGAGTTCGTCCGCGAACTCGAACGCCAGGGGCGCCACAGGCTCGATGGTCGGATCGCCCTCGCCCGGCGGAACCACCACCGGCCGTTCGAGGCGGTACTCCACGCGTCGGGCGCCCTCGCTGGCCTCGGTGAACAGCAGCCGTTCGCCGTTGACGGGGTCCACCCGCACCACGTCGTCCTCGCTCAGGTCCGAGGAGATCACTCCGCCGTCCCTTCCTCGGAGGGCCAGCGCGCCGGGCTCGTCGCCGCCGTGGCGGGCCACCACCGCCCAGCCGTCCGGGGCCGAGACCAGTTCCTCCACGGGACCGGGGAGCTCGGCGCGCTCGAACCAATCGCCGCGCGCACCCAGGACGCGGACCGGGTTCTCTCCCCGGTGGCGACCGGCCTCCTCGCAGGTGTCCGGGACCAGGATCCTGGTACCCGCGACCACCGGCGCCCCCACTGGAACGCATCCGTCCGGGGTACCCGCGTACGACAGCTCCTCCCCCGACTCGTGGTCCCGGAGGGTGAACGTGCCGCCCTCCCCCGTCTGGACGAACGTGGCGTTGGTGAGCGACACGCGCTCCACGGGGTCGGGGACGCCGTGGTGTCCGACCAGCCCGCCGGTGTCGGTCTCCAGGATCGTGAGGGCCCGCCCCCGGTCGGTCTCGCTGTCGTCCCGATACAGGACCGCGACGCGCTCGGTGTCCGGTGACAGACCGGACCAGACGACCTCTCCGACCGGACGGAACCTCCAGCGTTCGGTGCCGTCCCGGGTGTCCAGCGCCCACACACCGGTGTCACCAAGCACCAGTGCCCCGGTCGCGGTGGCGACCACGTCGACACCGCCCGCCGAACCGTCCTCAGGGTGCTCCCACACCCAGGCCACCTCTTCGCCCGGCACGGCTTCCCCGGCGTCCGTGAGCGAAGGAGCGAGCGTGTGCGCGAGGCGGTCCCGGTCGAGCGCCGTGGGCACGGCGAGCACCGTCAGGGCGACGGCCGGGGCGAGGGAGGCCAACAGGGACGCCCGCCGGGGGCGCGCCGAGGGGGGCCGCGACAGTTCGGGGCGCCCGGAGACCATCAGGGCGACGGCCCCCAACAACAGCGCCACGGCCGCGAGGAAGAACAGGGAGGAGCTCCCTCCGGGATCGACCAGGACGTCGGCGGCTGGCAGCTCCTGGCCCTCGTCGCGGGGAGGCAGCCCTTCGCGGACGGCCACCGACAGGGCCAGGCACGCCACCAGGGCGGCGGCCGCCCGCACCGGGCCCGAGCCAGCGCCCGGGGAGCCCGCTCGGGGGCGCTGCTCTCCTCCGCTCAGCACGCATGCCACGACGAGCAGCGGCACCGCGCCGAGCAGTGCCCAGTGCAGCGGTGCACCGGAGGGAACCGTGAACGCCAGGACCGCCAGGACCAGACCGCCGGCGAGCACGGATCCGCTGCCCGCCCAGGCGAGCGGAACCCACAGCCCGTCCACGTTGATTCGACGCGTCACGGAACCAGTCCCTCCACTCGGGTTCCACCCTCGTACTCGCTGACCAGGGCCGCGACCGCTCCTGCTGACGACGCCAGCTGGCGCACCTCACCCGGGGCACTGAGGACGATCCGGTGGTCCAGACCCGTGCCCAACCTCTCCCCCGGTGAGACCGCCAGGACGCTGACCGGCTCACGGCCCTCCGTGTCCTGCCCGCCGTCGGTGAAGAGCACCTGGTCCGCCAGGGCCACGTGTTCCTCGACGAAGACGTCCTTGAGGAACCCGCCCGCCCCGACCAGCACGGTGCGGTTCCCCGAGGTGTCGACGCGCTGGATCTCGACGCCCTGCTCCGCCCGGGTGACCAGCACGTCCACGCCCTCGGGGTCCGCCGCGACCACCCGTTCCGGGGAGAGGGTGTCGTCCTCTCCCGCGGCTCCGTGCGCGAAGTCCAGGAGCACCTCGCCGGTGGCCGTGTCCAACAGCAGGCCCCGCGCGCCGACCGACGTCTCGACGACCATCGCGTTCCCCGAGTCGCCGGTCCCCCACGCGGTCCAGGACACGCTGGGGACGAAGACGTCCTGCCAGTCCGCGCGCTCGTGGGTCCACAGCTCCTCGCCGGTCCTCAGGTCCACGGAGACCACGTGGAACTCGGTGGGGGCGTCACCGTGCCAGACGAGATCGCGGACGTCCAGTCCCCGCTCGGCCACAACGTCCGGGTTCACACAGACGACGGCGTACTCGACCGTGTCCCGGCGCACCCGGGGGCGGCTCCCGTCACAGAACTGGTCCCCGTCCGATCCCAGCGTTCGGTGCCACATTTCCTCACCGGTCGCCGCGTCCCAGGCGCTCAGCCCCGGGGCCCGGTCCGCCTCCCTGCGGGCCCGCCAGTCCTGGTGGACGCGGACGCCGTCCGACCACCCCAGGAGGCGACCGGCGTCGCCCTCCTCCGGAGGCATGGCGTACTCGGCCTTCCGTTCCCCCGTGACCAGGTCGAACGCCTCCGTGACGGGGTCGGCCTCGGTGTCGTCACCGGTCACCGGCGTGTACGTGAGATACGCGCGGTCGCCGACCCACAGCGAGATGTCCTCGTTGGCGGCGTCACCGGCGGGACGACGATACGACCACACCTCGGCACCGTCAGTGCCGTCCAGGGACACCACGCCGTCTCCGAGGACGACCAGGGGACCGTGGACTCCGGCGGTGATCCGGTCGATCTCGGCATCGTGGTCGGGACGCCAGGTCCACCCCGTCTCACGCACCCGGTCGGGGACCGGGCCCGCGTCGGGCGGCTCCTCAGCGACGGAGTGACGGGGCCGGGATCCGTCGCCCGGCCCGACGAACACCGGGGTGAGAGCCCCGACCAGGACCACGGTGAGCGCGCCCGCGCCGAGGGCGGGCAGGGAACGGACCCGAGGGTCGGCGGTGGGGCGCCGTACGGAGGTGAGCAGGAACAGCAGGCCGAGCGCGACCGCGCAGACCACCACACCGGCACGGAAGGCGCTCGGTGTCAGGGTGTCCGGATCGGAGGAGTCAGTACCCAGGAACACACCGTGGGCCGCGATGACGGACACGACGGCCGCTGCGGCGGCCACCAGGACCACGTAGTCCCAACCGTCCTCCGGTAGGGGATCCTTGTCGGGGCGGGGACGACTCCAACGGACGCCGGTCATCAAAACGAACGCCCCGATCAGGCAGGACCAGAACCAGCCCCAGCCGGCGACCGCGAACACTCCCTCGTCCCGCCCCACCGGGTGCAGGGCCAGGGTCAGCGCGGCCAGAACCAGCGCCCCCGCGATCGCTCCCGCCCCGATCCACGCCAGGACACCCTCCGTGCGCCTTCCACCCGCCAACCCGCACCGCCCCGTCCGTGATCTGAGGGGCTCCCGGGCCCCGCGACGACACGAAAAGTAGCAGCGATGAGGGAATCCCGGTTGATCGGGGCCTTCCCTGCCCTCCGGCCGGGGGAAGGGGTCCGGGGACGCGTGAACGAGGGTCAGCCGAAGAGGTCGGGGCGGTGGCGGCGGGCCTCGGTGACGAGCGGGTTGTCCCAGCCGCTGGCCCCGGCGGCCTGGAAGGAGACGGCGACCAGTTCGGCGCCGGTCCGGGGGTGGCGGGGCTGCGAGGCCAGGACGGTCCGCATACGCGCGGCCTGGTCGGGGATGACGCGTTCTCCCCACCCCACCAGGCCGCGGGACTCCAGGTCCCGGACCTGGACCTGCTGGCCGCCGACCTCGACGCCCGGACCGGCGGCGACGCGGTCGACGGTCCTGCCGACCTGGGTGGCGTCCCGCCAGCGCAGCCGCACCTCGAAGCCGATGTGGTCGCGCAGGTCGACGCCCGCCGGGGAGATCACCACGACGGTTCCCCCGAGCATGCGCCGGGTCCTGACGACGGGGAGGACGGCGAGGCAGAGCGTGGCGAGGGCGCCGACGACGATGCCGCCGGTCACTCCGGTCCCGGGGCTGGCCGTCTCGAAGAAGATGGACGTCAGGATCAGGACGACGAGGAAGAACACCCCCAGGAGCGGACTGAACGCCAGCAGGTAGCGCAGGTAGGTGCCCACGTCGCCCACGGGGCGGGCCGTGAGGGTCCCGGGCTCCCCCGGCAGGGCCCATCCCGGCGCGCGCGTCCACCCGTGGGGCAGACCCTCCACCGGAACGTGCTGCTGGTGGCCCGGACGCGGGTGGTGTCCCTGGTATCCGTGGGGGTGATGGGCCTGGGATTGCTGCTGGAAGTGCTGCGGGTGGCCCTGGTACGGCTGCCCGTACGGAGGCCTCGGCGGCTGCTGGTGACCGTACTGGCCGGGGTGCCCCTGGGGCGGGTACCCGCCGTTCCCGCCCTCGTTCCGCGCTGGCCAGCTCACGGCCGCACCCCCCGGATCCGCCCCGTCCACATGCTCCCGCGCATGCTCTCCCCGTTCGTGTCCAACCCGGCCGGGATCCGTCGCCCCGGGCCACGGGCGCCCGCACAGTGTGCCAGCACGGGCGGACGGGTTCGTCCCTCGCGGGCCAGGGCGGGTGGTCGGAGCTCGGCGGCAGGTGCGGGCAGCCAGCCGTGCGGACTGGGGTCGTTCCCCGTCTCCTGGTGCCGCCGGACGCAGTCCGTGTGCTCCAGGGCCTCCACTGTCGCGCCCCTCCGCCCAGGCGGTGGAGGACACCTTCCGCTCAGGTCCGTCACGACCGGGTGGTGGGCGGCGGGGACGTCCAGGTGTCCAGCGCAGGAGGCGAGCCCAGATTGGCCGCATCCGGCCAAACATGAGAAGTACTCACCTTTGTGACGACTCCCCACGGCCCAGGAGAACGGTCCGCCACGCGCCGTCGACGCGCGTGCGGACGACGGGCGATCACTCTCGGTGAGGTTGCCCTCCTGCTCACACAAACGGAAGGGGCCGAACCGATGATCGTACCCACCGGCCTCGGGGCCGCACCGGACCGGGTGCGGCACCCGTGGCCGTGCACCCGTTGCCACCAGCGCTGACTTCGGCCTTTAATGACGGCGCCCCGCTCTCCTCACAGGCCCCCGCAGGGCCGAAAGGACGCCGCCACCCATGGCCTCCCTCAACCGGCGCGGTTTCCTCACCGCCTCCGCAGGACTCGGGTTCGCCCTCGGTCTGCCCGCCCTCCCCGTCTCCGCCGCGACCCACGACCGGCTGGTCCGGGAGGCCCTCGACCGGGTCGCCCACCCCGAGGGCACCACCTTCGCGGAGGTGGCCTCCCCCGTCGGGGACGGCTACCGGCTCCTCACCGCCGGTCCGGGCTGGCCGCTGCACGTCCGCGAGGACCTGGTCCCCGCGCAGTCGGGCCGCGACGAACGGCGCGTGCCCCTGAGCGCCTTCGTCCAGTTCACGGACCTGCACGTGCTCGACGTGCAGAGCCCCGTGCGGTTCGAGTACACCCACCCGATCCTCGGCTCCAGCGCGCACCGCCCCCAGGAGGCGCTCGCCATGGTCGGGGCGTCGGCGCTGGTCGCCCGGGTGAACTCGCTCAGGAACGGCCCGGTGACCGGCCGCCCCTTCGACTTCATGATGACCACCGGCGACAACACCGACAACCACGAGCAGATCGAGCTCGCCTGGCTCATGTCGATCCTCAACGGCGGCTCACTCACGCCCGACACCGGCGACCCCACCCGCTTCGAGGGCGTGCAGAACTGCGGCTCCGAGCTGTACTGGCAGCCCGAGAGCGAGGGAAGCGACCGGTACAAGGCACGGGGCGGGTTCCCCCACCTGCCCGGGTTCCTGGCCGCCGCCACGGCCGAGTTCAGCAGCCCCGGCCTGGACGTCCCCTGGTACTGCACCGTGGGCAACCACGACAACACCCCGGCGGGCACCCTGCCGGCGGGCACCCTCGGTGACGTCTACGTGGGCGACCGCAAGCTGATGTTCGCGGACGACCGGGTCACCGCGGAGACGGCCGAGGCGATGACCGACGAGGACCGGCTCGGCGAGATCCCCGACGAGGTCGAGCACCCCGACCCCGACGCGGTGACCACCGCCGCGCTGACCTCCACCGTCACCCCGGACGAGCGGCGGGCCCCCTTCGACACGGCGGGCTTCGTCGCCGCCCACCTCGCGGAGGCCAACACCGGGCCCGGGCCGGTCGGGCACGGGTTCACCGAGGACAACGCGGACGGGGTGGACTGCTTCTACAGCTTCCGGATCGCCGAGGGTGTCCTCGGGATCAGCATGGACACCACCACGCTCGCCGGTCTGGCCAACGGTTCCATCGGCAAGACCCAGTACGACTGGCTGGAGCGGACGCTGCGCGGCTCCAGCTCGGTCTACTACGACCTGCTCGGTCGGCGCCGCGCCCAGCAGGTCACCGACGAGCTGTTCGTCCTGTTCAGTCACCACACCAGCGACACCATGACCAACCCCCTCCCGGACCGTCGCCGCCCCGCCGAGATCCGGTACATCGGTGACATCCTGGTGCGCATGCTCAAGCGGTACCCCAACGTGCTGGCCTGGGTGAACGGTCACACCCACTACAACAGGGTGCGGGCCCACACCTCCAGCGCGCCGGAGCGCGGGTTCTGGGAGATCAACACCGCCTCGCACATCGACCACCCGCAGATGGCCCGCAGCATCGAGATCGTGGACAACGCCGACGGCACGATGTCGCTCTTCACCACGCTCCTGGAGGCGGACAGCCCGTACCAGGTCGACCACGGCGACTTCTCGGTGGAGGGGCTGGCCTCGCTCTACCGCGAGCTGTCCGTCAACGACCTGTACGCGGACCCGGCCAACTACGGCGAGCCGCTGGACCGCAACGTGGAACTCCTGGTCGCCGCTCACCACCCGGGCCGCTAGGTAGAACGCGGGTTCCCCGAGGTGCGCGGGGAACCCGTGTCCACCGCCCTCGCGGACCGGCCGCCCAGGGCCGTGAGCGCCACACCGCCCACGAGGAGCGCCGCCGCCACCAGGCTCAGCGGGCGGACCGACTCCCCGAGGAACACCGCCGCCGAAACCATCCCGAACACCGGCACCAGCAGCGAGTACGGGGCGACGGCCGAGGCCTCGTTGCGCCGCAGCAGGTAGCCCCACGCTCCGAAGCCGAACACCGTGGCCGCCCAGGCGACATAGAGGAGGGCGCCCGCCCCGGCCAGGTCCAGGCCCCGGACGGCGGCCAGCCCGGCCCCGGGCCCCTCCAGCACCATCGACAGGGCGAAGAGCGGCAGCGGAGGCACCACGCTGACCCAGACCATCCAGCTCAGCGCGTCCGGCGGCGCGGCCCTCCGGGTGATCACGTTGGAGAGCCCCCAGAACGCCGCGGCCGCCACGACCAGCACGAACGCGGCCAACGGGCCCGATCCGCCGTGGTCGTACGCGGCGAGGCCGATCCCCGCCAGTGCGACGGCCATCCCGAGGTAGCGGACCGGGCGCAGCCCCTCCCGCAGGAAGAGCACCGCGAAGAGCGCCGTGAACACCGCCTGGACCTGGAGGACCAACGAGCTCAGACCGGCGGGCATCCCGAGGTTCATGCCGGTGAAGAGCAGCCCGAACTTGGCCACTCCCAGCACCAGTCCCACGAGGACGACCCAGCCGAACGCGACGCCGGGACGCCGGACGAAGAAGATCGCGGGAAGAGCGGCGACGACGAACCGCAGGGCGGAGAACAGCAGCGGCGGGAAGTGGTCGAGGCCGACCTCGATGACCACGAAGTTGAGCCCCCACACGGCGGCGACCAGCACGGCGAGCAGGGAGTGGGTGGGGCGCATACCTCCGATCATGGCGGGCACCAGGCTTTAGCACCAGCGAAAGCTTCTACTAGGTTAGGTTCAGCACTGCTTAAAGAAATTCCGTGAGGAGCCCCTCGTGCTCGACCTGTCCCGACTCCGGGCGCTGCACGCCGTCCACGTCCACGGCTCGGTCAGCGCCGCCGCCAAGGCACTGGGCTACACCCCCTCGGCCATCTCCCAGCAGGTCACCAAACTCGAACGTGAGACCGGCACCGCGCTCCTGGAACGCCAGGGACGCGGTGTGGTGCTCACCGACGCCGCCGGGATGCTGGTGGACACCGCGTCCCGGATGCTCACCCTCATGGAGACCGCCGAGGTCACCCTGGAGGAACGGCGCGGCCAGCCCTCCGGCCGCCTCACCGTGGCGGCCTTCGCCACCGCCGCCCGGGGGCTGCTCCCCCGCCCCCTGGCCGAGCTGACCCTGAGGTACCCCGACCTCGACCTGCGCGTCGTCGAGGAGGACCCGCACAGCTCCCCGCACATGGTCGCGCAGGGAACGGTGGACCTCGCCGTCGTCCACGACTGGGACATCGCGCCGATGGCCGTGCCCGAGGGGGTGTCGCGCGCCGCTCTCGGTGCGGACCGGTGCGACGTCGTCCTTCCCCGGGATCACCCCCTCGCCGAACTCCCCGTCCTGAACCACCAGGACGTGGCCTCACAGCGTTGGATCTGCCAACCCCCCGGGACGGTCTGCCACGACTGGCTGACCCGCACCCTGCGTCCGGTGCACGGCGCACCCGACATCGCCCACTTCGTGGCCGAGTTCCAGACCCAGCTCGCCCTGGTGGAGGTCGGGCTGGGCATCGCCCTCGTCCCCCGTCTGGGGCGGGGCGCCGTGCCCGACTCCCTGGTGGTCAAGCCGCTGGAGCCCGTCCCGGTGCGCGGGGTGGCCGTCCTGTGGCGTGAGGGCACCTCCCGGCGCCCCGCCGTCACCGAGGCCGTCCGTCTGCTGCGCGAACACACCGTCCTCGACTGAGGCCGACCCGTGCGCGCTCAGTCCAGCGGCGCGTCCCAGGTCCCTCCGGCCGCGCGGTCCTGGGCCTCCAGCGGCGGCAACCTCTCGGTGACGGGTACCGGACCGGGCGCCGTGCCCCTTCCGAAGGGGCCGCCACCGAGGGCCTCCCTGCCGTGCGGGGTGAGCCAGGCACGGGGGTCCGGGCCGATCGCCACCACGCCGGACGGGTTGAGGGCCGTGTGCACCCGGTAGTAGTGGACTCTGATGTGCTCGAACTCGGTGGTGTCCCCGAAGCCCGGCGTCTGGAACAGGTCCCGCGCGTACGCCCACAGTGCCGGGTACTCCGTGAGCTTGCGCCGGTTGCACTTGAAGTGGCCGTGGTAGACGGCGTCGAACCGCACCAGGGTGGCCCACAACCGCAGGTCGGCGAGGGTGACGTGGTCGCCCACCAGGTACCTGCGGTCGGTGAGGCGGTTCTCCAGGGCGTCCAGCCGGGCGAAGACCGAGGAGACCGCCCGGTCGTAGCGCCGCTGGTCGGGGGCGAACCCGGACCGGTAGACACCGTTGTTGAGGTCACGGTAGACCTCGGCGCTGACCGCGTCGATCTCCTCCCGGAGCGCCTCGGGGTACAGCTCCGGAGCCCCCTCCCGAGCCAGGCCGCCCCACTCGGTGGCCATGTCCACGCTGATCTGGTCGTAGTCGTTGGACACCAGGTGCCCGGTGGGGACGTCGACCAGCCCGGGCACGCTCACGCCGCCGTCGTAGGCGGGGTCGCGGGCGAGGTAGGCCTCGCGCAGGGCGTGGATGCCCAGGACCGGGTCCCGGTCCCCGGGGCTGCCCGTGCGCTCGGTGAACACCCAGTGCGGATCACCGTCGATGATCTCCTGGACAGGGTCGGTGACGGCCAGGGAGACGGCTCCCTCCAGCCCCATGAGCCGCCGGGTCATCACCACGCGGTGAGCCCACGGGCAGGCCCGGTTGACGACAAGACGGTAACGTCCCGCCTCGGCCGGGCGCCCGAAGCGGGCGTCGGCGGTGACCCGGTCGGCGAAGGCCGCCGGGTCCCGCTTGATCTCCTCGGTGGGAAGCTTGTTGGCCCTCATACGGCTACCTCCGACGCTGTGCACCAACTGGGTCCGGAACCGACACTAACTCCTGGACCGACCGCGGCACCGGTCGTCCACAGGCCCCTCTCCCCGCACTTCTCCCTCGTCGGCCCGCAGCCGGGCCACGACCTGGCGGGCGATGGAGCGCCCGGCCCGGTTGGCGCCGATCGTGCTGGCCTGCGGACCGAACCCGGCGAGGAACAGGCGCGGCTCGCGGACGGCGCGGCCGTCCTCGACCCGCACCCCTCCACCGGGTTCGCGCAGTCGCATGGGCGCCAGGTGCGTGAGTTCGGCGCGGAACCCGGTGGCCCAGACGATGGCGTCCACGGGCTCGAAGGAGCCGTCGGGCCAACGGACGCCGTCGGGTTCGATCTCGGTGAACATGGGCCGGGACACGAGGAGCCCGCGGTCCCGTGCCGCGAGGTTCCCCTCCGTGGCGGGCAGTCCGGTTCCACTGATGATGCTGGGCAGCGGAAGCCCCGCCCGGGCCGCCTCGTCCGCCCTGCGCACCGCACGGACCCCGCCCTGGGGGTCGTCGACGAACTCGACCGGACGGCGGGTGGCCCAGACCGTGCTCGCGGCGATCCCCTCCAGTTCACGCAGGAACCCCACCGCCGAGGTCCCGCCGCCCACGACCAGCACCCGCGCCCCGGCGAAGTCCTCCGCCGCCCGGTACTCGGGTGTGGAGACCTGGACGCCACGGAAGTCCGAGGCCCCGGGGAAGTAGGGCCGGAAGGGCCGCGCCCAGGTCCCGCTGGCGTTGACCACCACACGTGCGGCGATGTCGCCCTTGTCCGTGGCGACCAGGAGGCCGGTTCCCTCCTCGCGCACCGAGGTGACCCGGACCGGCCGCAGTACGTTCAGCCCGAACCACTGCTCGTACCGTTCGTAGTAGTCACGCACCACGTCCCGTGCGGGGCGCGCGGCGTCGGCGGTGGCGAAGCTCAGGCCCATCTCCCGCATCCCGGGCAGGTCGTCGACCTTGTGCGCGTCGTCCAGCCGCAGTGACTCCCAGCGGAACTGCCACGCCCCGCCGGAGTCGGGACCCCGGTCCAGGACCACGAATCCCACCCCGGGCCCGAGTCCGAGCCTCCGCAGGTGCCAGGCGACCGAGAGCCCGGCCTGACCCGCACCGATGATCACCACGTCCGTCGCCCCGGGCGGCGTTCCGCCCCGACCACCCTCCACGACCCCTCCTCACGTTCGTCCGCCACCCTCCGGGAACAACGGTGCGCCACGGTTCATGCCGGTGAGCGCGGGAGGGGGCTCGGTGACGTGCGCCACCGTCGCCCCGGGGACAGCCGGGGACCAGCGCTTCCCCCGCGTGCCCGACGAGTCGCCGGACAGGCCGGACATCGGCCACACGTGCACGCGGACGAACGGCGCCCGCAGGAGCACCCGCCGCTCCGGTTTCCGTTCGAGCGGGGCCCTCACACCGCCCCACCAGGCAGAACTCCGTCGCGGAGGTGAAACGTGGTGCTCTGGCGGGCAGAACAGAGAGTCAACGAGGGGAGAAGCCATGCGAGCCGTAGTGATGCACGGGCCCGGTGACGTCCGGGTGGAGGACGTTCCGGAACCGGCGATCGTCGAGCCGACCGACGCCGTCATCCGGGTCACCGCCGCATGTGTCTGCGGATCGGACCTGTGGCCCTACCGAGGCGTCGAACAGCAGGACGGTCCCACCCGCATGGGCCACGAGTACGTCGGCGTGGTGGAGCGGGTCGGACCCGCGGTGCGCGACGTCCGGGTGGGTGACCTCGTCGTCGGTTCGTTCGTGGCCTCCGACAACACCTGCGAGATCTGTCAGGCGGGGTTCCAGTCGCGCTGCGTCCACCAGGTGATGATGGGTTCCCTCGGGACCCAGGCGGACTACGCGCGCGTGCCCCTGGCCGACGGCACCCTGGTCAGGGTGCCGGGGGAGCCCACTCCGGAACAGACCCGCGGGCTGCTGGCCGCCTCCGACGTGCTGGGCACCGGCTGGTTCGGCGCCGTCGCGGCCGACGCGGGACCCGGCCGGAGCGTCGCGGTGGTGGGTGACGGTGCCGTCGGCCTGTCAGCGGTCCTGGCCGCGAGCCGACTCGGCGCGGAGCGGATCATCGCGGTGTCGCGCCACGCCGACCGTCAGGCCCTGGCCCGGAGGTTCGGCGCCACCGACATCGTGGAGGAGCGCGGCCGGGCGGGCGCGGAGAGGGTGCGGGAGCTCACCGGAGGGTTGGGGACCCACTCGACGGTCGAGGCGGTCGGCACCCAGGAGTCCATGGAGCAGGCCATCCACTCCACGCGGCCGGGCGGGCACGTCGGCTACGTCGGGGTGTCCCACGGGGTCGAACTCGACGGCATGGACCTGTTCTTCTCCACGGTGAGCCTGCTCGGCGGCCCCGCTCCGGTGCGCCGGTTCCTGCCCGACCTGGTCGACCTGGTCATGACGGACCAGATCGATCCCGGGGTGGTCTTCGACCTCACCCTCCCGATCGAGGAGGCGGCGGAGGCGTACCGGGCGATGGACCAGCGCAGGGCCACCAAGGTGATGCTCACTCTCTGAGAGAGGGCGGCGCCTATTGACTATCGATAGCTATCTATTGATAATCGATATATGCACCACTCCATCACCCTCATCCTGCGCGCCGCGATCGTCGTGGCCCTCCTGGTCGGCCTCTTCGGGCAGATCGTCGTGATCCCGGGGGCCCTCGCGGGGGAGGCCGCGCACTTCCCGCCGTACGAGAGGATCGTCGTCCCGTACACGGTCCTGGGCGTCCTCGGCGTCGCCTGCGTCCAGGCGGCGCTCGTCGCCACGTGGCAGCTGCTCGGCATGCTGGGCCGCGACGCGCTCTTCGATCCCGGCGCCTTCGTGTGGGTGGACGTCATCATCGGCGCCGGCCTCGTGGCGACGCTGCTCACCGCCGGGGTCGCGGGGCACCTGGCCGTGACCGACATGCCGTTCGCCCACGGCACCATGGAGGCGGTCGCCGCGCTCGGCGCCGCCTCCGTGACAGCCGCCGTGGGTGCGGCGTTCGTCCTGCTGGTCGTCCTGATGCGCGGCCTTCTCAGCAAGGCGACCCGTCTCCAGACCGAGATGGCCGGTGTGGTCTGATGCCGATCATCGTCGATCTCGACGTCCAGCTCGCCCGGAGCGGCATGTCGGTCGGGGAGTTCGCCGAGGCCGTCGGGATCTCCCCCGCGAACGTGGCCGTCCTGAAGAACGGCCGCGCCAAGGCGGTGCGGTTCACCACCCTGGACGCGATCTGCCGCGTCCTGGACTGCCAACCCGGCGACCTGCTGCGCCGGGTCCCCGACGAGGCCTGATCACTCGCGCACGGCGGCCACGGCCTCGATCTCCACGAGCTGGTCGTCGTAGCCCAGGACGGTGACGCCCATGAGGGTGCTGGGGACGTCGTGCTCCCCGAAGGCGTCGCGAACCACCTCCCAGGCGGCGACCAGGTCGTCCTGGGAGGTGGAGGCGACGAGCACCCGGGTGTTGACCACGTCCGTGAGCTCGGCGCCCGCCTCGGCCAAGGCGGTCCGCAGGTTGGCCACGCACACGGCCGCCTGGCCCGCGTAGTCACCCACGGCGGCGGTGGAGCCGTCCTCGTCGAGCGGGCACGATCCGGCGGGGAAGACCAGGCGCACGCCCGGCGGAACGGTCGCCGCGTAGGCGTACTCGGCGGCGTCGGAGAGGGCGGCGGAACGGATGAGGGTCACTGCACTGTTCAAGAAGGGTCTCCAAGGGAAGCGTCGGGCCCAGGGAACCCTAGCGGCGCGGAGGGGCGGCGCCCAACGATTTAACGGTCATCGCCCGGGCGCGCGTCACCATCCCCGGACGCAACCGTCCCTTCCGGGGCCTCGACTCGTCACCTCGCGCTCCTGAGAGGGGCGTCACGAGGCATCGGGCATCAGGAGTTCGATCCGATCAGAGGGCGAGTCCGTCGAGGTGCGCCGTGACCCACGGGCGCCCCCACCGGGGCCGAAACGGATCCACGTCAGCTCCCGTGCCTGGCGCCGGTCGAGTACGAGCAGACTGCGCGCCCCCGGCGCGAACGCCGCCGGACCGTGCCGGGTGGCCGCGCGCAGGCGCCGCCAGCGGCGTGAGTGCATCCGGTGGCTGCGCTCGGTCACCCGCCGCCCCCGGGCGTTCTGCCCGCTCCGGGCCTCCTCCGGGGTGGCGTCGATCATCAGCACGTGCACCTCGTACCGGCGGAACCGGCAGAGCAGGGCGAGCAGCACGCGGACCGGGAGCCGGGTCCCGCACTCGTGCACCACGACCGGGCCGCCGCACAGCGCCGCCGCCACCTGGGCCAGGTGCAGTACGTGCACCACCCAGCGCCACAGCGGGTACGGGACCCGGGCGAGCAGCGGCCTCAGCTGGTACCGCGACTGCAGCGAGTCGATCACCCGCACGCCGTCCGCGGTGAGGACGGGCCGCGCTTCGTCCCCGCGCAGACCGAACAGTCGCCGCAGCAGGGTGCTCTTCCCGGCCCCGGGGACCCCGGCGACCAGGACCAGGGACCGCCGAGGATAGACCGCTCCGCGCACCATCGCGTCCTTCATCGTGGGCACGTGGCGCACCCGACCCTGGAACATCCTCGGTAGCTCCTCAAAGCCGACCGTCGCGCCGGTGAGGCACGGCTCCACGAGGGACGCGGCACAGACACGGCGACGCCACCGGGGCGTGGACGCTCCGGACGAGTACCGCGCGTTCCCGCGCGCCCCCTCATGCTCGCAACGTCCGAGGGTCGCCCGACGTGCCCGTGTCCGCAAGGCGAACCACGGCGCGGAGCACCGGAGAATCCCGGCTGAACCACATGTCAGTCATGGACCGAGCCTAAGCCCAGGAAGCCCGTCTGGACGGGCCTTCCGGTGGTCTCCCCGAGGGCCACGACCCCACCTCAGGATTCCGGCTGGCCGTCCCCGTGCCCGGGGACGACGCCACCGGCGAGAACACCGACACGGGGCCCGGTCGACCGACTCCCGACGAGGGTTCCCGAGGCCGTCCGCTCACGGAGACGGCCGGTGCCCCCGGGCTCCCCCGGACATGACGAAGCCCTGGTGAGAATCTCCTGTCTCACCAGGGCTTTCCTGTGTCGGGACGGCGGGATTTGAACCCACGACCCCTTGACCCCCAGTCAAGTGCGCTACCAAACTGCGCTACGTCCCGTCCGCTGCGCGGCGCCGTCTCCGGCGTCGCCAACGGGGAAGACTCTATCGCATCCTCCGGGGGTTTCGCACCACGATGCGCACCCCCTCGGACGGCGCCGCCCTCGCCGCGTTCTCCTACGTCACGCACCTCCTCACCGACGTCACGCTCACCGTCGGCGGTCAGGACACGAAGCGGAGCCGACACTGCGCAAGAACGGTCAAGCGGCGGTGAGGGCCCCCGGAACATACTGGTCACATGACCGAAGCCACCACCGGACGAGACCGCCTACGAGAACTGCTCGACGCGGTCCTGGACGAGGACAACACCCGGCTGAGCGAGATGGCCGGGCAGGCGCACGCCTCCCCCTTCCACTTCAGCCGCCAGCTGTCCCGGGACACCGGCGAGTCACCGGTGGCCCTGCGGCGGAGGGTCCTGTTGGAACGGGCCGCCTGGCGGATCGGTCACGGCAGCAGCGTCACCGACGCGGCCTTCGAGGCCGGGTACTCCTCCGTCGAGGGGTTCACACGGGCTTTCGCCCGGGCGTTCGGGCATCCTCCGAGCGCCACCACGGCGGGCAGCGGCCACTGGCTGCCCGCACCGAACGGCGTCCACTTCCATCCACCGCTCCACCTGTGGGTGGAGGAGAACCCGAGGGGCCGACCCAGCATGGACGTGACCGGGCTCCAGACCCACCACGACGTGGACGACACCACCCGGCTCATCCGGTTCGCCGCGGACCTGCCCGAGGAGGAGTACCGACGGGTCCGGGACACACGGGCCGTCCTGTCCTGGGACGGCGCGGAGGGGTCGATCGCCTCGGCTCTGGACCTCCTCGTGCGCTCCAAGGAGGTGTGGCTCGCCTCCGTCGAGGGCGCGGACACACCGGAGCTCGGAGCCGACGATCCGGAGTCGTTGCTGGTCAGGCACGCGGAGGCCGGGGCGCGGTGGATCGCCGTGGTCGCCGACATCGGCCGGCGGGACGCCTGGGGTGACCGGCTGATCGACGCCCTGTGCGACCCGCCGGAGAGCTTCCTCCTCGGCGGGGTGGTGGCGCACGTGCTCACCTACTCCGCGTACCGCCGGTTGAACGTCCGGCACATGCTGCGCGAGGCGGGGGTGGAGGTCGACCAGGGAGACCCCCTGGAGTGGTTGCCGCGACGCTACGAAGCACCAAGGAAACGGGGAGACACAGTATGAGGACCGTGTACGAGACCGCCACGAGTCTGGACGGGTTCATCGCGGACCGGGACAACTCACTCGACTGGTTGTTCGCGGTGGAGGGCGCGAAGGAGGGAGAGGCGATCGACGAGACCGCCGAGTTCATCAGGAACGCCGGGGCGATCCTCATGGGGGCGACCACCTACGAATGGATCCACGAACACGAGGGGGACCAGCCCTGGCCGTACGAGGCGCCCACCTGGGTGCTCACCCATCGGGAGCTTCCCCGGATCGAGGGGGACCTCCGGTTCACCAGCGCAGACACGGACCAGGAGCTGCGGGACCTGCACGCCGGGATGGTACGGGCCGCGAACGGTCGTGACGTGTGGGTGGTCGGCGGCGGCCGTGTCGCCGCCGACCTGGCCCGGCTGGGCCTGTTGGACGAGGTGTCGGTGTCCGTGGCGCCGGTGAGTCTGGGCGGGGGCGCCCCCCTGCTGGACGGACGGGTGCGGCTGCGGCCGCTGGAGGCCAAGCTGGTGGGGGCCTTCGCCTGTCTGCGCTACGCCGTGGTCAAGGACTGAACCGAGAGGGCCACGTGGGCGCCCCCGTGGCCCTCAGGCCTCCAGGTCGCGCAGGCGCTCGGCCGCCAGCGCGACCTCGCCCTCGTTGAACACCGCCACACCGTTCTCCCGGAGCAGGTGCGCGGTCACGCCCTCACCGGCCACCCTGCGCCCCTCGAAGGCGCCGTCGTACACCTCGCGCGTCCCACACGAGGGGCTGGACTCCTTGAGGAGCGCCACCGCCACGCCGTGCGCCCGCGCGGTGGCCAGCGCCGCCCGCGCACCGGAGACGAAGTGCTCGGTCACATCCGTCCCCTCGGGGGTGCGGATGCGAGCCCGACCGGCGAGCACGTCGGCGGCGTCCGCTCCGGGCTCGATCTCGGCGGGCGGCCGGGGAACCGGGAGCCCCCCTGCGATCTCCGGGCAGTGCACGACGAGGCGGCCCTCTTCCCGCCAGCGGGTGACCGTGTCGTCCCCCACCGGTTTGGCCCTGCCGTCGTAACGGACCCTGCGCCCCATGAGACAGGCACTGACCAGCACTTTGCGCATGGTGCCACGCTACCGTCGGCCAACACGTACACCTCCCACGCTTTCCTCACCCCAAGTGATTATCTAGGCACGTGAGGTGATTCCACCGAGGGGGAGACGTGAGCGAACAACCGGACCGGCCGACCCTGAAGACGGAGCGAAGGACGACGCACAAGGCCGTGGTCGCGGCCGCGATCGGCAACGCGACCGAGTGGTACGACTTCGGTGTCTACAGCTACCTCGCCGTGACGATCGGTCTGGTCTTCTACCCGTCACAGTCCGGCGGGGTCCAGCTCATCGCCACGTTCACCACCTTCGCGGCGGCCTTCCTGGTCCGTCCGCTCGGCGGCGTGTTCTTCGGCCCGCTCGGTGACCGCATCGGCCGCAAGCGCGTCCTGGCCGCCACCATGCTCCTCATGGCGGTCAGCACCTTCTCGATCGGCCTCATCCCCTCCGCCGCGACCATCGGCATCGCCGCGCCGATCCTCCTCCTGGTCGCCCGCATGCTCCAGGGCTTCTCCACCGGCGGTGAGTACGGCGGGGCCACCACGTTCATCGCGGAGTACGCCCCGGACCGACGCCGGGGGTTCCTCTCCTCGTGGCTGGAGTTCGGCACCGTCAGCGGCTACGTGGGCGGTGCCGCCATCGTCACCGTGATGACCCTGCTCCTGGGCCCCGACACCATGCAGGCCTGGGGATGGCGTATCCCGTTCCTGCTCGCGCTGCCGCTGGGCGCCATCGGTCTCTACCTGCGCGTGAAGCTGGAGGAGACCCCGGTCTACAACGAGAACACCGACGGGTTCGCCAAGGACGAGGCGGGCGAGCGCCGCAAGGGCCAGCTCAAGGAGACGATCGTGGGCCAGTGGCACGCCATCGCGCTGTGCATCGGCCTGGTCATGGTGTTCAACGTCAACAACTACATGGTGACCGCGTACATGCCCACGTACCTGGAGGCGGTGCTGGGGTACAGCTCCACCCTGGCCCTGGTGGTGACCCTGGGCGCCATGGTGTTCATGCTGGCCAGCGTGACCCTGTTCGGGTTCATGAGCGACCGGGTCGGCCGCAGACCGATCCTGATGTCCGGCTGCGTCTTCGGGCTGGTGCTGTCCCTGCCCGCCTTCTGGCTCCTGCAACAGGGCAGCACGTGGGCGGCGGCCCTGGGCGTGCTGGTCCTGGCCTTCACCCTGGTGCACTTCTCCGGCGCGGGCCCCGCGTCGCTCCCGGCGTTCTTCCCGACCAAGGTCCGTTACGGGGCCCTGGCCATCAGCTTCAACGTCTCGGTGGCGCTGTTCGGCGGCACCACACCGCTGATCTCCGAGTCGCTGGTGCAGGCCACGGGCAACCTGTACTCCCCCGCCTGGCTGGTGATGGCGGCCAGCGTCATCGGACTCGTCGTGGTCTGGCGGATGCGGGAGAGCGCCGGACGTCCGCTGCCCGGTGCCCCGGCGATCCCGGTGCCCGAGTCGGGCCGGTCCTCCGGGCACCTGCCCTACCCGAGGCGGAGCGGTGAGTCCGGTTCGGGGATCCGGGGCAGCAACGTCCGCCGTCTGCCGACGGACACCTGAACGAACCCCGGTCCCTTAACACGACGCGGGGGCGCCCCGTCCGGGACGCCCCCGCGTCGTGTCTCACCCGCGGTGGTCGGGCCCGCCGTCAGCGGCGGCCGCCGCCGCGCGGCTTGCGGTCCGGACGCACACTGCCCTTGGAGGCGCGGCCCGGTACCCCGTTCTTCTTCTCCCGGATACGCATGCTGATGTGCACCGGGGTCCCCTCGAAGCCGAAGTCCTCACGCAGGCGACGCTCGATGAACCGGCGGTAGTTCTCCTCAAGGAACCCGGTCGTGAACAGGATGAAGTGCGGCGGACGCGCACCGGCCTGCGTCGCGAACAGGATCTTGGGCTGCTTGCCGCCACGCACGGGCGGCGGGGTGGCCGCCACCAGCTCCTTGAGCCAGTTGTTGAGCTGCCCCGTGGAGATGCGCTGGTTCCACCCGGACAGGCTGGTCTCGATCGCCGGAACCAGACGCTCCATGTGGCGGCCGGTCATGGCGGAGATGTTCACCCGGGGGGCCCAGGAGACCCGCGCCAGCTGGCGGTCGATCTCCTTCTCCAGGTAAGTGCGGCGCTCCTCGTCGAGGATGTCCCACTTGTTGAACGCCAGGACCAGACCGCGACCGGCCTCCACGACCTGCTCCACGACCCGGATGTCCTGCTCGGCCAGCGGCTCGCTGACGTCCATCAGCACCACGGCCACCTCGGCCCGCTCCAGAGCGGTACCGGTGCGCATCGTCGCGTAGTAGTCGGCGCCCTGGAGGGCACGGAACCGGCGGCGGATACCGGCGGTGTCGATGAACTTCCAGGTCTGGCCGCCCAGCTCGATCAGCTCGTCGACGGCGTCGCGGGTGGTGCCCGCGACCGAGTCCACGACCACGCGGTCCTCACCGGCGAGCCGGTTGAGCAGGCTGGACTTGCCCACGTTCGGGCGGCCCAGCAGCGCGATACGGGACGGACCGTCCTCGTCGTCCTCGGCCTCGCCCACGGGGGTCTCGGGGAAGGCCTCCACGATGGCGTCCAGCATGTCGCCGGTACCCCGACCGTGCAGGGCGCTGATCGGGAACGGCTGCCCCACACCCAGGTTCCACAGGTCGAGCGCGTCGGCCTCCTGCTGCCCGCCGTCGACCTTGTTGGCGGCCAGGACCACGGGCTTCTTCGTGGCGCGCAGGACCCGGGTCACGGAGGCGTCGGCATCGGTGATGCCCACGGTCGCGTCGACCACGAACAGGATCACGTCGGCGGTCTGCGCGGCGTACTCGGCCTGGCGGGCGACCATCGCGGCCAGCCCGCTGACGCTGGTCTCCCAGCCGCCCGTGTCCACCAGCGTGAAGCGGTGGTTCTGCCACTCGGCGTCGTAGGCCACCCGGTCACGGGTCACACCCGGGACGTCCTCGACGACCGCCTCACGGCGGCCGATGATCCGGTTCACCAGGCTGGACTTGCCGACGTTGGGTCGGCCCACCACGGCGACGACGGGCAGTGCCGCGTCCTCGCCCTCGGGCCCCTCGCCCACGTCGGACACGTCGAACTCACTCATGTACTCGTACTCCCGGTTCCAGGTCCCCACGCGCCCAGGATGCGTGCCGCGAGGATGTCGAAGGATTCAGCGCGATCGCCACGTGAATCACCACGGGCGCCACCGAGGGCGCCCGTGTCCTGCCACGGAGGGCAACCCCCGTGGATGTTCGTGTGTTCCCCCTGACGGGGGCGGTGTGGCCGGTCTCTCCCCGGCCTCCCGCCGTCTCCGGCGGGTCCGCGCTAGCTGTCGCGGGCCTCGTCGGCCAGCTTGACGACCAGAGCGATGACCTCGTCGAGGGTGAGGCCGGTGGTGTCGAGCTCGGTGGCGTCGGCGGTCTGCGTCAGCGGCGAGTGGGCCCGGCTGGAGTCGAGCTTGTCCCGGCGGGCCAGGTCGGCCTGGGTCGCCGCGACGTCGACGGTCCGGACCTCCTTGCTGCGCCGCTGGGCGCGCGCCTCGGCGCTGGCGGTCAGGAACAGCTTGACGGGGGCGTCGGGGGCGACGACCGTCGTGATGTCACGGCCCTCCACCACGATACCGGTGCTCTCCTCGCGGGCGGCCTCGATGACCTCGCGCTGGGTCCGCACCAGCAGCTCACGGGCCTCGGGCACGGCCGAGACAGCGCTGACGCTGGTGGTGACCTCCTTGCCGCGAATCTCGGCGGCCACGTCGCGGCCGTCCACCGTCACGGAGGGGGCGGACGGGTCGGTGCCCATCGAGATGACCGGACGCTCGACGTTCGCGGCCACCGCGGCCGCGTCATCGACGTCCACGCCGTTGTCCAGCATCCACCAGGTCAGGGCCCGGTACATGGCCCCGGTGTCGAGGTAGCGCAGCTCCCGCGCCCTGGCGACACCCCTGGCCGTGCTCGACTTGCCCGACCCGGAGGGACCGTCGATGGCGATGACGATGCCCTTGCCCTGCGCGCTCACTGCTGCTGACTCCCGAGTTCACTGTGCCTGCGTCGGCGTCTGCTGTCGCCGACGCCTCAGCCTACCTTCGCGCCGAGACGCCCGGCACCACGCGTACGGTCCGGCGTTCAGAGACCGGGTTCAGAGTCCGGGGTGCACCGACCAGCCGTCGGCCGACAGCGCGTCGGCCAACGTGTCCACGGCCTCCGGGAGCACGTACAGCTCCGCCACGCCCAGCGGCAGCCCGGGGCTGTGTTCGATCCGCACGTCCTCGATGTTCACACCGGCGGTGGCGGCGGCCGCGAACAGGCGGCCCAGGGCACCGGGTTCGTCCGGGATGACCACGGGGATCACCGTGTAGTCCGGACGGCGGAGCGTTCCGTGCTTGCCGGGGATCCGGGCCTGCCCCGAGCGCCCCCGCGCCAGCAGGTCACGGACGGGCTCCAGATCCTCCCGAGACGCGACTCCGTGCCCGGTTCCGCTCCGGGACCGCAGGGCGTCGGCGGCGGCGGTGAGGTCCCGGGCCACACCGCGCAGCACCTCCGCCACCGGGCCCGCGTTGTGGGTGAGGATCTCCTCCCACATCGCCGGATCCCCTCCCGCGATCCGGGTGACGTCACGTACTCCCTGACCGGCCAGGGTCAGAGCGTCGCCGTCACCGGAGAGCAGCCGCGCGGCCACGGCGGAGGAGGCCACGTGCGGGGCGTGCGAGACCAGGGCCACCGCGCGGTCGTGCGCCCGGGCGTCCAGCACCAGCGGGTCCGCGCCGCACATGCGGGCCAGTCCGGCCACCGCCTCGACGGAACCGTGGTCGGCCTCCGGGGTGGGGCACAGCGCCCAGGAACGGCCGAGGAAGAGGTCGGCGCGGGCGGCGCCGGGACCGTGCTTCTCACGTCCCCCCATGGGGTGGCCGGGGACGAAGGTCGCCATGTCGCAGCCGAGCCGCTCGGCGCCCTCCAGCACACTCGTCTTCACGCTGGCCACGTCGGTGTACACCTGGGCCAGCTTCCGCTGCTGGGCGTCGCGCAGCACCGCCGGGACCACGGCGGGCGGGGCCGCGATCACCGCGACGTCCACCGGCGACCCGTCGGTCTCCTCCAGCGGACGCCCGGCACCGAGGTCGCAGGCCAGGCGCAGGGAGGCCGCGTCGGGGTCGCTGAGCGTGACGTCCACGTCGCGGGCGCGCAGGGCCAGGGCGATCGACGTTCCGATCAGCCCGGTTCCGACCACGGTGACCCGACGCGGCTCCGTCCGGCCCGTCCCGGCCGCTTCCTCGCCCACAGCACTCCCCCGAGTCACCCCGCCCGCGCCTGTCGCGGGCACGGTCCCAGAGTACGACCTTCTGACCTGGCCTCCCGCCCGAGACCCCGGTGTGGGGCCGGGCGGCCCGGGCGCTGACGGCGGGGTCGCTACTGTGCGATGTCCAGGCGCAGTGCCTGGGCGCCGCGCAGGTACACGTGCTGGACCTCGGCCCGTGGGAGGTCGGTCTCCACGTGGGCCATCAACCTCACCACGCGCGGCAGGGCACCGGGCACGTCGATCTCGGAGGCGCACATCAGCGGGACGTCGGTGAATCCGACACCCCGCGCCGCCAGCGCGGGGAACTCACTCGTCAGGTCCGTGGTGGCCGTGAAGAGGACGCTGATCACGTCGTCGGTGGTGAGCCCGTTGCGCCGCATCACCTCGGAGACCAGTTCGGTCGTGGCCTCCAGCACCTGCTCGCGTTCGTCCGCGTCGACCTGCACCGCACCGCGAATGGCCCGTACCGCCACGTTCGATCCCGCTTTCGTCCTCGTCGGTGATGCCGTCACCCGGGGGAAAGGGGAGACGGCGGCCGCTCCCCGGGTGGGGCGCGACCGCCGTCAACTGTATCGACAAGACCTCCGGGTCAGAGACCGGCGGCCTTGTAGAGCTCGCCGACCTCACGCGAACTGAGCGCACGCATGGTGCCCAGACGCAGGGTGTTGAGGTCGATCGGACCGACCTGGGTGCGGGCCAGGTCCGCGACCGGGTGGCCCACCGCCTCCATGAGGCGACGCACGATGTGCTTGCGCCCCTCGTGCAGGCGGATCTCCACCATGGCCTGGGTGTCGTCGTTGTCGACCACGCGGAAGGAGTCGACCTGGACCGGCCCGTCCTCCAGCTCCACACCCTTCTGGATCTCGCGCACCACGCGGTGCGGCACCGGGCCCGGCACCTTCGCGATGTAGGTCTTGACGACCTTGTAACGCGGGTGCGTGAGGCGGTTGGCCAGGTCACCGTCGTTGGTCAGCAGGATGAGACCCTCGGTCTCGGTGTCCAGCCGACCCACGTGGAAGATGCGCTCGTCGGTCTGGCCCGCGTAGTCGGCCAGGGTCGGGCGACCCTCCGGGTCCCACATGGTGCTGACCACGCCGCGCGGCTTGTTCAGGGCGAAGTACAGCTTGTCCGGGGCGGTGACCACGCGCATGCCGTCGACGCGGATCTCCGAGGCCTCGGGGTCGACCCGGGCGCCGAAGCGCTTGACGATCTGACCGTCGACGCTGACCCGACCGGCCGCGATCATCTCCTCGCTGGCCCGGCGGCTGGCGACGCCGGCCGCGGCCAGTGCCTTCTGGAGCCGGATGCCGTCGGGGACGTCCGTGTAGGTGTCACGGGAGTCGCCCTCGTGGCGGTCCTCGTCACGCGGGTTGAAGTCCGCGCGCAGGGCCTGGAGACGCTCGCGCGCCGCCTTGGAGAGCTGGCTCTCGCTCTTGACGTCGCGGACGGGCTCGTGGTCGCGACGGGCCGGACGCTGGTCCGGGTCCCGGCGCGGCCGGTCG
Organism: Nocardiopsis eucommiae; assembly: GCF_965344335.1. Lineage (NCBI taxonomy): Bacteria > Bacillati > Actinomycetota > Actinomycetes > Streptosporangiales > Nocardiopsidaceae > Nocardiopsis > Nocardiopsis eucommiae. Next base: position 161,726 of record NZ_CBDRIY010000009.1, read on the forward strand.
TCACGGCCCTGCGGACGGCCGCCACGACCGTCGTCACGGCGCTGGTAGCCGCCGCGCTTGTCGTCGCGGTTCTGGAGCCGACGGCCCTGGGCGTCACGGCGGGGACGCTCGTCGCGGAAGCCCCCGCGCTTGTCGTCCCGTCCGCCCTGGTAGCCACCGCGCCGGTCGTCACGGTTGCGGTCGTCGCGGTTCCGGTCGTCGCGACGGGGACGATCGTCCCGGTCGAAACGGCCACGGCTGTCGCCACGGTTCTGGTTCCCGCCGCGCCGGTCGTCGCGGTCGAAGCGACCACCACGACTGTCGTCACGGCCACGGCCACGGTCGTCCCGACCCTGCGGACGGCCACCACGGTTGTCGTCACGACGGTCGTAGGAGCGCCCCCCACGGTCGTCCCGACCCTGGTACCCGCCACGGTTGTCGTCACGACGGTCGAAGGAACGGCCCCCGCGATCATCGCGGTTCTGGTTCCCGCCGCGCCGGTCGTCGCGGTCGAAGCGACCACCACGGCTGTCATCGCGCCCACGGCCACGGTCATCGCGACCCTGCGGACGGCCACCACGGTTGTCGTCACGACGGTCGTAGGAGCGCCCCCCACGGTCGTCGCGACCCTGGTAGCCGCGCCGGTCGTCGCGGTCGAAGCGACCACCACGGCTGTCATCGCGACGGGGACGGTCGTCCCGACCCTGGTACCCGCCACGGCTGTCGTCACGACGGTCGAAGGAACGGCCCCCGCGATCATCGCGGTTCTGGTTCCCGCCACGTCGGTCGTCGCGGTCGAAACGACCGCCACGGCTGTCGTCACGACGGTCGTAGGAGCGACCCCCACGGTCGTCCCGACCCTGGTAGCCGCCGCGCCGGTCGTCCCGGCCCTGCTGGCCGCCCCGGCCACGGTCGTCACGGCGGGGACGGTCGTCCCGGTCGTGGCGTCCGCCGCCACTGCGGTCGTTCCCGCCTCGGTCGTCGCGGGGGCCTCGGCCGCCGCGGTTGTCATAGTCGCCGCGCTCACCGCGCGGGGCGTGTCCGTCCCGCTCACCACGGGAACGTTCTCTGTTAGGTGTGCTCACCGGTGTCGTCAAGACCTTCGATGTCGTCGGGGAGGAACGGCGCCAGATCAGGCAGCTCGTCCAGGCCACGCAGGCCCAGCCGTTCCAGGAAATAGGAAGTGGTCCGATACAGCAGCGCACCGGACTCGGGATCGTGTCCGGTCTCTTCGATCAGGCCCCTCAGTACGAGGGTACGCATAACCCCGTCGCAGTTGACCCCGCGTACGGCGGAGACCCTGCCACGTGAGACCGGTTGGCGGTAGGCGACGACGGCCATCGTCTCCAGTGCGGCCTGCGTGAGCCGCACCTCCTGCCCCTCCCTGAGGAAGTGCTCGACGATGTCGGCGCACTCGGGCCGCGTGTACACACGCCACCCCTCGGCCACCGCCCGTAGGTCGAAACCACGGCCCTGTTCGGTGTATTCCCGGGAGAGCTCCTCCAGGGTTCGGGTCACCAGCTCCAACGGCACGTCCATGGCACGGGCCAGGTCGTACTCGGAGACCGGCTGGTCGACCACCATCAGCACGGCCTCCAGGTCGCGGCGCAAACCCGGGGGTGTGGAGAGGTCCTCCGCCTCGGCGGTGTGCTCTGCGGTCATCACTGCTCCCCCGGTGTCGTCTCGGCGGTCGGTTCCGCGTCGTCGTAGTCGGACTCCAGCTCGACGTCCTCGTCGCCGCCGGTCCAGGTCACGGTCAGCTCCCCCAGCGGGACGGGCTGGTCGAAGCCCACGTTCGCGGCCCGGTAGAGCTCCAGCAGGGCCAGGAACCGGGCGACGACCTCGAAGGTGCCGTCGCACTCGGCCGTGAGCTCGGCGAACGTCAGCTGGCCGTGCTCTCGGAGTTCGGCCACCATCAGCTCACCCTGCTCCTTGACGGAGGTCTTGGTGAGGTGGATGTGGGTGACCGAGACGCTCGGCGGCTCCCTCGGCGTGAACACCAGCCCCGCCAGGGCGGCGAACTCCTCCGGACCGAGCCTGAACAGCACGTCCGGACGCATCCCCGCGAACCGCTCCTCCAGCGGCACCGCCCGCGCGTACCTGCGGCCCTGCGCGGCCAGGCGCTCCCGCATGAAGGAGGCGACCTCCTTGTAGGCACGGTACTGGAGCAGCCGGGCGAACAGCAGGTCGCGCGCCTCCAGCAGCGCCAGGTCCGCCTCGTCCTCCACGTCGCCGCGCGGCAGCAGACGGGCGGCCTTGAGGTCGAGCAGGGTGGCCGCGACCAGCAGGAAGTTGCTGGCCTGGTCCAGGTCCCAGTCGTCACCGAACCGGCGGATGTGCGCGATGAACTCGTCGGTGACCTTCGACAGCGACACCTCGGTGATGTCCAGCTTGTGCTTGGAGATCAGCCCGAGGAGCAGGTCGAAGGGGCCCTCGAAGTTGTCCAGGTGCACCTGGAAGGCGTTCTCGTCGACCTCGTCGGCGCTCTCCGCCCCCGGCGGCGCGCCCTCCTGGTCAGTCACCATGACGGGTCCACGTCTTCTCACTCATGACACCAGGGTGTCACCGGCGCGGAGCTGCCGGTGACACCCTCACCTCCCGGTCCCCGGATGTGCGTCCGCTCCCCCAGCGGTCGGTCCGGGAACGTCAGTCCTCGGTCAGCCGGCGTACCAGCATGCTGCTGGGGCCGTGCTCCTCGAAGTCGGCGAGCAGCACGGCGACGGCCTCGCGTACGAGGCGGCCGCGGTCGGCCGACAACCCGTGCTCCGCGCGCAGCGAGAGCCGGGTCTGCTCCAGGGCCAGCAGTTCCGCCCCGGAGACGTAGACGGTGATCTTCTCGTCGTGGCGTTGACGCCCGCTCGGCTTCGGAGCGCGGCGTACCTTGCTCCGCCCCCTGCCGTTCGACTTGCGCGCGGGCCGGTCCGACGAGTTCTCGGTGGTGCTCTGTCGATCCTGTTCCGGTACCTGGTACTGGCGTTCGGTCTCGACCGGTTCCTCTTCGGGACCGGAGGGGCGGAAGAACAGCTCGTCCGCCCCGGGTAGCGTCACACGTCGTGACCGCTGAGAGGCCACCTCGCCAGCACCTCCTTGGCCAGCGACCGGTAGGCGTTGGCCCCGGCCGAGGACGAGTCGAACCTGGTGATGGGCTCGCCCGCCACGGTGGCGTCCGGGAAGCGCACGGTGCGGTTGATGACCGTGCCGTACACCTTGTCGCCGAAACCGTCCACGATCGTGGACAGCACCTCGCGGGCGTGCAGCGTGCGCGGGTCGTACATGGTGCCGAGGAACCCGTCGATGACGAGGTCCTCGTTCAGGCGCTCCTGCACCTTCTGAATGGTGTCCATCAGCAGCGCCACACCGCGAAGCGCGAAGAACTCGCACTCCAGCGGCACGATGACCCCGTCCGCCGCGGTCAGCGCGTTGACGGTCAGCAGACCCAGCGACGGCTGGCAGTCGATCAGGATGACGTCGTAGTCGTTGATGACGGGGCGCAGCGCGCGCCCCAGCATCTGCTCACGGGCCACCTCCCCGACCAGCTGCACCTCGGCGGCCGACAGGTCGATGTTGCTCGGGATGAGGTCCAGACCGTCGATGTCCGTCTTGAGCAGGACGTCCTCGACCGTCACGTCACGCTGCATGAGCAGGTTGTAGACGGTCAGGTCCAGCTCTCGCGGGTCCAGTCGGCCCAGGCCCACCGACAGCGCGCCCTGCGGGTCGAAGTCGACCAGCAGCACCCGCCTGCCGTACTCCGCGATGGCGGCACCGAGGTTGATGGTGGTGGTGGTCTTACCGACCCCACCCTTCTGGTTACAGAGTGCTACAATCCGTGCCGGACCGTGTTCGTCGAGCGGTGCTGGCTCCGGATATGTACGCACGGGTCTCTTGGTGTGCAGATCCGCCCCCGTGTTGCGTGTCGTCCCCCACGGGTTGCTCACCGGATCGGCGAAGCCCTCCTCGCCGACGGGTGCGGTGTTCGCCGCCTCGCCGTTCTCCGACCAGTTCACAACCCTTGACCTCCCCTACGGACCGGCCACGGCCCGATGGGACTCTTGACGTCTCCCACGACTGGCCGCCGTCGGAAACTCAATATGTCGACAGCAACGTACCTCTGTGCGGCGACTCTAGAACGACGACACGGCGCACTTCAACATGATCCGACCAGGATTCCCCACCCTCTGCAACCGGGAGGAACCGCACGCTCGTACCCATTTCTCTCGTAGGAGAAGGGTACACACGACACGCCTCGGACTCGTCCCGAACGCGGTACGGGCTCCCCACGAGCGGCGCCCGGCCTCACACCCGGCCACCCGGGTCCGCGCCGCGCCGCGCCCTCGGATGGCTGGAGGCGTACACCTCACGCAGCCGCTCCACGGTCACCAGGGTGTAGACCTGCGTGGTGGTGACCGAACTGTGCCCCAGCAACTCCTGCACGACACGGATGTCCGCGCCTCCGTCGATCAGGTGGGTGGCGAAGGAGTGCCTGAGGGTGTGCGGCGACACCCCCTCGACCCCGGCCCGCTCCGCCACCGCCGACAGCAGCACCCATCCGCCCTGCCGGGTCAGGCGACCACCCCGCGTGTTCAGGAAGAGCGCCGGGCCGCCCCGTCCGGAAGCGGCCAGAACCGGCCGCACCAGTGTCAGGTAGCCGGCCAGGGCACGGCGCGCGTACGAACCCAGCGGCACCAGGCGTTCCTTGCCGCCCTTGCCCCGGAAGCGCACCAGACCGACCGGGCCGCTCGCGTCCACCGCCTCCGCGACGTCGTCCACGTCCAGGCCCACCGCCTCCGACACCCGCGCCCCCGTGCCGTACAGCACCTCCAACAGGGCGCGGTCGCGCTGGGCCAGGAGGTCGGACCGCGCGTCGGAGGCCGGTGCCGCCACCGGACCGGCCGCGTCCAACAACCGTTCCACCTGGTCCAGGGGAACGGCCTTGGGCAGGCGCATGGGCGGTGACGGTGGCACGACCTCGACGGCCGGGTCGGTGTCCGCCCACCCCTCACGGACCGCGAACCGGTGCAGCCCCCGCACGGCGGCGAGCGTGCGCCCGGCCGAGGAGGCGCTCAGCGGGGGGTGGGTCCCGTCCCCGTCACGCAGCGCCCCCAGGAACGCGCCGACGTGCCCCGTGGTCGCTCCGGCGAGGTCGGTGACGCCCTGGTCGCTCAGGTACTCGACGTAGCGCCACAGGTCACGCCGGTAGGCCAGCAGGGTGTTGTCGGCCAGGGCCCGCTCGGCGCTCAGGTGGTCGAGGAAGGCGGCGCGGACCCGGCCCAGGGGGCCCTCGTCCAGCTCCGCGCGCCCCGGCTCCCTCTCCGCCGCGTCCGTTCCCACCACCGGCTCAGTCGTCCGAGGCCACGGGCAGGGACACGAAGCCGTCCTGGGAGGCGGCGTGGGCGGCGAGGATCCCGATGACCGTCGCCCCGTTGTGCAGCCGTCCCTCCATAACCGCGCGCACCGCCTCCGGCAGCGGCAGCCACTCGGAGGCCAGGTCGGTCTCCTCGTGTTCGCGCACGAAATCGATCTCCTCCTCGGGCACCTCGGTGAGGTCACGCGCGAGGAAGACGTGGATGCGCTCGTTGGAGAAACCCGTGCTCGGGTAGAAGTCGGGGAGCCGGTGCCAGGTGGCGGCGCGCAGCGAGGCCTCCTCCACCAGCTCACGTCTGGCGGTGGCCAGCGGCCCCTCACCGTCACCGTCGATCAGACCGGCGGGCAGCTCCCAGAGCGTGTGCTGGGTGGGGTGCCGGTACTGGCGTTGCAGGAGCACGCGCCCCCGGGAGTCGAGGGCGACGATCGCGGAGGCGCCGGGGTGGTCCATGTAGTCTCGGGCGGCCACCGCCCGGCCCTGGCCGTGGGCGCCGGGCATCTCCACCCAGTCCGTGCGCATAGAGCACTTGGCGCCCCGGTACCGCTCCTCGGACCGCTCCACCGGCCACGACTCGGGGGCGTCCGCGACCTTCGCGAACGCCCCCGTCGTCTCGTCCTCGACCGGGCGGGTGTGGTTGGCCATGCGGCCCCTCTCAGGCTCGGGCCCCACCCGCCTGGTCGTCGCCGCTAGGAGACCTTGTGCTCCAGCGAGGCGGAGATCAGGCCCCGGAAGAGCGGGTTCGCGTTGGTCGGGCGGGAGCGCAGCTCCGGGTGCGCCTGCGTCGCGATGAAGAACGGGTGCACGTCCCGGGGCAGTTCCACGTACTCCACCAGCTTGCCATCCGGGGAGAGGCCGGAGAACACCAGACCCGCCTCCTCCAGCTGGGACCGGTAGGCGTTGTTGACCTCGAAGCGGTGGCGGTGGCGCTCGGAGACCTGCTCGGCGCCGTCGTACAGGTCGCGGGCGAGGGTGCCCTCGCCCAGGTCCGCGGGGTACAGGCCCAGCCGCATGGTGCCGCCCATGTCGCGGTCACCCGCGACGACGTCCTCCTGGTCGGCCATGGTCGCGATGACCGGGTCGATCGCCTTGTCGTCGAACTCCAGGCTGTTGGCGCCCTCGAGGCCGAGCACGTTGCGCGCGTACTCGATGACCAGGCCCTGGAGGCCCAGGCAGATGCCGAGCAGCGGCACGCCCTTCTCCCGGGCGTAGCGGATCGCGCCGAGCTTGCCCTCGATGCCGCGCACGCCGAAGCCGCCCGGGATGAGGACGCCGTCCGCGCCGTCGAGCTCGGCGGCCGCGCCGGAGGGGCTGGCGCAGTTGTCGCTGGCCACCCAGCGGATGTTGACGCGCGTGTCCGTGGCGAACCCGCCCGCGCGCAGGGCCTCGCTGACCGAGAGGTAGGCGTCGGGCAGGTCGATGTACTTGCCGACCATGGCGATGGTGACCTCGTGGTCGGGCTGGTGCACACGGCGCAGCAGCTCGTCCCACTCGGTCCAGTCGACGTCACGGAAGGGCATGCCGAGACGGCGGACGACGTAGGCGTCCAGCCCCTCGCGGTGCAGGACCTTGGGGATGTCGTAGATGGAGGGCGCGTCCGGGGTGGAGACCACGCCCGCCTCGTCCACGTCGCACATGAGGCTGATCTTGGACTTCAGGCTCTGCGTGATGGGCCGGTCGGAGCGGCAGACGATGGCGTCGGGCTGGATGCCGATGCTGCGCAGGGCGGCGACCGAGTGCTGGGTGGGCTTGGTCTTCATCTCGCCGGACGGGCCGAGGAAGGGGATGAGGGAGACGTGGAGGAAGAAGCAGTTCTCCCGGCCGATCTCGTGCCGGATCTGGCGGACCGCCTCAAGGAAGGGCTGCGACTCGATGTCGCCGACGGTGCCACCGATCTCGGTGATGACGATGTCGACGTCGGGGGCGTCCATCGCGTAGATGCGCGACTTGATCTCGTTGGTGATGTGCGGGATGACCTGCACGGTGTCACCCAGGTAGGCGCCCTGGCGCTCCTTGGCGATGACGCTGGAGTAGATCTGCCCGGTGGTGACGTTGGCCGAGGCGGAGAGCTCGACGTCGAGGAAGCGCTCGTAGTGGCCGACGTCCAGGTCGGTCTCGGCGCCGTCGTCGGTCACGAAGACCTCACCGTGCTGGAACGGGTTCATCGTTCCGGGATCCACGTTGAGGTAGGGGTCCAGCTTCTGCATGGTGACCCGAAGCCCACGCGACTTCAGGAGTCGTCCCAGGCTGGAGGCGGTCAGGCCCTTGCCAAGACTGGAGGCGACGCCGCCAGTAACGAAAAGGTGCTTGGTACTCGCGGCGAATGCCAAAGTGTTGCTCCCGTGGTTTGAGTGGCTACGGCTGGCTCGGGCGAGCTGGGCGGCCGTGCGGCGGTCCGGATCCGAGCGGCGGCGATGCCGTTCCAGCGCGTCGGACTCCACGGGGCACCAGAATAACAGGCCCCTCGTTCGTCCACACCTGGGAACGTCCACGCGACCCCCGGTGTTCCCCACCCCCACCTGCACGGTTGCCGCGAACCCCTGGTGGCGGGGGACTCCCGTGCCCGCCCACCGCCCGCCGGGTGGCGAAGGCAACACCGCCGCGCACCCCTCCGAGCGGGGCGGGACCGCGGGCGGAGAACAGGGCGGTGATCAGGCGGGGAAGCCCCCCGCGCGGCCGAGGTAGGCGGGCGGCCGCTTGCCGAGCCGCTCCCCCATCCAGTCACCCAGCGCGGCCGCTCCGGACAGGCTCACCCCGGTGCGCAGACCACTGCGGTGCAGCATGTACAGCAGGTCCTCGGTACCGATGTTGCCCGTGGCGGCGGGGGCGAACGGGCAGCCACCGAAGCCGCCCAGGCTGGAGTCCAGGACCCGGACCCCCTCCTCCACGGCGACCAGCGCGTTCGCGAAGCCGGTGTTGCGGGTGTTGTGGAAATGACAGCGCAGGGTCCGACCGCCCGCCACCTCGGCGGTACGGCGCAGCAGGTCACGCACCTGGGCGGGGACACCCACGCCGATCGTGTCGGCCAGCGCGATCTCCACGGCCCCGGTGTCCGCGATCCGGCGGACGACCTCCACCACCCGCTCGGGCGCGACCTCACCGTCGAAGGGGCACCCGAAGGCCGTGGAGACCGTGACGCTCAACGGCACCCCCGTACCCTCCAGGGCCCGGTCCATCTCCACCAGGGAGTCCAGCATCGCGTCGACGGTGCTGCCCTGGTTGCGGGTGCTGAACCCGTCCGTGGCCGGAACCGCCACGTTGACCTCGGACACCCCCGCCTCCAGCGCCCGGTCCAGGCCGCGCCGGTTGAGCGCCAGACCGATGAAGGACACCCCGGGCACCCGCGTGACCCCGGCCATGACCTCCTCGGCCCCGGCCATCTGCGGCACCCGCTTGGGATGGACGAAGCTGACCGCCTCGATCCTCCGCACCCCGGCGGCCACGGCCCGGTCGATCAGCTCCACCCGGTCCTCGACCGACAGCACGGTGGACTCGTTCTGGAGGCCGTCACGCGGCCCCACCTCCACGATCTCCACGTGCTCGGCACCCTCGGGTCCGCGGTCGTCCGCGCTCATCGGCTCCACCTCTCCACGCCACACTGCGCTTGCGCGCCCAGGCTAACCAGCCCGCGAGGTGAACTCCGTCACCGGGGCCGCGATCGCCCTGGGCGCGCACCGAGGTCAGCGCAGGGCGAGGGCGGGACGGACCTCCCAGGTCGTCCACACCGGGCGGTAGCCCATCCGGTGCCAGAACGGCCCGGAGAGCGGGTTCATGGCGGCGTAGTTGAGCACCGACACCCCCACACCGTGGCTGTCCAGAGCCTGGTGCGCCTGGCTCACCAGGGCGGTGCCGATCCCGCGACCGCGTTCGGCGTCCGCGACCACCCCGTAGCCGATGTGCGCGATCGGGCGCGCCCGCACCAGGGACTTCGCCCAGCGGGAGCGTTCGGGCGGCGACACCCACAGCAGTCCCACGGCCCGGCCCCGGCGCTCGGCCAACCAGATCCACGAACGCGAACGGTTGAGCGCCCGCGCCGCGACCTTGCGGGTCTGCTCGGCGGTGTCGGGCTGGAGGAACACCCCGCCGAAGTGCTGCTCGTAGCGGTGCTCCTCCATCAACAGGCCCACCACCTGGGTCAGGTCGCTGATGTCGGCCAGCCGGATGGCCACGTCGCGCGGGGGCAGCGACGGCGGTACGCCACGGCGGCGCTGGCGGGCGGCGAGCACGGTGTAGGGCTGGAGGCCGTGGCGCTGCAGCGGGATGATCCCCTCGACGTCGCGCGCGGGCCAGCTCACCAGGGCGGCCGACTCCGAGCCGGTGCCGGTGGGCAGGTCCTCGATCTGATCGCGCCAGCTGGTGAGCAGGGAGTCCAGGGCGCGGGCGGGTTCGGGGCCGCCGACGATGGGGGTGAGCCAGTGCTGGTCGGGCACGCCCCAGATACGGCCCACCTCGCCCGGCTGGTACCAGGTGTAGTGCATGCTGCCCGCGGCGACGGTTCGCCCGTCCTCGTCGCTGACGGTCAGCAGGGGGTAGGAGTTGGCCGCGAACCCCACGGGTTCGGGCAGCAGGGGGTCCGACTCCGCCCAACGCTGGGCAGCGGAGTGCACCAGCGGATCGAGTCCGATGTCGCCGCCAGGCGACTCATCATGCCGCACCCGAGCGACATAACCACTCACCCGCCCCACCCCTCCATTCGTCAAGAGCGTGCCCCGACCGGACTGACGGGTGCGGTCGTGTCTCGGCACCCGCAGGGGGAACCGGACGGTCGTCCGAACCAACCGACGTGTCGGGACAGGATCGACCGTACCGCCTCGAAGCGGTCCGGGTGAACGGAAACCGGAGAACACGGGCCCTTCCGTCTCCCGGCGCCACCTCCGGCGCGGGCCTCGGGCACGCTGACACGGTGTGCGCGAACGGGCACCACGGTAACGGACGGGGGTTCGTACCCGGAGGGCGGGAAGGCCCTCCGCACGGGGGTCCTACTCGGCCTCGGGGGTGGCGGTGCCGCCCTCGCTCACGGTGGTGTTGCGCCCGTGGTTGATCACCTCGGGGTCCCCGGTGGCGAAGGAGACCTGGTTGTCCACACCCACGAGGACGATCTTCTCGGCCGTGCCCACCTCGACGACGGAGTTGCGCCCGGTGGCGCGGACCAGACCGCAGTCGCCGTCCAGTATCACGACCGCGTCGTCGGCCTTGACCACGACCTCGCGGTTGGCGCAGTCCTCGTGCACCTCGACGCCGTCGTCGACCACCACGATCACGTCGTCGTTGGAGACGCCGTCCACCGGCTCCTCCTCCGGCTCCTGCCCGAGGTCGGGGGTGGGCTCGATCTCCTCCGGGTCCCCACCACCCCGGTCGGACCCGCACCCGGCCACCAGGAGACCCGTCAGCACCATGGCACCCACAAGGCCCAGAACCCGACTGACCATGAACTCCCCCACACCCGAAAAAGGCAAAAGCGACATTCGACTTACGCAAAGCACAAGAATATGTCACGTGAAGGTAACTATGCGACCCAACCGTACTGGGATCGTGCCTGATTCGAGA